>SKON01000058.1 GCA_007120035.1 Myxococcales bacterium
GGGAGGTGGGGTGGTTTTGGGGTGGTCAAATGAGGCGGTGTTTTTGGACTTTGCCGAGGGCGTTGCGGGGGAGTTTGTCGAGGAGGAGGACGGAGGAGGGGCGTTTGTAGTCGGCGAGTTGTTGGGCGACGTGGTGGCGGAGGAGGGAGAGCCAGGCGTCGGAGGTGCGGGGGGTCGCGGAGGGGGAGGGGACGATGGCGGCGGTGATGGATTGGCCCCATTTTTCGTGGGGGACGCCGATGACGGCGCAGGCGCGGATGTCGGGGTGGGTGAGGAGGGTCTCTTCGATTTCGCGGGCGCTGATTTTGAAGCCGCCGGATTTGATGATGTCTACGGATTGGCGGCCGAGGATGGAGAAGACGCCGTCGGGGGAGCGGGTGACGACGTCGCCGGTGCGGAAGAATCCGTCGGGGGTGAAGGCGTCGGCGGTCTTATCGGGGAGGCGCCAGTAGCCGGGGGTGATGCAGGGGCCGCGGACTTCGAGGGCGCCGGGTTCGCCGTCGGGGACGGGTTCGCCGTCGTCGTCGACGACGCGGGCCTCGACGCCGTCGATGGGGCGGCCGACGGTGCCCGGCTGTCGAGGACCGTCGTAGGGGTTGGTGAGCGTGAGAAGAGTCTCGCTCATGCCGTAGCGTTCGAGGACTTCGAGTCCGGTGAGTTCATGGATTCGTTGGAAGAGGGCGCGGGGAAGTGCTGCGGAGCCGCTGGTGAGGAGGCGTGCTCGGGAGATGGCTCTGGCGAGTTGAGGGTCCTCCTCCATGGCCTCGAGGAGGGCGTGGTGCATGGTGGGGACGCCCATGAAGATGGTGCCCTGATCGCCGAGGGCGGTGGCGACGGCGGTGGGGTCGAAGTCGGGAAGGAGGGTGGTCTGGTTTCCCCGTAGGAGGGTGCCGTGGACGCCGATGCAGAGGCCGTGGACGTGGAAGAGGGGCAGGGCGAGGATGAGGTGGTCGTCGGGGGTGAAGCGCCACTCTCGAGTGAGGGCGTCGATGCCGGCGACGATGGTGGCGTAGGTGTGGATGACCCCTTTGCTGGGGCCTGTGGTGCCGGAGGTGTAGATGAAGAGGGCCGGGTCGTCGTCGTGGAGGTCGACAGGTTGAAAGGGGGGAGCGGCGTCGATGAGGGCGTCGAGTGAAGGGCCGACCTGGAGGATGGGGAGGTCGAGGTCGGGGAGTTTGGTGGCGAGTGCCGGCTCGGTGACGACGACTGAAGGATCTGCGTCGGCGATGATGTGGGCGATTTCTCGGGGGCCGTAGCGGTGGTTGACGGGGACGTGGATGGCGCCGAGGCGGTGGTGGCCGACGAGGATGTCGATGAGATCGAGGCTGCGGTGGAGGAGGACGACGACGCGATCGCCGGGGGTGACGCCGAGGCTCTGGAGAGCGGCGGCGTAGCGGGCGCCGCGGTGGAAGAGATCGGCGAAGGTCCGGGTGTGGTCGCCGAAGTGAAAGGCCGGGGCGGTGCTCTGTTGGAGGTGATGAAAGAGTTTGTTCATTGCCAGCGGGTCCACTGATGGTGGTCGGTCTGGAGCTGTGGTGCGGGTTCCTGGGGGAGGGTGGTGAAGGGGCCGGGGAAGGCGATCACGGGGCCGAAGAAGGTCAGGCAGGCGTTGTCCTCGGCGAACTGGCTGGAGGTGCGGAGTGGCACAGTGTGGGAGGCGCCGGTGGGGCCGTAGGTGTAGTCGAAACACTGGTAGTTGCCGGAACAGGATTCGCCGTCTGAGAGGCCGCCGCCGAGGCGGACGAGCTGGTAGTAGTGGTCGGTGAGGGAGACGGGGTCGGTGCGAAGATCCCGGAAGAAGACGGGGTTCTCCTCGCTGTTGATGACGAAGCTGTCGAGGGCGACGACTTCGGGGTTGCCGTTGAAGACGTCGATGGCTGTGGCGGTGAAGCTGACGGATTGTCCGACGCGGACGTCTACGGGGAGGGGATCGTCGAGGTAGACCTGAAAGGCGGTTTGGCTGTCTTGGAGCCAGAACTGTCGGTTCTCACGGAAGGAGGTGGCGATTACGATGGCGCCGTTGACCTGTACGGCCGGTGAGAGGGTCTGGGGATCTTCCCAGTTGGGGGCAGGGAGGGTGGCGTCCCAGAGGGCCTGGAGGTTGGCGTCGTGGGTGGGCGGGGTGGTGGTGAAGGGGATGTCGAGCTCTTCGGCGACGTTGACGAAGTCGACCTGGCCGTCGAAGGTCTCGTCGATGATGCAGTCGACAGCGCGGTAGCCGAGATCGGGCTCGGAGTACTGGGGGGACTCGCCGGGGACGGTGAGGCGAGCTCGCCAGTATCGGGGCGTGCCGTCCTCGGGGGCGGAGAGGTCGCTGTAGGGGGCGGAGGTGGCGCCGGAGAGGGCGACGAATCCCGTGGGGGAGCCGCCGGGGGATCGTTCCCATTGGACGGGGGGGATGCCCGGACCGCGGCGGCCTGTGGTGGTCTGGGGAAGGATCGGGCCGTGGTGGGCGTCGAGGACGCGGACTTCGTAGGTGACTTCCGGGCCCGGTGTGCTCTCAAGATCGAAGATCTGGAGGTAGACGCGATCCAGGTGCGCTCCTTTGGTGGCGCGGGTGCGGCCGGGGTCGAGGAGATCGCCGTAGGGTGCTTCTTCGTCGAGGAAGGAAGTGTTGGGGCCGACGTCGAGCCAGTCCTCGGAGGTGCGTCGGATTTCGAACGAGTACGGGAAGGGGCTTCGATGGCCATTGACGGGGTCGGAGAGGGGCCCGGGGTCGTCGGCGAAGAGGGCTCGGACCTGGTACTGGTGGACGTCACCTGGGGAGGGAGAGGTGTGATTCCAGGAGAGGAAGACCCCGTCGCCGCGGTGGTCGGTGGCGGTGAAGTTCTCCGGTGGGAGGAGGGTGCCCGGAGGGCTGGCGTGTTCGTCGAGGACCTCGAGGTCGGCGGTTTCGGCGATGACCTCGCCGTCGCGAAGGAGCTCGTAGGCGAGGGCGTTGTCGACGGGGTTCCAGGTGACGCGGACGTGATCAGAGAGATCTGTGGTGGCCTGGAGGTTTTCGGGGGCGAGGGGTTGGTCAGGGCTCGTGTCATCGGGGTCGGCGGTGTCGCCGTTGAGGTCGACGTCGGTGGCGGTGTTATGGCCGGCGTCGTCACCGGGATCGGTATTGAGGTCCCAGGTGGAGCTGTTGTCGGCGACTTCGCCGGCGCAGGCGACGAGGAGGAAGGCGGTAAGAAGGATAGCTGTGCGGGTCATAACGTCCCTCGGTGGTGGAGGTGCCCCTGATGTGAGGGTAAGTATATCAAATCGAGGGAGAATGCACGTGGGTGGGAGAAAATGGGGAGCCCCC
>SKON01000094.1 GCA_007120035.1 Myxococcales bacterium
CCGCACCGTGGGTCTACTGCTCGGCGTTCGATTCCCGACACTTCCAGCCTTCGCCGCACACTCGGTGCCCGCGAAGGCGAGACGCCTCCGCACCGTGGGTCTACTGCTCGGTCGAGGCGCCCTTGATCTACCAACCAGTCCGGTGTGACACTCCCCTTCAGTTTCGACCGACCCCCATCACCCACGGAAAACCAATGAAGATCGAAATCTGGTCCGACATCGCCTGCCCCTGGTGCTACATCGGCAAGCGCCGCCTCGAGCGCGCCCTCGCCGCTCACCCCGACGGCGACCAGGTGGAGATCGTCTGGCGCAGCTTCGAGCTCGACCCCACGGCCCCGCCCGCCGCCGAACACTCCCTGATCGAGCTCCTCGCCAGCAAGTACGGCATGAGCCTGGAGCGCGCCCGCCAGATGCAGGACCACGTCACCGCCGTGGCCGCCGAAGACGGCCTGGCCTTCCACTTCGAGGACGTCCAGCCCGGCAACACCTTTGACGCCCACCGTCTCATCCACCTCGCCCACTCCGCCGGCAAGCAGGACGCCATGAAGGAGCGCCTCCTCCGCGCCTACTTCACCGACGGCGGCTCCCTCTCCGACCATGACGCCCTGACCGCCGCCGCCACTGACGTAGGCCTCGACCCCGACGCCGCCCGCGCCCTCCTCGCTTCGGACTCCCACGCCGACGACGTCCGCCACGACGAGAGCCGAGCCCGAGAGCTCGGCATCCGCGGCGTCCCCTTCTTCCTCTTCAACGGCGAGCACGGCGTCTCCGGCGCCCAACCCCCGGAGGTCTTCACGCAATTACTGGACAAGCTCCAACCACGGAGCCCCGGTGACGGCGCCGACGATGGACCCGCCTGCGACGACCAGGGCTGCGAGCTAGACCCTCGCTAACTCGCTCCCCGCCCCTCAAATCTCTGATACGCTCCCCTCAAACATCCCACATCATCTCACCTGACACCGCTCCTCCCTTCGCCCGCATCTCGTCTCCCGGCCTACGGATTCTCCGCCCGGAAAACTCTGGCACGCCTATTGCGTAATCATCCACCCGAATCGTTTCGGGAGCAATGAGCTCCGTCCACTTCCACCTGGAGATCAATGATGAATCGCGTACTTCCCACCCTGCTCACCGGCCTCCTCGCCCTGGGCCTGACGGCCTGCGGCACCACCCCCGATCCCGAGGGCGAACAGAACCAACCGGAGGTCAACCAGCCCGACACCCCCGAGCCTCCCGGTCAGCTGGTGCAGGGCTCCGTCACCTACAACACCTCTCCGGACGTCTCCGAGGCCGTCCTCGCGGAGCTCACGGCGGGCAACCGCGACTTCGCCTTCGATCTCCTGGCCGCCCTGCGCGCCGCCGAGGGCGACGACGAGAACCTCTTCCTCTCCCCCCACTCCATCTCATTGGCCCTGGCCATGGCCTACGCCGGCGCCGCCAACGACACCCGCGCCCAGATGGCCCAGGCCCTCCGCTTCACCCTGGACGACGCCGACCTCCACGCCGCCTTCAACGCCCTGGCCCTTGAGCTCGCCAGGCGCTCCGAGGTCGAGGTTGAAGAGGGCGACAACTTCACCCTCAACATCGTCAACCAGTCCTGGGGTCAGATCGGCTTCGACTTCGAGGACGACTACCTCAACCTCCTCGCCGAACACTACGGCGCCGGCCTCCGCCTCGTCGACTTCATCAATGAGTACGACCCGATCCGCGAGGCCATCAATGCCTGGGTCGAGGACTACACCAACGACCGCATTCAAGACCTCCTGCCCGATGGCGCCGTCAGCGGGCTCACCCGCTTCATCCTGGTTAACGCCATCTACTTCTTCGGCTCCTGGGATAGCGCGTTTGAAGAGGATCACACCTCCCCCGGACCCTTCCAGCGCCTGGACGGCTCCACCGTGGACGTGGACCTCATGACCCAGACCCAGCTCTTCGGCTACTTCGTCGACGAAGACTCTGTCGCCGTCGCCATGCCCTACGTCGGCGGCGAGGTCTCCATGATCGCCTTCATGCCCGCCGACGAAGACGCCGACTTCCTCGCCTGGGAGAACAGCCTGACCCGCCAGCACTTCGATGACATCGCTGACGGCGTCCGTGGCCGACTTCAGGTGGACCTCACGTTCCCCAAGTTTGAGTCCGAGAGCGACCTCAGCCTCGTCGAGTCCATGGAGCTCCTGGGCATGGAGGACGCCTTCGACGACTGCGACGCCGACTTCCAGGGCATCACCGGCGCGGCACCCTGCATCCCCATGGAGTCTCTCTTCATCTCCGACATCCTGCATAAGTCCTTCGTCAGCATCGACGAAGAGGGCACCGAGGCCGCCGCTGCCACAGCGGTGATCTTCGATACTGTGAGCGACTCCATCAACGAAGACCCCCCTCCGGTGGTCCGCTTCGACCGGCCCTTCTACTACGCCATCTACGACCACCCCACGGATACCATCCTCTTCCTCGGCCGCCTCGTCGACCCCTCCTGACCAGGCCCAAGGGCCCGCCTCGGCGGGCCCTCTGTCGCCCTCCGAGCCTCCGAGCCATGGACGAGAGCGGCGGCCTCCTCTCGACCCGCTCCGAGGCCGCCCGCTCAGCTCCATCGACTAGCTCAAGGCGTCGGCAACACCGCCAGGCGAAGGACATCGGCAGCGAAGACCAAGCCCCCGCTCCCATTGAAGGCAGCCCCAACCGGTTCTGTCCACTGGAAGGACCAGACCAGGAGAGCTCCTGTTAATGGTCATCGAAAAGCGCGTAAATATGGACTTGCCGGGTGGACACGCCGAACGCCCGGAGAGCAGACCTGCAACTCTCCGGGTGTTGCCGGTGCTAGAAGGGGATCTCGTCCGTCCAGGACGCAGGCGGCTCTTCGCCCCACGGTTCGTAGGCTCGTCGTAGGCGTTGCTGCCATTCGATGAGGGCGTCTACGAGCCAGTCAATGAGCTCGATCAGCATGGCAGCCTGGGGGCCCGTGAGGTTAGGCGGGACAGGGATTCGTATTATCACGAGGCCTCCTTTCGTTGGTCCTGGCGCTCCACGGCTTCCTTTCGGCGCCAGCTCTCGCCGGAGATTTTGATGATGTCAGCGCGGTGGCAGAGTCGATCCACGAGGGCGACCGTGCAGGTGGCGTTGGGAAATACGGTGGTCCACTCCTTGAAGGCCAGGTTGGTCGTCATCGCGATGGAGCGACGGGACTGGTAGCGACGATTGACTACTTCAAAGAGGAGGTCTGCGGCTCGGGCATCGTAGGAGAGGTAACCCACCTCATCGATGCAGAGCAGCTGCATCCGATGGTAGCTCTTCAG
>SKON01000155.1 GCA_007120035.1 Myxococcales bacterium
ACTTCGTGCTGGACTTCGCGCCGAGGACGACGGTTCACTTTGATCCGAAGAAGTCCATCGACTTTCAGGGGCGGACCGGTCCGTACTGTCTGTACGGGTATGCCCGGATCAACTCGATCAGCCAGAAGGTGGGCGGGTGGCCCGAGGTGGACGGGGCGAGCCGGGAGGAGGCGTTGGGGGCGTTGGGGACGGAGCTGGAGATGGCGTTGGTGAACCACCTGAAGGGGTGGCCGGAGACGGTGCGAGTGGCGGCGCAGAACCAGTCGCCCAGTCGGATCACGGAGTATCTCTTTCATCTGGCGAAGGCGTTTAGCACGCTCTACAACGACGGGGATCACAGGATCGTGGAGCTCGAGGGGCCGCGGCGGGCAGGGCTCTTGCTGTTGGCGAAGGCCACGCAGATCGCACTGGGGTCGGGGCTGTCGCTTTTGGGGATCGAGGTATTGGAGGAGATGTGAGAGCGCCGCCGGCCTGGTGGCCGGCGGCGCTCGTGGATCAGGTGTGAATGGGGAAGGGCCTTAGACGGTCCTGGGTCGAAGGACTCGTCGGGCTCGTTCCATGCGCTCCTCGCCGCCCGTGGGGGGCATGGCGGCGCCGATCAGGCTGCCGAGGGCGCAGATCAAGGCCCCGAGGAGGAGGGAGATGAAGGCCCAGGTGGCGCCGGCGGCCAGGGCATCGGCGGCTTGTTCACCGGCGATGATCAGCTCGGCCTGGGTGGCGGCGACAGCTTCGGGGGTAACGCCGAGCTCCACGAGGGTACCCTCGAGGGCGGTGAGATCGGGGAGCTGCATCATGATGGCGGAGATCTGCTGACCCACCATACCGAAGGCGCCGCCGATGGCCTGGCCGACGGTGGTGGTCACCATAAAGATGCTGGCGAAGGCGAAGAGTGCCCAGGTGATGATCCCGTGGAGGACGCCTTCGGCGCGGTCCATGGAGTGAGAGAGGCGGCCGGCGACCCAGCCCCCGCAGAAGAGACCGATGAGGGCGCTGACGGTCCACCAGATCCCGGCGCCGACGCCGAGACCGGCCTGCTCGGTGCCGATCTCGATGGTGGCGGCGCCGATGGCGATCCCCAGGATGTTCAGGACAGCCATCACGACCACGGCGACGAGGGCGCCGGCGATGATGGAGCCCCAGGAGGCGCCGCGGAAGGGGGTGCGCCGGCCCATGGTGGGGTCGGGGTACTCCTCGGTGGGAGGGGCAGAGGTGCGGTGCTCAGTTTCGTGATGCTCTGGAGGATATTCTTTCTCGGTCATGGTCTGTACTCCTCGCCAAGAGGCTCCCGCGCCGGCGGTCCCGGCAGTCGCCCCCGGCACGATGAAGACCGGGCGTCCGACACTTTCATGCCCCCCCGGGCCGGGGTCGACGTGCCCGGTGTTGGGTTCACGTTCCGGCGTCGTCGGTTCTCGATTCGACGCTCCCCGTGAATGTAGACGCATGGGAAGAGGCTCCAAACGGTTGGGGGGCCATCGGGCTGCTCCCGCCGGGGATTTTCTGCACAGTCTGGCGGGGGTTGCCGATAAGGGGTGGGAAGGCCGGTGAGGATGGTGCCGGGGAGGGTTTCTCTAGCGTGGGAGGCGGCTATGAAAGGGATCGTTCGGTGGGGCTGGGTGGTGTGTATCGTGGCGGTGGTTCAGGGGTGCGGTGGTTTTGAGGAGACGCCCCGAAGCGTGGCGGCCTATGAGGGAGGAGGGGACGAGGAGTCTCGTGACGACCGCGACGCTGCTGGTGACGAGTCGGGGGAGGCTGAGGAGGAGTCTCAGGAGGCCGAGGAGGAGGAGCCGTCGGAGGTGGTGCATCCCTTCGTGGTGCCCGACGAGGAGGAGCACGAGGCCCGGCTTCGGTGTGGGGAGGTCTGCTTTAAGGCGTCCTGGTGCAGCGAGGGGGCCGTGGAGTTGGGGACGTGCATGGAGGAGTGTGAAGAGGTGGAGGAGACCGGGCTGATTCAGGGGCCCGTGATGGAGTGCCTGGTGGGGGCCGAGAGCTGTGTGGAGGTGGGGCAGTGTGAAGCCCAGGTGGAGATCTGTACGGAGATCTGCGGGTTCTACGACTATTGTGGCTTCTTCGACGAGGGGGCGGGGTGTCACTCCTGGTGTGTAGGGCAGATGTGGAGCGGCCACCTGGGTTGGGAGGAGGTGGGGTGTCTGGATCAGGCGGGACGAGACGGGGACTGCGAAGCGTTGACAGGGGGGACGGACCGCCTAGAGTGTGGGTCGCGATGAGGTCGCCGAGCCCCCGAGGAGTGCCATGGCCCTGAAGTTTCGACATCCCGACCGGAAGTTTCGTAACCTGTTGATGCTGCTGCCCGTGCTGATTCTGGCCGTGGGGATTCCCATGGTGGTGGTAGCTCTCTATGAGTTTCTGACCGGGATCCGGGAGGAGCCGATGGTGCCGTTGATGATGGTGATCATCCTGGCCTACTTCGGGTTCCGGTCTTATCACGCCGTGCAGTACGTGTTCGTGAGGGATGGTGAGGGAGAGTGACCACCTGGGAAGGGCTATGGTAAGGTGGTGGCGACGAGAAGCTCGATACAGAAATTCAGAGTAGGAGAGACGGTGAAGCGAGCGATGGTGGTGCCCCTGGTGCTGGGCTTGGTCGTGATGACCGCGGCGGGTTGTATGTCTCGGGAGGATCGGATCAAGGAGGTGATCGAATACGAACTGGAGGCGTGCAAGCAGGCCGAAGGGGACTTCTACACCGTGGAGACCCATGACGGAGGGACCCACCGGATCCTGGCGGAGCTATGCCACCTGGAGCCCACAGACGTGGTGATGAATAACGAGTGGACCGGGACCTTGCGGACGGGTCCGCTGGAGTGGACCGGTGGGGAGGACCAGGCGAGCCGGGCGATGGTGTTGACCCGGGTGGCCTGGGGCGACTTCGATCGGGCCATGCGATACCGGAATCAGTCCAACGCAGGGACGGAGGAGTTGCGGGCCGCAGAGGTGAGCCTGGCGGCTGCCCAGGATACCTACGGCGATAGCGCGTGGCTGCGGGTGGAGCGGCTGCGAAACCTGTTGGAGCTGCGGGCTCTGGACCGGGAAGCGGACAATCCGGCGAGTATCGGCGCGGAGGCGAAGGGCTACTTCGAAGAGCTGATCCAGTGGGCCCAGGAGAACAATCGGCCCGTGGCGGGGGCCCAGGCTCGTCTGGTGGTCTCCGATCATCTGCTGACCTATCGGGATCGGCAGCAGCGAGGGATGGAGAACCTGGGAAGCGGCGACCGCCGGTTGCTGGCCGCCATCGAACATGCCGAGGAAGCGGGGAACGCCGAGGAAGCGGCCGAGTATCGTAAGGAGCTCGAGGAACGCCAGGCTCGGCGGCCCGAGGCCCAGGCGGAGATGGAAGATCGGATCGCCTTCGCTGAGCAAGAGCTCTGCGAGCTGCGAAGTGGGCTGTCAGTCAGTGGGATCACCGACGATGACCTCCGCGGTCAGATCACGGCGGCCCTTCGGCGGGTGGATTGTGATGAGGCGCGGGCAGCCGCCGCGGCGGCCGACGAAGACGAGGGCGAAGGCGACGAATGACCCGGACGGTGCGGAACGACAATATCGCGAGCCTGGGGTACACGCTGGAGATCACGGAAGACGCGGCCCGGGTGAAGCCGCTCTTGGATGCCTGCAATCTATCTGGGCCGCCGTCTCACTCGGTGGGGACGACCTTCCTGGTGGCGACCACCCGGGCCGGTGGGGTCGCCGCGGCGGTGGCCTGGTCTTGCGTGGGAGAGGGGCTGGCGGTGCTCCAATCCCTGGCGGTGGCGCCGAGCTCCCGGGGCAGCGGGATCGGGGCGTCTCAGCTGGCGAGCGCCATGTTGCACCTGCGGGAGGAGCTGGACATCGAGGCGATCTACATCCGGGCCGACGGGGCGGCGGGGTTCTTCAGCGGGTTCGGGTTTGAGGACGTCGAGGAGGGGACCGTGCCCCGACCGGTGGCGAACCATCCGGTGTTCATGGATGGTGACGGCCGGCAGATGGTGCGGCGCTATGGGGAGCCCCGGCGAGCCCTGGACCACACGGCGTTCTGTTTGATCCACAACACCACGGCGGACGCGACGTTGCCCGTGGGGAGTGTGTTCTGGTTTCGGCAGTCCGGGCCAGCTTTGGAGGCGCAGTATCGGGGAGGGTCGGTGCTCCGAGGCCATCTCCTGGGGGCTCGGGACGAGGATAAGCTGCGGTTTCTGTGGCAGTCGTGCACCACCGACGGGCGTCTGCTCCGCGGGGAGGGGGAGATCTTGATGCGGGTCCTCGACGACGGGCGACGAGAGCTCCGAGAGCGCCTGGGAGAGGATCCGGGAGAGCTGCTGCTGCGAGAGCTCTGAGCGTCGATCGAAGAGAAGAGATCGGGTAGACTGGGGGAATGAACCGGGATGAGCCACCGCTGCAGCTGGACCTGACGGAGTCGATCACGGACGTCCCGCAGGCGAATAATATCGCGCTCTTCATCGAGTTGATGGAGGCTTTGCGGGGGGAGGAGTTGGGGATGGGGAAGCTGGGGGAGCTCTTGGAGGTCGATGAGCGGACGGCCCGGTACTACGCCGACTTCGGGCGGTGGCTGAAGTTCTTGCGGCCCGCGGGAGACCAGAAGGTGGGGTTGACGACGGAGGGGTTGGCCTTCGTGGAGAGTAAGCCCGCCCGGGGACGGCTCTTCTCGACGGCTCTCTTTGAGCGGCCTCTGGTACAGACAGTCCAGCAGATCAAGCGGGAGCGGTTCGCCGACGTGGACGAGCCGGAGGCGACTCGATTGGCCTGTCTGCACGCCGTGGAGCGCCTGACCCACCTGTCGCCGGCCACGGCGGAGCGGCGGGCCGGGGCGCTGGCGTCGATGCTTCGGTGGGCTTACCGGCCGAAGGACCTGGACTGGAGCACCGGGCGGGTGGAGGAGGAGCGGCCGACGCCGTTCAACTTTGTGGGGCAGAGCTTTATGACCGGGTTTGCGGCGAGGGACCTGGGGGCGTCGCGGCCGATGTACATCGGGTTTCCCCGGCAGGTGGTGCTCTTCGCGATGGGCCGCGGGGCGGGGCTTCGGGCCCGGGACTGGGAGCGAGCGAGCTATGAGGTGAAGGGTGGCGCGGCCCGGTGGTTCGGGTCGATCCCGATCAACGAGACGACGTTGAAGGTGGCCCGTCGCGGGGGCCCGGACCTGAGGCGGCTGCTGATCAGCTGTAACCCGTACATCGCGATCCTGATGACCATGCTGACCTGGGCGCCGACGGGGAGCGCCGTGGCAGCGGGGCCGGGGCGGCTGACCCGGGATATGTACGGGCTGCGAGTGTGGCATCAGGACCGGGAGCTGGGATCTCCCGTTCAGACCGTGGCGGTCCTGGCGAGCGCCGTGGACCTGACCTGCGTGGAGACCGTGCCGCATCTGCAGGGCCGGGGGGATGATGAGGGGGAGCTGCGGCCGGGCAGCGACGAGGAGCTGGTGGAGGTGCTGTTGAAGACCGGTCTGTTGCGCCCCGTAGAGACCTCTCTGGTGCCGGCGCCGGGGTTGGTCAGCGAGCTGCGGCTCCCCGTGGGGGATGGGCCGACGCTCTGGGAGCGCGGCGAGGTGTTGCGCAGGGAGTTGACGAAGGCTCTGCGCGGGCTTGACGGTGGTGGGACCCCTTGATAGAACCTCGGCAAGGCTTGGTTTTGCTGGACCTGATGCAGTGTTGAAGATCGCCCCGGAGGCGCCCGGAAGGTGGAGGGCGCCGCGCCTGGAGGAGAGCTGATGAGTTTGTGGAGAGAGGCGACGACGCTGGTGGTGGTGGTAGGGATCACCTTGAGTTCGGCGATGGCCTTCGCGGGCACCAACGACTTGAGGTTGTCCCGATTCGGCACGTTTGAAGAGATCGATCACGAAGACTGCGTCCAGATCTGCGGACAGGTCAGCCGGGACGTGGACGGGTTCAATCGATTCGTGTCGGAGTTTGGCCAGGTGATGGCGCCTCGGCTGATCGCGCCGTCGGAGACGTTGGGGCAGGCCGGGTTTGCGGTGAAGATGATGGCCAGCCTCTCGGACATCCCACATCAGAGCGATCACTGGCAGACCGGTCTGGAGGGGCGAAGCCCGAACCCGTTGCTGTTTACGGGACACCTGCAGGTGCGAAAAGGGCTGCCCTTCTCGTTTGAGGTGGCCGGGAACCTGGGGTATCTATCGGGGAGTGAGATTTTCAGTATGGGGGCCGACCTGCGGTGGGCGCTGAATGAGGGGTTTGATTGGTTCCCGGATGTGGCCGTGCGAGGCACGGTGAACACCGTGGTGGGGGCGCCGGAGTTGAATATGATCAACACCGGTTGGGACCTGTCGGCGTCGAAGTCCTTCGGGTTGGCCGGGGTGACGTCGGTGACGCCCTACATTGGATATCAGCAGCTCTACACGATCGCGTCGACCCGGGTGTTGAACGCCTACCCCCAGGATCCGCGGCCGCCGCAGTTCAGCCGGACCAACCCCCAGGTGCGGTTTGCGCCGGAGTTCGTGTTCAGCCAGACCACGGAGATGGCCAATCGGCTCTTCGTGGGGGGGCGTCTGAACGTTTGGATCATGAGCTTCACCCTGGAGGGGGTCTTCGGCCTGGGAGACTCTCCGATCAATCAGTACACCTTCGCCGGCGGCTTCGACTTCTGAGTCGAGCCCGGGGACTATCGAAGAAGGCCGAATGCCGAGAGTCATCAAGCGTTACGCGAACCGAAAGCTCTACGACACAGAGTCGAGCACATATATCACCCTGGAGAATATCGAGGGGATGGTGCGGGAGGGTGAAGAGGTCGCGATCATCGACAACTCCACGGGGGAGGACATCACGAGCGCGACGCTGGCCCATATCGTGTTGGAGCAGCAGCGGGTCAACCCGAGCTTTCCGGTGTCCGTGTTGCGGGGGATCATCCAGTCGGGGGAAGAGTTCTTCGCCCGATTGCAGTGGCCGGTGACCCAGTTCCGGGAGGAGTTTCGGCGCCGGGCGGAGTCTCTGGAGGAGGGGTCCAAGGCGATCCGGGAGTTCGTCGACGGGACCCAGCGGTCCATCGATGAGATGCAGGACCGGTTGGACGAGCGATTTCGGGGGGCCATCGACCAGTTGACCCACGTCTCGGAGATGCGGGAAGAGCTCGACGAGCTGCGTGCGACGGTGGAGGCGTTGGAGGAGCGGTTGTCGGCTCTGGAGGAGTAGGGGAGCGGCGGGGGGTATTTGTTTGGAAAATCAAGGACCCCGTTGTAGAGTCGACGGCGTCACGGAGTAGAGACCCACCGATCGACTACGAGGTCAGGCCATGATCATCCGATGCCCGGAGTGCACGACGGGATTTAATCTCCCCGACCAAAACGTAACGCCCAAGGGAGTGAAGCTGCGGTGTTCGCGCTGTGGTCATGTGTTCCGGGTGCGAGCCGACGCGGCAGGGGAACCGGAGATCTATTATCAGTCCGGGGACAACGAGGAAGAGACCAAGTCGTCGAGTCCGTTCCCCCACGCCGGGGCTGGGCTGGGCGGGTTGAAGCCGAAGCAGTCCAGCGCGTTCGCCGACGTCAGCGGGGAGGATCCCGGGACGGAAGAGGCTCTGGAGATGGAGGCCCTGAAGGAGGAGTCCGAGGCCGAGGAGTTGGAGGAGGCTCCCGAGCCGGAGGCGAAGGCGCCCCCGGCGGCAGCGAGCGCTCCCCCGGCGGCATCGGAGCCAGCGCCGGAAGAGGAAGAAGAGCCGGCGCCCTTGATGGGGTCGGGGAGCGCCTTCGGAGACGCCTCGGACCACGTGGATCCCTCCTTTGGGACCGACGGGCCCGTCTTTGATCCCGAAAAGGGCAAGGTGGAGGCTGGGCCTCAGGCGGGGCCGAAGAAGAAGGCCGGAAAGCGTCCTGTGGGGGCGCGTGGCGTGCCGCCGACGCAGCAGAAAGCGTTGTCGGAGGCGGCGGAGAAGGAAGCGTCGGCGCCGGCGCCGAAGAAGGCCGCACCGTCGGCGACCTGGGATGAGGAGGACTTTCAGCCCCATCGGATCGGGGGGAGTCCCGGGACGAAGGCGGCGGTGTTCCTGCTGATCCTGTCGTTGGTTGTGATGGGGTTCTTTGGGGTAGTGGCCTGGCAGAACGAGGGGTTTATCGACTTTCGGGACTTCCCACAGATGTTGCAGGTAGCCTTTGGTGACGGCGAGTATCAGCCGCGGCCGGAGTGGGCGCCGCCCCGGCCGGCCAACGTGGTGGTGGCCCCCGAGGATCCCGTGACCGTGGAGAGCGTCCACGGGCAGGTGGTGCAAGTGGGCCGCGACGGGGCCGTCTTCGTGGTGAAGGGAATGGTTCGAAACAACGAGAACCGGGTGGTCGACGGCGTGGAGCTGCGGGCGCTGATCACCACCACGGAGGGGCGAGTGCTGCAGAACGTGAGCGGCACCGTGGGCCAGAGCGTCCAGTTCGTGGAGTTTGAGGAGCAGTCCAGTCCTGGAGAGGCCGTCGATCTGGTGGCTCGTCGGGGAGGGAACCTTCAGGCTCGAGACCTGGCGCCGTTCACGATGGTCTTCGACGAGGTCCCCTACCCGGTGCTTCGTGGTGGCGATTTCTTGTTGCGGGTCGAGGTCGCCAACCAGCCGGAGCGGGAAATCGCGGCCCAGGAAGCGGGACAAGACTAGAGCAGGGCGGGAGATGAGCGAGGAGGTCCCAGAGTCCAATGAGGTGGTCCTCGATCCGAACGCGCCGGATCCCCTCCAGGATTGTTACCGTGACCTCCTGGTCCGGGTGGAGAGCGTGCCCGAAGTGGCCATGCAGGCCGCCGCGATCGGGGACTGCTTAGATCGGCTCGATGGAGAGGAGGCGGTGTGGGTCCTGGATCAGTTGCTCCGGGGGGCGCTGTGGGGGCATGCCGGGGCCGCCGAGGCGGTGCTGGCCCTGGCCTGGTATTTGATCCAGATGCGTCTCGACGACGACTACGATCGGATCCGAGATCTCTACGGGAGCGCCTATGACGCAGGCCGGGAGGCGGTGCGGGACCTGTTGCGGGAGGTGCCACCCCACCGGTCGCTGCCGAAGGGACGGGGGTTGCCGGAGGTGCGGCTGCCCCAGGATCGGGACGTGACCGTGGGGGAGCGGCGGACGCTGGCGTCGGGGCCGAAGGTGCAGATCTTGGAGCGGTTGCTGATGGATCCGAACCCGCTGGTGATCCGAAAGCTGTTGAGCAATCCCCAGATTCGGCTGGAAGATGTGATGGTGCTCGTGACCCGGCGGCCGACAACGCCGGAGCTAATTCACGAGGTGGTCCGTCACCCCCGTTGGTTCGCGCGGCTGAAGGCTCGGGAGGGAGCGGTGCGCAACCCCTACGGGGAGACCGGGACCTCGTTGCGGTTGTTGCCGACGCTGGGGATCAAGCTGCTGCGGGCCATCGCCTTCAGCAGAGACCTCCACCCGGTGCTCCACGAGTCGGCGAAGCGGTTGGTGTTGTTGAGAGAGGAGCGGACCGCTCCCTGGCGGGTGTAGCGTGACGGCGCCGACGAGATTTCCATATCTCTGGGTACGTCGGGTGAGCACCGACGGGGATCCCCTGTTGGTCCAGGTGCTGGCGACGAACGGGAAGGTGGTGCGCCATGTGTCGATGGCGCAGCGGCAGATCTACCTCCAGGAGGTGGAGAGCCCGGTGGCGAAGGTGATCGTGGACCACGTGGAGGAGGGGTTGCATCGGGGACAATCCCTGGTGGGGTACTCGATGCTGGAGGGTGACGGGGATGTCTGCGTGCGGGTGACCGGGGACGAAGAGGAGCGGGGGTGGCTTGCGTTTCGCGACCCCCGGGGGCTCCCGCGGCGGGTGCTGAAGGCCCTGGAGGAGGAGCCCCGGCGGCGGCTGGTCGCAGGGGCGGCGCCGAAGTGGCGGCCCCGGCGGCGGCTCTACTTGTACTGCGCCTTTGAAGAGCGGGGGCCCGAGGTGTGCCCGGGGACGTTGGTGGAGACCCTGGAGAGTGTAGAGGTGTGTGCGACGCGGAAGAGAGAGCAGGGCCGGGAGTTTTTCCGGTTGCCGAAGAGTCCCTGGACGGCCTCGGAGGTGATCCCTGATCCGGAGGAGCCCGGGAAGCTTCGATGTCGGATACCCCTGGAGGACCAGACCTTTCACAGCCTGTTGTCGTCGCCGGAGGTGGACTTCTGGTTGCGGCTGGGGTTCACCGAGGAACTCCTGTGCTTGCCGCGGAGCTGGCGAGTGTTCCATCTCCACGTGCGTCCCCAGTGAGTGTTGCCATCACGGGCGGAAGCCCTTAGTTTCGTGGCAACCTCGCCTGCCCCTGAATCTGCAACGGAGCCCCCCATGAATCCCGATATCTTTCGTGCTTATGACATTCGCGGCATCGCCGACGACGATCTGATCGACAGCGTAGTGTTTTCCATCGGTCAGGCCTTCGCGACCATGGCAGTGCGGCGGGGAGAGGAGAACCCTCGGATCGGGATTGGGCGAGACGTTCGCAAGTCCAGCGATCGGATCTACGAGGCCCTGATGGAAGGGATGTGCAAGGCCGGGGCCCATGTGGTGAACCTGGGGGTGGTGCCGACGCCGCTGGTGTATTTCGCGGCGTTCACCGAGGGGTTGGACGGAGCAGTGCAGATCACGGGGAGCCACAATCCCGGGGAGTACAACGGGTTTAAGATGATGCTGGGGCGGGACACCCTCCACGGGGAGACCATCCAGGAGCTGCGGGAGATGATCGAGTCCGGTGACCTGATCGAGTCCGACGCCGATCTGGGGTGCACGGCGATGGCGGACCTGCGAAAGAAGTACATCGAGTGGGTGCGGGGGGATCTGAAGATGGGAGCCCGGAAGTTGCACATCGCGATGGACTCCGGCAACGGGGTGGCGGGGCTTTTGGCGCCGGAGCTCTTGCGAGACGCCGCGGGGGTGCAGGTCACGGAGCTCTACTCCGAGCCGGATGGCACGTTCCCGAACCACCACGCTGATCCCACGGTGGCGGAGAACCTGCAGGACCTGATCGAGGTGGTCCGAAAGGAGGGCTGCGACTTCGGGGTGGCCTATGATGGGGACGGGGATCGGATCGGGGTGGTCGACGAGCAGGGGCGGATCATCTGGGGTGACAGACTCCTGATTCTCTTCGCCCGACAAGTGCTGGCCGAGCATCCCGGGGCGACGATCATCGGCGAGGTGAAGTGCTCGCAGACGCTCTTTGACGACATCGCCAAGCACGGCGGTGTGCCCGTGATGGCCCGGGTAGGCCACAGCCTGATCAAGGCGAAGATCAAGGAGACCGACGCCCATCTGGCGGGGGAGATGAGCGGGCATATCTTCTTCAACGACCGGTTCTTCGGGTTTGACGACGCCCTCTACGCGACCTGTCGTCTGGCAGAGATCCTGTCCCGGACCCACCAGCCGTTGAGCGCGTTGTTGGCCGACGTCCCGGCGACGTTCGCGACGCCGGAGATCCGGCGGGAGTGCGACGAGTCGGTGAAGTTCGAGATCCCGGGAAAGGTGGCGGCTTTCTTCGCCGACGACTACGAAGTGAATACCCTGGACGGCGTTCGAGTTCAGTTTCGAGAGGGGTGGGGGTTGGTGCGGGCGAGTAACACGCAGCCCGTGCTGGTGATGCGGGTGGAGGCGTCGTCGCCGGAGGCCCGAGACCGGTACCTGAAGCAGCTCGAGGACGCTCTGGTGAGGGCGGAGGCGAGCTTGAGGTGAGGAAGAGTTGATGAGAGCGAGCGCAGTGTTGGTCCTGTTGGCGTTGGTGGTGAGCGCGGCGGGTTGTGAGACCCTGAGGCGGACGACGGAGGACGCCGAGGAGCCGACGAGGACGCCGGCGGAGGCGGCCGCCGATCTCCTGGCGGAGATCCACGAGGTGCGTGAGCGGCGGCCCGGAGAGGGGTTCGCCGTGGTCGCCGAGGATCCGGGGGAGGCCCCTGCGGAGGGGCTGCCCGATGAGGTGAGACGAGAGTGGGAGGCGGTGCGGCTAGGTCTCTTCGGCGGGGCCGATATAGAGCTGACCGGGGCGTTGCCGACGGCTCGGGTGGCGAGGTTTGACGCCGGCGAGGGGCGAGTGATCTTCCGGGGCAACCCCCAGACCGACCGGGAGACGACCTTCGCTCTGGCG
>SKON01000310.1 GCA_007120035.1 Myxococcales bacterium
GGCGAATCTGGCACCTCTCCTCGGGCCAAGGCCACGAGGCTCGGCGAGTCGGGCCTGAAACAGCGGCCCGAACGTCCTCGCGGGCCAAGGCCCGCTGCGGAATGGAGACAACCCACCGACGAAAACCGATCACACCCCCCCATCGGTCACGATTGGAACCCATCGCCAGCCTGTGCCATACTCGTCTTTGATTGACCGGGGTCTATAATGCATCGAGGCATCTCCCTCACTCCACCGAACACCATGAAGAAATACCTTCCCAAAAGCCAGGTCGGCGCCCTCTTCGGGGCCTCCCTGGCCACGGCCTGCTGCTGGGTCCCCCTGACGCTGGCGATCACGGGCGTCACCGTCGCCGGCCTCTCTCAGACGCTGGAGCTCTGGGCGCCCTTCTTCTACGCCCTGACAGCGGTGCTGATCGCCTACAGCTTCTGGGTGGGCTTTCTCCGCAAGGCGCCGGAGTGCGGTCCCTGCGACGAGGAGAGCCCGGCGTTGACCGCCCGACCGGCCCGGATCTTTTTCTTCGCCCACCTGGCACTGGTGGGGCTGATCCTGGCGGTGCCGGCCATGATGACCCTCTCGGCCTCCTCCACGGAGGCCATCGAAGCCCCCACGGAGGACCAGACCTTCTTGTCCGCCGTGGACCTGACGATCGGCGGCATGGACTGCGGTGGCTGCGCCCTGACCATCGAGCGAACCCTACGCAACCTCGACGGAGTCCACGCCGCCCAGGTGGACTTCGCCGCCGCCCGGGCCCACGTGACCTTCGAGGATGCCCTGGTCTCCGCCGACGCCCTGGCCTCCCACACCGCCGGCCTCGGCTACGACGTCACCGCCGACGACTGCACCCACTGAAGAGACTCGGTCAGGCCGCCGTGGCGGCCTTGGCCCCCCCGGTGAGTCCATCCTTAGGAGAGGGCCGGGGTTCCACGACGTGCACCGTGCGAGTCGGATAGGCGATCTCGATGCCCCGAGCCCGCAGCTCCCCCAGGATCCCCAGAAGAATCTCCTGCCGGATGTCCATGTGCACCACGAAGCTGGGGCTGAGCACGGCGTAGACCACCTCGTACTCCAGCGCCGACTCCCCGAACTCGGCGAGATGGGCCCTGTCGAAGTCCACGGGCACCTCCTCGCTGCAGAGCCCCTCCACGATCTCGGCCACCACCTCCGGCACCTCTTTGACCTTCTCCAACGGCGTGTCGTAGGCGATCCCGAACTCCACCACCACTCGCCGATTCTCCATCCGCTTGAAGTTCCGGATCCGGCTCTGCAGGAGGTCCTGGTTGGAGAAGATCACCTGCTCGCCGTGGAGGCTCCGAATCCGAGTGGTCTTGATCCCGATATGCTCGATGGTCCCCGAGAAGGTCCCCACCACCACGAAGTCGCCCTTTAAGAAGGGCTTGTCCACTATGATCGAGAAGAACGCCAGGAGATCCCCCAGGATCGCCTGGGACGCCAGCGCGATCGCCACGCCCCCGATCCCCAGGCTCGCCACCAGGGCCGTGATATCGAACCCCAGGTTCGCCAGCACCAGGAGCGCCACCACGCTCCAGATCACCACGTCCACCACGAAGTTCACCGCCGACAGGGCCGTCACCTGCCCGGGGTCGCCCTCCACGGCCGCCTGAAACCGCCGCATCAGAACGCTGTCCGCCGCCGACACCCACACCCCGATCTGGAGGATGATGAAGACCTGCACCAGAGACATGGCCTTGTCCGCCACTCCCGGGTTCACCGGGAACGCCGTGATCCCCGCGAAGAGCCCCACTGCCAGGTACAGAAAGAGCTTCGGCCGCCCGAACATCGCCTCCATGTACCCCAGCCACCGCACCTCCTCGTGCTCCTCGGCCAAAGACTGCAGCCGCCGCAGCACGAACCGCTTGATCGTGCTCAGCACCACCACGGTCAGCAGCACCACCACCAGGATGGAGGACCACCGCACCACCGAGAACCCCCACAGCTCCAAGTCGATGATATCCTGAAAGGTCATCTCTCCTCCAACATCGGGTCACGATCTGGCCGGCTCAACGGGGCGGCACCATACCCATCACCGGCGGTTTTGCAACACGTTCCGGGTCTCAGTTGATCAACCCGAAGAAGAGCTCCTATTGCCATTGCACGAGCCAACCGCAACACCTCAACCGAGCGATGAACCCCTGATCCCTCACGATCATCGCCGGCACCGGATCCCGATGGAGATCCTCCAGGGCGATCGGAGCAAAGATCCGAAGCTCCTCAAATCTCTCGCCGTACCAGGACATCGTCATGGAGCACTCCTTCACCGAATCATCAGTCCAGATTAAACGCCACGTGGGGTACCCGCTCTTCTCCGTAGAGATAGCTGTAGATCCAGAAGCTCATCATCACCCGCTTGGTGTAGTTCCGCGTCTGGCCGAAGGGAATGTCCTCCACGAAGAGGTCCAGGGGCTCGTCGCCGAACTCCTCGACCCATCCGGAGACCACGGACACCCCGGCGTTGTACCCGGCCATGGTCAGCGCCGGATGACCGCCCAGGCGCTCGCCAAGGTTCTCCATGAAGGCCGATCCCAACCGCAGGTTTACGGCGGGATCGAAGAGCTGGTCGAAGGAGAAGTTCGACATCCCTTCCCGCTCGGCCATCTGTCGGGCCGTCCCCTCGATGAGCTGCAAGAGCCCCCGGGCGTTGGCCCAACTCTCCACCCGCGGTGAAAACCCGCTCTCCTCGCGCATGATGGCGTAGATCAACGCCGGATCGATCTGCCGCTGCCGGGCGTATCGGATCACCTCGTCTCGGAACGGCGTGGGATAAGCCACCTCCCACCGGGCCCGGGTGGCCGCCGTGGGATACTCCCCCATCCAGTCCGGGATATGCCGGCGAGCGATGTCATGGGACAGCGGGTAGGCCTCGGCGGCGTGCAAGAGCGACGCCAGCGCCCACAGGTTCGCCGGCTGGGCCCGCCGTTGTCGAAGGTTCGTAAACTCCTGGCGGGCCAGATCCATCAGCCCCAGCGAGAGCAGAAGCACACCCCGCTGAAAGCCCTCGTCCTCCTGGAGCGCCCGGGGCACCCCGATGGGCTCGCCGGCCTGCCTCGGCGGCAGGAGCTCCTCGCAAACCGGCCCGGCGGTGGCGCAGATATCCACGCCCCCGGCGTCGGTGGCGCCCCCCTTCCTGGCGAGTCGATTAAAGGCCAAGAGCGCGTAGTAGGACTTCGGCACCTCCCGGACCACCCCCACGAACCCCGCCGCGGCGTCCTCGTCGTTGCCCTGCATCTCCAGGGCCCGGGCCCGGAAGTAGTGGAGCCGACCCTTACTGTAGAGGTCGTCCTCACCGGTCTCCTCCAGGCCGTCGACGTAGTCCACGACGCCCTCGTAGTCCTCGGTCTCGAACATCCGCCGAACGAGCAACCAGTGTGCGTCCTTGGCCATATCCCCGTCGGGATACCGCTCCACCTGCTCCAGGAGGATCTCCCGGGCCTCGTCGTGGCGTCCCTCGGACCGCAGGATCCGCCCCGTGAAGAACATGGCGTCGTCGGCGAAGGAGTGCCCGGCGTACTCCGTCCAGATCCGCTCGAAGATCCGCATCGCCCCGGCCCGGTCGCCGGCGTTCCACCGGCCCCGACCTCCCAGGTACATCGCCCGGATCTCCCAGCTTCGCCCGGCGCACTCCTGGAGCACTCGGTCGTACCAGGGGGTCCCGTCGCCGTGGCGGCGCAGCTTCGTGTGGCTGTGGGCCACCATGAAGAGCGCCTCGCACCGTTCCTCGGTGTCGGACTCGAACTCATCGACCCGGGGCCCGAGCTCGTCGATCACCCGATCACTCTGATGCCGTTCATAGAGCCCCCGGAACTGCCGCAGCGTCCGCTCCTGGGGCTCCTCGGCGATTCGACGCTGCAGGGCTTCGCTCAGATCCTCCCGCAACCGCTCCAGCCGACTCACCGCGGAGGACGCCTCGGCGCTCAGGGGCGACTGATCCCGCAGCGTCAGGTACGCCCGGGCCGCGCGCTCCTTCTCCCCCAGATCCTCCAACAACTCTCCCAGATCGAGGCGCGCCGAGGCGGCCTCGGAGCGCCCCGAGAACCGCTGTAGAAAGAGCTCCAGCACCTCTACGGCCTGCTCGCGATCTGTGGTCTCCCCGGACTCCCTCAACCCCCGGGCCATCAACAACAACCCCAACGGATAGAGCCGGCTCTCGGAGTCGATCGACGCCGCCGCCAGGGTCGCCTCATGGGGCTTTCCGATCTCCATTGAGCTTCGGGCCGTAAAGAGCGCCCGGTAGTCGTTCATCAATGGCAGCTCGTCGCCGAGCGCCTCAAACTCCTTCAGGGCTCGCTCATGATCTCCGGCTCGATGGGCCACCACGGCCACCAGAAACCGCTTCTCCGGGTGGGTCGACAGGACCTCCTCCAGGTCCTCCTCGGTGGCCCGCCTCAGAGCGGTCGACCAATTCTCCCGTTCCGCCGCCACCGCCACCGGATAGAGGGGGCTCCCCTCGGAGATCCGGGGGATCTCCACCGGTGAGGAATCCTGGTCCGGAAACCGGTCGATCACTCGGAACCGGGCTTGATTGCCGGCGTCTCGGATCGACCCTTGCGCCATCACCACCGTGGGGAGCAGAATCACCGCTACGGCGATGGCCACAACCGGGGCCCCGCTAAACCTGAGGATTCTTTTCATCACTGCCACTGCTCCTGTCTGCAAACCACCGGGAAAGGAAGGTCCCTCATGAAACTCAAGCGATCGGCGGGCATTCTGCTCCACCCCACCTCACTTCCGGGCTCGCCAGGGGTGGGAAACCTCGGCGCCGGGGCTCGCTATTTCGTCGACCGCCTCTCGGAGGCCGGGATCCGTTGGTGGCAGGTCCTTCCCCTGAACCCGCCCGGCGCCGGCGGCTCGCCATACTCGGCGACCTCGGCCTTCGCCGGCAACCCCACCCTCCTGGACCTCAACGCCCTGGCCGACGCGGGATGGCTCACCGAGGCCGAGTGTACGAGCTTTGCCACGGGGTGTGAAACTTTTCACCCTCGGGAGTTCCCCGTGGACGCCGTCACCGCCCGAAAGCGAGAGATGATCGCCCTCGCCGCTGGCCGGTGGGCCGACGACGGCGGCCAGGACGATCCCGGGTATGTGGCCTTCTGCGACGACCACCAGAGCTGGCTCGATGACTACGCCCTCTTCGCCGCCCTGAAGCTCGCCCACGACGAGAAGGGATGGCAAGATTGGCCCGAAGACCTGGTCCGCCGCGAGCCCGACGCCCTCGACCACGCCCGCAAAGAGCTTCACGACTCGATCCTCGCCGAGCGATTCGCTCAATGGCAGTTCTTCCACCAGTGGTCAGCCCTCCGTCATTACGCCGCCGAGCGTGGGGTCCACTTCATCGGCGACCTCCCGATCTTCGTGGCCATGGACAGCGCCGACGCCTGGGCCAACCGGTCCCTCTTCGAGCTCCACCCCGACGGCCGGGCCGACGCCGTCGCCGGCGTCCCCCCGGACTACTTCTCCGAGACCGGCCAGCGGTGGGGCAACCCCCTCTACAACTGGGAAGCCCTCAAAGAGTCGGGCTACCACTGGTGGATCCAGCGGATCTCCTACATCTGTCGAACCGTCGACCTCGTCCGGGTCGACCACTTCCGGGGGTTCGAGTCCTACTGGCGGATCCCCGCTGAGGAGCCCACGGCCATCCATGGCGAGTGGCTCCCCGGCCCTTCGGATCACTTCTTCGACGCTCTCCGCGAGGCCCTCGGCGAGATCCCCTTCATCGCCGAGGACTTAGGCATCATCACCGACGAGGTTCGGGAGCTCCGAGACCGCCAGAACCTCCCGGGGATGAAGGTCCTCCACTTCGCCTTCGACGGCGATCCCAACCACCCCTTCCTGCCCCATCGGTACCCCGAGCACTGCGTGGCCTACACAGGGACCCACGACAACAACACCACCCGGGGCTGGTACAAGAGCCTCTCCGACATGGAACGCCACCACGTCCGGACCTACCTCGCACATCCCGACGACGGCATCATCGACGCGCTGGTCGAGTGCCTCTTCGGATCCCGGGCCGCTCTGACCATCCTCCCCGCTCAGGATCTCTTCTATCTGGGCGCCGGACACCGGATGAACACCCCCGGAGAACCCGAGGGCAACTGGGGATGGCGAATGCTCTGGGAAGAACTTTCCGACGATCAGACATTTCAACGATTGGGCGAGCTCGTGGACCGCACCCAACGGAGGACCTGATGATCGCCGAGTGGACCGAAGATACCCGCGGTGAGGGGCTCTACGAGATCACCACCACCGTCGCCGATCATGTGGCCGACGCCGGTGTCTCCGAAGGCCTCTGCACCCTCTTCATCGCCCACACCTCGGCGAGCCTGGTCATTCAGGAGAACGCCGACCCCTCGGCCCGCCGGGACCTGGAGAACTGGATGAAGCGCCTCGTGCCCCCCAATGACCCTCACTTCACCCACACCGCCGAAGGCCCCGACGACATGCCCTCTCATATCAAGAGCGCCCTGACCCAGACGTCCCTGTCGATCCCCGTCGTCGGCGGCCGCCTGGCCCTGGGCACCTGGCAGGGGATCTTCCTCTGGGAGCACCGCACTTCGCCCAAGCGACGCCGCCTGGTCCTCCACGTCTCGTAATCTCATGGCCCACGAAAAGCACGCACGACGAGCACTGTACTGGGGGCTCCTGCTCCCCATGACGCTCTTGATCCTGGGCCTGAAGCTCCTCCGAGTCACGAGCCGCTCCGACTTCGCCGCCTGGTGGACCCCCCTGGAGCTGATGCGCAGCGACCTCCTCCTGGTGGGTGTCCTCTGGATCGTGGTCCCCGTGATCTTCCACGTCCTTCGAACCCGCACCAACGACGCCGTGGCCATCGGCCTGATACAGGTCGTGGCTCTCCCCTGGGCGGCCCTCGAGATCATCGCCCACCACTTCTTCATGGTCACAGGGTCCACCTTCGACCTCCACCTTCTCTTCTTCTCCCTGGGCCGGTTCGCCGAACTCCACGCGGTGATCGCGAGCGAGGTCCCACTCCAGGCGTGGGCCTTTCTCGCCTTCACCCTCTGCCTGATCCTGGCGTCCCCGTGGTTGTTGCGAAACTACCTCGATCGCAACCACCCCGACGATCTCGAAGAGCCCCGGTGGGCGGATCGCCCCATCTGGGTCGTCGGGCTTTCGAGCCTCCTCCTCGTGGGAGCGCTCCTGCCCGCCGCCGGCGAAGAGTATGTCTCCTTCGGCCGAGCCACCGTGATCAACCAGGCCCTCTCCCTTCAGGGCACGGGCTCCGAGCCGGCTCTCCACGTCCATCGGGAGTCCCTAAAGCAACTGGCCATCGTGCCCAGAGAGACCGAAGAGGCCCGGGAACGCCCTCGGAACCTGGTTATCGTGATCCTCGAGTCCACGCGGGCCCGGTCCATGACCGTCCACAACCCCGAGCTCCCGACCACCCCCTTCCTGGCGGACCTCGCCGACCACAGCCTCGTCGCCGACCGGGCTTACTCCGTGGTCCCCCACACCTCCAAAGCCCTGGTGGCGATCCTCTGTGGGCTCGAGCCCCGACTCCGAATGCCCATCACCGAAGCCCAACCGGGCGGCCTCCCGGTCCGATGCCTGGCAAGCCTCCTCGGCGATGAGGGATACCGCTCGGTCTTCCTGCAGTCTGCCACGGAGCGCTTCGAGGACCGCCCCGGCCTCGTGGAGAACATGGGCTACGACGACTTCATCCCCCTGGAACGCATGGACCGCTACGGCTTCGAGGAGGCCAACTACTTCGGCCTCGAAGACATGGTCATGCTCCCCCCGAGCGAGGAGTGGCTTCGCTCCCTCGCCGACGACGAGCCCTTCTTCGCCACCTACCTCACCCTGACGCCTCACCACGACTACCTGGCGCCGGAGCGCTTCGGGCGCTTCGAGTTCCACGAAGACGACGAGATCAACCGGTACAAGAACACCATCTACTACGTGGACCAATTCTCCCGGCATCTCCTGGAGCAATTCCAGGAGCTCGGCCTCTACGAGGACACCCTCTTCGTCTTCGTCGGTGACCACGGCGAGGGGTTCAACGAGCACGGTCGCACCCAACACGACAATGTGATCTGGGAAGAAGGGGTCCACATCCCGCTCTTCATCTACGATCCTCAGCGCCGGGAAGGTGAGCGACTCTCGGCCCCGATCAGCCAGATCGACATCGCCCCCACGGTCCTCAAAGAAATGGGCTTCTCCACGGAAGGGCCCGAGTACCCGGGCATGCACCTGCGGGAGAGCGACGCCGACCGGGCCGTCTTCTCCCACTGTTGGTACGAACAGCGATGCATGGCCCGTATCGGCCAACGGTTTAAGTACATCGACCACTTCGGCCGTCGGCGACCGGAGGTCTTCGATCTCCTCGAAGATCCTCTGGAGACCCAGAACCTCCTGGGCCAGCAGACCAACGACGAGCGGCTATGGCGCGCCGAGCTCCACGGCTGGCGAAACGCCGTCAACGACCTCTACCGGCGGGAGCAGGCCGACTACGTCGCCGAGGCTCTCCTCGACGAGCTCCCCGAGTCGGCCACCCCCCTGGACTTCGACCTCGGAGAGTTCGCCCGATTCCGGGGCTACGAGCTCGACGCCGCCCAGGGTCGCAGGGGCCACCGGTTTACGGTCACCTACTATTTCGAGGTCATCTCGGACATCCCCGACGGATGGCGCCTCTTCGTCCATGGCGAGAGCGACGGCCGAATGGTCAACCTGGACCACATTCCCGTGCAGGGCCTCCACCCCCTGGACGAATGGGAGCCCGGCACCCTCATAGCCAACCGCCACACCTTCCGGATCCCTCGGGACTGGTCGCCGGGCACCTTTGAGATCCTCCTGGGCATCTACCACCCCGACGACGGTCGGGTCCCCCTCTTCGGCGACGTCGACACCGATGGCGACAGGCGAGCCCGGGTCGTCACCTTCCCGTTCCGGTGACCTCCGGCGCCGCTTCCAGCGCCCACACGCTGAAGTACTGCCGTCGGTCCGTCCATACCCCCCGGACCCGCCACATCGCGTCCTCCGCCAGGGCCGCGAATGCCTCGATGGTGTACTTGTAGGAGTGCTCCGTCACGATGAACTCCCCAGGGTCGAACCAGAACTGCTCTCCCCCACACCACAGGGCCTGCTCCTCGGTGCTCCGCAGCCGCATCTCGATCCGCCGCTCCTCTTCGTCGTACACCGCCTGGTGGACAAAGGACTCCAGCCGGAAGTCCGCCCCACATTCCCGGTTGATCCTGCGCAGGAGGTTCTTGTTGAACTCCGCCGTCACCCCCGCCGCGTCGTTGTAGGCCGCCTCCAGGATCCGCCGGTCCTTGTGAAGATCGACGCCCACCAGAAGCCCTCCGCCGGGGCCGGCCTTCTCGGCCAGGCTCCGCAGAAACCACCGGGCCTCCTCGGGGGAGAAGTTGCCGATCGTCGATCCCGGGAACGCGAACACCCGCCGCCCCGGACCCGTCGCCGGCAGCTGCCACTCCCCGGTGTAGTCGGCGCACACAGGTGCCACGGTCAGCTTCGGAAACCGGCGCTTCATCCGGCGGGCGCACCGCCTCAGCTCCACCGGCGAGATATCCACGGGCACCCAGGCCCGCAGCCCCTCCAGCCGATCCAGGAGCATCCCCGTCTTCTCACCGTTGCCAGCGCCCAGATCCACAAGGGTAGCGCCGGGGCCCACGAAGTCGGCGATGGCGTCCAACTGAGCGGCTATCAAGGCCATCTCCGTGCGGGTTGGATAGTACTCCTCTACCTCGCAGATGGCGTTGAAGAGCTCCGATCCCCGCTGGTCGTAGAGGTACTTGCAGGGGATCTCCCGAGGCCTGCACCGCAGGCCGCGCATCACGTCGTCGACGAACCCGTCGACCTCGGCATCATCGGTCCACTTCGGCGGCTCCTCACCGGGCGCTCTTCGTCCTTCCACCATTACCTCCACGTTCATCACCACACTCCCCTGTTCGGGTCATTTCATCCGGTCATTTCATCAAGCGATCCAGCCAGTTCACTTAGCTCACGCGACTAACTCATGGTCCTCGCCAGCCGAAACCCGGCGCATTGCCACCGGGTCTCTGGCGAGAAATAGTTCCTCGTCGTTGGCCGAAGGAACTCCCGCCCCGTCAGACACGAGCCCCCTCGGAGCACATACTGGTTGCACATGAACTTGCCGTTGTACTCCCCCAGCACTCCCGTCCAGGGCCGAAACCCCGGGTAGGCGACGTAGGGACTCCCGGTCCACTCCCAGACGTCTCCGAAGAGCCCATGGAGCGCTCCGGGAGCTCCCCCCACGGGTCGTGGGTGGAAGAGATCTTCCTCGGCGAAATGCCCCTCCACCTCCCGGGTCGCCGCCGCCACCTCCCACTCCGCCTCCGTGGGCAACCTCGCCATGGCCCATCGGGCGTAGGCGTCGGCCTCGAAGAAGCTCACGAACGCCACTGGCTCCGCTCGGTTGACCTCCTGCCATCCCCTCAAGGTATACACCTGCCACTGAGCGTCGCCGTGGTCGGTGCCCCGATCTTCCCAGTAGAGCGGTCCTCGCCAGCCCTCGGCCTGGCGGACCTCCCAGCCCTGAGAGAGCCACCACTGGGGGTCGTCATATCCGCCGTCGATCATGAACTCCAAGTACTCCCCACAGGTCACGGGCCGGCTCGCTACCTCGAAGTCCTCCAAGAAGACCCGGTGCCGGGGGCCTTCGTGATCGAAGGCGAACCCCGGCCCCCCGTGGCCCACCTCGTAGATCCCCGATTGGAACCCCACCCAGGAGGCTCTCCGGCCCCCCTTGGCAGGCCGGGATCGCCGCCGGAGCTCGCCGTACACCGGCGACCCGAGCTGCGACCACAGCCCATGCTTGATGTCAGTGAGCAACAACTCCTGATGCTGCCCCTCGTGCTCCAGGCCGATCTCCACGGCGGCCCACCAACGGGCCGAACCTGTGGACCGACTCAAGAAAGACACCATCGCCTCATCCACCACTCGCCGATACTCCCGGACCTCCTCCGACGTCGGACGACTCAGGCCGCCCCGACGGGCCCGGGGCCACGACGGCCCCACTCCCTGGTAGTAGGAGTTGAACCGCTCCCGAAACGACGGGTCCACCCCCTCCCAGGACTCGTCGTGCATGCTCAGCACGAAGGTGTCGAAGAACCACGTGGTGTGCGCCAGATGCCACCGCACGGGACTCGCACTCTCCATGCTCTGAATGGTCTGGTCCTCCGGCGACAGGGGCGCCGCCAGTTCCTCGGTCCGTCGCCGGACCTTCCGAAACCGCCCCAGGAGGTCCTCTCTGGACCACAACCGTCCCTCAAAGTTCACGCTCATGGCGCTCCTCGTCCCGTTCCGTCGTCTCCCGGGACGGCTCCCCCGGCACTGCTCTTCGTCGATGACCGACAACCGTAAGCCCCCGCTACGGGTCGGCAAGAAAGAAAAAGGCCGGCCCTATCAGGGCCGGCCTTTCATCTCAGCAGATTCTTCGCTCAGGCACGCAGGGCGTCGCCGTCGTCTCCATCGTCGTCGCCGCCTTTGTCGCCGCAGGCCAACGCGTCGCCGTCGTCGTCGTCACCGTGATCGCCGCAGGCCAACGCGTCGCCGTCGTCTCCGTCGTCGTCGTCGCCTTTGTCGCCGCAGGCCAACGCGTCGCCGTCGTCTCCGTCGTCCTCGTCGCCTTTGTCGCCGCAGGCTACCACGCTGGTGTCGTCATCGTCACCTTCGTCGCCGCAGGCCATCGCCACAGCGGAGCCGAACATCAGCCCCAGGAAGGCGATCAAAGCAAAACATCTAAGCAGTTTCTTACCGAACATTTTCTATCCTTTTCCAGAGGGGGAAATACCGAACGCTGCTCGGATGATAACGACCTGCCGGTGAGAGTTCAACCGGCAGGTAACTCGGCGACCGTTCGGGCGGCGCACACGACCCCTCCGCCCTTCGGGCACCTCCCCGCACGCGGGGAGGGGGTCTCGGGCTCCGCTGTTTCCGCTGGGGTTCGCGATCACTCTCGCACGCCCGGGCGGCGCACACGACCCCTCCGCCCTTCGGGCACCTCCCCGCACGCGGGGAGAC
>SKON01000191.1 GCA_007120035.1 Myxococcales bacterium
CGCCAGGGGGTGCTGCTGTCGTCGCTGTAGAGCTCCCGGTAGAGCCGGGCGGCCAGGACCTGCACCTCCGGGGGCTGCTCCTCGGCGATCCCCTCTTCGATCAGGCTCCGAGCTCCGCCTCGCTGGACAAACTCACCGTCCGTGGGGAACGCGTCGACCCGTGGGGCCTCGGCGCCCGAGGCTCGCCACCCGTCGAAGGGCTCCGCGCTCTCAGACACCAGCCGGGCCATCACGGAGAGCCTCCCCTGGCCGGTGCTGGCGAGCTTCACGACCAGGTGGTTTTCGCCCTCCCGGAGCGCCAGATCCCACCCCTCGGCGTCGATCCCCAGCCCCACCTGTGTGGTCCGCTCCGCCAGCGGCTCGCCATTGAGCCACACCCGGTAGGCGCTATGAGAGCCGATCAGGAGCCGGGCGGCCGTCGCCTCGTCGCTCTCGATCGCCGTGGACAGGTACACCACGGCCGACGTCGCCGGGTGCACCCGGGTGTTGAGCTGATACCGGCACAGGAAATGACCCCGGCTCAGCTCTCGCCAGGTGACCTCAACGAGGCGGCCCGGATAGGGCCCGGGGCGCCCCTCCTCGGGCTCCAACCGGTCGTAAAACCCCTGCATGGAGGCATTCTCGAAGGGGCCCACCAACGACCAGTCCACGAGACAGCCGGACTCCCGGGCGAAGCTCGACGGGTCACCGTCGTCGTCGACCTGACCCACCTGCATCTGGGCCATGGTCTGCAGCCGGTGCAACGCGAAGGAGACCAGGGGGTCATCGACGGCCTCCCGGGTCTGCCCCAGGGCCTCGATGAACCGATCGGGGGCGACGTACCCGTAGGTCTCACCGACCCGATGGGCCGCAGCCAGCGCCACCACCGGGTGGTCAGCTCCCTCGATCTCCTCCAAGAGCCGGTCCAGCTCGCCAGAGAGAGTCTCCTGAGCCATCGCCGCTCCGGCGACGCCTAAGAGTCCCAGAGCGACCGCCACGCCCACAGCTCCCCGATATGCCACGTTCATATACCCGTCCGTCTTCAAGTAACGCGCTCCCCCTTCGGGGATCACAAACTCCACACCGCCCCACTTTTCTTCCCCCTCACCGCCGGCTCACCGCCTGATTCACCGCCGGCGAGCGATCATGAACCCGATGAAGAAGAGCGCCAGCAGCCCGAACACGATGAACTCCCAGAGGAGCCAGATCGGCACGTTCTCTTCCTCGTCGCCGTCCTCTGCCATCTCTTCGTCGTCGCGATCCTCTGCAACCGGTCGTGCTTCTGCGACCGGTCGTGCTTCGCCGGTCCGAGGGTAGACTGTGTACATCGGAAAGCTCGAGTCAAACACCGTGGTGTACACCTGCTCCCCGACCTGGATCCGACCGGTGTGGCGGTACCCCTGGGTGGTGAAGAGGGCCCGGTACCGGAAGGCGATCTCCCAGGCGTCTTTAGGACATTGAAAGCGCTGGTGGTACTGCAGTCGCCCGTCGGGACCCGGGAGCGCCACGAAATCCCCTGCCAGCCGCTCACACTCCTCGTCATCACCGGCGACCACCACCTGGGCGTCGAGATACTCGGCGATCCGGGGCCGGGCCTCTTCGATCACCTCTGGCGAGGGCGCTTCGTGATGACCGGTCAGCCCCAGGTGGTAGGTCATGTCCTCCAGCGAGAGCAGCAGGAGCACCTCGACGGTGTACTCCTCGGGATCGACCTCGGCGATCAGCAGGCTCTGGTCGGTCTGATGAGCCGCGGCTTCAGAGATGAACAGGGCCGTAGCGATCAGGGCTGTGATCAGAGTCGTCAGAGATCTCATAGGGCGCTTCCGTGATTCGCGGATCGTGACGACCGACGGCCGAAGAAAAAGATCCCTCCGCCCTCACAGGCCACGGCCAGGACTCGCTCGGAGATCACCAAGCTGTGGATCGGCGCCGGCACCTGCACCTCCTGTTCAGGGCGCTCGCCGACCTGGGTATAGATCAGGATCCGGCCGTCTTCCCCTGCGGAGACCAAATGGCCGTCAGCCCGCAGCGCCAGGCTGCGTCCCTGGCCGTGGTGTCCCTGCAACCGCGTGGGATGGCTGTCCCCTTCGTCCATCCGCTGCAGCGCACCTGACGCCTCGGTCCAGAAGACGCTGCCGTTATGAGCGGTGATGTCCTTCACCGCCGAGTCGGTCTCCACTTGATCGATCAGGAGCCCCCGATCATTCCAGAACCGAATCGTCCCATCTGTGGTGGCCGTGATCGGGCCCTTCTGTCCTACGCAGACCGCCGACACTGGGGCGCCGTGGTCGGCGAGGCGAGCCACGCAGTGGCCCTGCTTCAGGGACCAGATTCGGGCCATCCCCTGGGCGCTTCCGGTCAAGAGGAGCTTTCGCCGAGGCATTAAGGTCGCGCACCGGAGCCGATCCCCGCCGGTATCGATGGTCTGGTGAAAGACGTGCGATGACCTCCCCAGCGCGGCTCTGGGCAAGAGCCACAGATGGATCTGGCTCTCTTCTTCGATGGCCCACAAGAAGCTCTCTCCGTGGATGAACCCCGCTGCCGGGAAGGGGCTCTGCCCGGGCTGGAACGAGACGGCCTTCTCTCCGCGAAGTTTCCACACGTGAACGGTCCCATCAGAGCCCGTGGACACCAACCGCTCGTCCGACGCCGACAGGGCCAGCGCCAGGGCGCCGCTGTGCTCGGAGCGGACCTGAACACGAGGCTCGTAGGGGATCTGAGAGTCGATCTGGCGCTTGAGGATCCCCATCTGAGGGGCGCCGGCCAGGGCCCTCTCCCAGAGGTCCTCGAGCTCCACGGGGATCAGGGTCGCCATCTCGTCGTCCGTCGACGACACCTCGGAGGCCTCCGAGGACTCGCTGGGCTCGACAGCCCGAGCCATCAAGAGCCGCTCTCGTAGAGAGCTGCTCTGGGAAGGGCTCCGGGAAAACTGGCGCGCTCGGTTCTGGGTCCGCTCTCGGCGCTGAAAGTCCTGGAGCCGTCGACCCGGGGGACGGGGGTTGGCCGGCTCAGAGTTGGCCGGCTCAGAGTTGGCCGGCTCGGGGCCGGCGTCGATGGCGCTGGAACTGGGGGCGCTCCCCAGAAAACGGGTGGTGTTTCCGTAGTCCTCGTCGACCTCTTCTTCGCCTGGCGCCGACTGGAGCACTGGGCCAACGTTTCCGGCCATCGAGCGGCCCCCAAGAATCTGCGTGCTGTCTCCGTAGTCCTCGTCGACCTCTTCTTCGTCTGGCGCCGGCTGGAGCACTGGCCGGGGCGCCGGTCCCAGGTCCTCGGCTGCAGAGGAAGCGCCTCCCAGAAACTGCGTGC
>SKON01000239.1 GCA_007120035.1 Myxococcales bacterium
CATGTTGCCCGGCGTCGATGCACAGAGGCCGCGAATTGGCTAGCCGGTCGCGCAAGCGAAGGCGTGGACACCTCCGCTCCGGGATGAACCGACCCAACGAGCTGATGCGCTAACCGCGTACCTGCGGGGAGGTGCCCGTAGGGCGGAGGGGTCGTGGGCGCCGCCCCAACGTTCGCCCCACCGCGAACCCCTACCGAAACAACGAAGCCCCTTGCCCCCTCCCCGCCTGCGGGGAGGTGCCCGTAGGGCGGAGGAGTCGTCCGCACCCCCCGAACGCTCCCCCTGACCAAACGGTTGAAACTCCCCCACACCCCGGCTAGTCTGTCGTCAGTCCCAACCGGAGGTAACCCGTGAAAAGCCGATACACACTCGGATTCCTGCTGATCCTGACACTCGCCATCGGCTGCGCCAGCGGCGACCTCGAAGGCCAGCCCAACCAGGAGCAGAGCGACGCTGGCGATGCCAACGCCCAGAACCACCCCAACGGGCAAGACGATGCCGGCCTCGACACCTGGAGCCCCGACATCGGCGACCCCGACACAGGTCCCTCCGACCCCGATACCGGGCCCTCCGACCCCGACGCTGGCCCCTCCGACCCCGACACAGGTCCCTCCGACCCCGACACCGGTCCCTCCGACCCCTGCGACGGCGTCACCTGCCCCGACGCCCACTGCGAACCCACCACTGGGGACTGCGTGGAGTGCCTGAGCAACTCCCACTGCGACGCCGAGCTCACCTGCAGCCCCGACAATACCTGCCTCGGCTGCACCTCCGACGCCGACTGCGAGGGCAACTGCCACGACCAATACCCGATCTGCATCGCCCCCTGCTGCGATCCCTTCGCCGAAGACGCCTTCACCTCGGTCTCCTACATCCACGATCGCATCGACATCGGGGTCATGAGCGACGGCACCCCCATGATCCTCTTCGGGGACACAGGTAACGACAAGCTTCGCCTCGCCCAGCGGGTCGGCAACGTCTGGCTCAGCCAGGACATCGCCGATATCTCGGGCAGCACGGGCAACCACATGCGGCTCGAGATCCACGACGACCAGCCTCATGTCGTCTACCGTCGATTCAACCGCTGGGAGTACCACTGGCGGTCCAGCGCGGGCTGGCACATGGAGGAGGTCTGGCACGAAGACCTCTCCAGCGGCTACACCGACCTCGTCGTTGAAGACGACGGCACGGCCCACTTCATCGCCGAAGCCTGGGACTCCGATGCCGAACACGAGGTCCACTACGCCCAACGAGCTCCCAACGGCACCTGGACGCGGGAGTCCTTCGCCCTTGATGGCGGGAAAAACGTCATCTGGCTGGCCCTCGACGCTAAGAGCGACGGCACCATCGTCGCCTCCCTGACCACCTACGATGTCGACGATCAGACCTGGCAGATCTACATCGCCGAGCGCACCCCCGCCGGCGTCTGGTCCGAAGAGCTCGTCGTCCCCCTCTCCTTCCAGGTCCACCACATGGCCGTCGGCCCAGACGACGAGATCCAGATCGTCTACATCCATCCCGGCGGCACCCCCCACACCGGCCTCTGGCTCACCCGAGGCCAGCCGGGCTCCTGGACCACAGAGAACGTCCACCCCACCGCCACTGACGCCGGCTCGGTCTACATGGACATCGACCACCTCGGCGACCCCCACATCTCCTACAACCGCGACAGCGCCTACACCCTGGGCTACACCCGGTGGGACGGCAATGACTGGGAGCACAACGAATACGACGACAGCTCCGGGCTCATCGAACGCTCCTTCTGGCAACGGATCGCCGTCGACCACAACCGGGCCGCCCACATCGTCGTCTACGACTCCACGGCCAACACCATCACCTACGTCAAAATGGAGTGACCTCGCCGGCCATCACCGCCGCGATCTCCCCGTCCACCAGCGCCTGGGCCCGACACTCCCCCAGAAACGCGTCCCACCGGGTGGCCTCCACCACGATCGAGACCTCCTCACCGGGGCGGATCTCCCGCAGGAAGTGAGCCCCCAGGATCTTCGTCGCCCGCACCCCCGTCAGCTCTTCGTCCTCTTCTTCCCACAGCACCAACCCGAAGAGCGCCACCCCGGCCTGCCCCATCATCTCCACCAGCAACGTCCCGGGCAGCACGGGATCCCCGGGAAAATGTCCCTCGAGCCCCAGGTGGGCCTCGTCGATCCGACGGGTCGCCCCCAGGATCTTCTCCTCCGGCGTCCACCCCACGAGCTCATCGATCAAGAGCATCGGCCCCCGATGAGGCAAAAGCGCCTCCAACAACCCACCGCTCTCGCCACGGAGATCCCGCTCCCACGCCTGTGGCCACAGCACCTCCCTCCTCAACCGCCGCAAGCCCCCGTGAACCGTCACGCCGCCCCGACTCGCCCCAGGGGCCGCGCGATCACGTCTTCGATCACGTTGCACGCCTCGTCGATATCGGCCTCGGTCAGCTGCGCCGACACGGAGATCCGAAACCGCCGGGCGTGAGCCTCCACGGCCGGAAAGTCGATGGGCTGCAGGTAGAGCCCCCGCTCCTGCGCCGCCATCGCCATCGTGATCAGCTCCTCCCCGTTCGCCCCCACGATGATCGGAATCACCTGGGAGCAGGAGTCGCCCAGATCCAGGTTCAACACCTCCAGGTTCTCCCGAAACCGCTCCACGTTTCGCCACAGCCGCCGCCGAAGCGTCTCGTCGCGGCGAGCGACCTCCAGGCTTTTGCGCATCGCCGCGACCACCGCCGGCGGCAGGGCGCAGGAGAACTGAAAAGGCGACGCGTAGCACTTCATATACCGGATCAACCGCTCGTCGGCGCACACAAACCCGCCGATCCCCCCGAAGGACTTGCTCAACGTCCCAAAGTGTACCCCCACTCGCCCCTCCACCCCGAAGTGCTCCGAGAGTCCCTTGCCGGTCTCCCCGAACACCAGCGTCGAGTGGGCCTCGTCCAGGTACAACGGCACCTCATGGGCCTCGCACACCTCCAACAACGCCGGCAGATCCGCCACGTCGCCGTCCATGGAGTACACCCCCTCGACGACCACCATCCGCCGCTTGCCCTCGAACCGCTCCAGCTGTTGGTCCAGAGACGCCGGGTCATTGTGCTCAAACGTCGCAAGCCGAGCCCCGGCGAGCTTCGCCCCGTCCACGATGCTCCGATGACACTTGCTGTCGATCACCAACACATCGCCTTTCTGCATCAACGCCTGGATCGCCCCCAGGTTCCCCGCATATCCGCTGGGAAAGAGCATGCACCCGCCGGTCCCCTTAAACTCCGCGAGCTCCTCGCAGAACGCCTCGTGCTGGTCGAAGGTCCCCGAGAGCATCGCCGCCCCCGAGGCCCCCACGCCGTAGACCTCCAAGGCCTCCACCGCGGCCTGCACCACCTCGGGGTGCGTCGACAACCCCAGATAGTTGTAGGACGTCAGATTGATCATGGGCCGCTGCTCACCGCTCAATCGGTGGCCCAGGGTGGTCCGCGGCGTCGGCGCCTCCTGCAGAGGCTGCTCAAAGAAGCTCATCGCCACAGAGATGCGAGGATCGTCGGCCCAGGTATCGAAGTCTCCCGGAGGCGTCAGCACGTCGCGGCTATCGTTGTAGGTGAAGTCCGCCAGGCTGAACTTCAGGATCTCATCGGGGCCCATCCATCTCTCCAGAGCTACTTACAAGTACTCCATAAACTTCTCAGCTAGCTGCTCGATGTTCTCGATCTGAGTCAGCTCCGACCGTGGCACCCGAATCTCCAGCTCCCGCATCGTGGCGCTCACTACCTCGATCACGTCCAGGCTGTTCGCCCCGTGATCCTTCATGGAGCTCTTGGGGTCGATGGTCTCCGTATCCACGTCGTAGAGGTTCTCCCGGAGATTCTTCAGGATCACCTCCACCACTGCTTCTTTCGTCCACTCTTCGGTCATCGACACTGCCTCCATCGCTCGTAACGCCGCATCAGGTTGTCTTCAAAGGCCATCGCCTTGTCCACGGTGATCACCTCGCTCTGCATGGCGTCCATCAACCCGCTACACAGCGCCAGCACCGCATTGCCACACTCCTCGGGGCTTAGCAAGTCCGCCGCCTCGATCCCCTGGGCGGCCAAGAACTCCCAAAACTCCTCGCCGAACATCGCCTCGAAAGACTCTGTCGGCACCATCCCGAACCTCACCACGTTCACCACCGATTCCCCGGCCAGATGACCGCCCAGGTATCGGGCCAGCACCTCGAGCACGCTCTTCGAAGCCGCCACGAAGTCGTATCCCGGATAGGAGCGATCCGCGCCGTCGCTCGAGATCGCCACCACATGACCCGGCGGCCTCCCGAAGCTGCCTCGCGCCGCCTCCACGTAGTCCACCAGAGGCCACGCGCTGTACTCCAGGCTCCGGATCAGAGACCGCTTCCGATACTCTTTGAGCTCCTTGGGACGCGCGGCGAACGCCACATTGTGAATCAATATATCAACACCGTCGTGGTCCTCTTTAATCCGCGCCATCAGCGCCTCCGTGTCCTCCGACCGAGACACATCGGCCATCTCGATCAGCGGCCTGGGCGCACCTCGATCCTCAAAGAGCCCGGCGAGCTCGTCGGGGTCTGCCGAGCCCCACCGGTGGGTCAGCACGCAACGAGCCCCCGCCTCACCAAGCTTCAGGGCGATCCCCAGGCCGATACCCCGGGTGCCTCCTGTGATCAGCGCTACCCGCCCGCTCAGATCGATCTCGATCATGGACTCTCCTTAAAATCCGCCAGATACGTGCAAGACCGCACCGTTGATAAACGATGCCTCCCGCCGACTCAACGACCACACGGCCTCGGCCACCTCCTCGGCGCTCCCGAGCCGCCCCGCCGGACAGAGCTCCACCCACCGCTCCCGGACCTCAGCGGTGACCTCGGCGGTCATCTCCGTCTCGATCAGCCCCGGAGCCACTGCGTTCGCCGTGATCCCCCGCGGCCCGTACTCCTGAGCCAGGCTCTTCGTCAGCCCCACGAGCCCCGCCTTACTCGCCGCGTAGTTCGCCTGCCCCGCCGACCCGTCCTGAGCCACCGACGACAGGTTCACGATCCGCCCGAACCGCTGCATCAGAAAGTGGGTCAGCACCGCCCGACACACAAAGAAGGGCCCCGTCAGGTTCGTCGCGATCACCGACTCCCAGGCCTCATCGCTCATCATCGCCGCGGCCTGGTTCTCCATGATTCCCGCGTTATTCACCACCACATCGAGCCCGTCGAGCTCCCCGATCACCTCGTCCACCACCCGGTCTACGGCATCGCTATCCCGAACGTCCAACTTTTTGGCGATCAGCACCCCGCCTTCATCGCCGCCGAGCCGCAAGGTCTCCTCCGCGGCCTCTCTCTTTGACCGATACGTAATCGCCACGTCCCACCCCTGCCGGGCGAACCGAAGCGCCACAGCCCGACCGATCCCTCGAGAACCTCCCGTCACCAACGCCTTCATGAGTCCTCTCCCTTCGACCCGACCGCCTGACGCCGCAGCTCCCCATCGCGAGGCCACAGTCGCCTTCGGTCGTAGGTCGTCACCGTCCGCTCCACCCCGGCTTGTTTACCGGCCGGCGGCTCCTCCACGATCATATGAGCGTTCGTCCCGCCGAACCCGAAGGAGCTCACCCCCACCCGCCGGGCCACCCCGGACTCCTCGAGCCCCGGCCACCGGAGCGCCTCCTGAGCCACGGACAACCCGCTCTCCTCGAGCCCACAGGCGGCGTTCGGCGTCTCAAAAGCCACCTGGGGCGGCACCACACCTCGCTCCACCATCAGGATCGCCTTGATCAACCCCGCCATCCCGGCCCCGGCCTCCAGGTGCCCGATCTGAGCCTTCACAGACCCCAACCACCGCCGACCCTCAGGCCCCACCCCGGGGGCCTCTCCAAAGACGCGCCCCAGAGCCCGAGCCTCGATGGCGTCTCCCAGCTCCGTGCCCGTCCCATGGGCCTCGATAGCCCCGATGCTCTCGGCCTCGACCCCGGCGTCCCGCAGGGCTGCCTCGATCACGGCCTGCTGAGCCGCCCCGCTGGGCGCGGTCAACCCGTTGGTCTGCCCGTCCTGGTTCACCGCCCCACCCCGTATCACCGCCCGGATCTGGTCCCCGTCCCGCACCGCGTCCTCCAGCCGCTTCACCACCACTACCCCGCACCCTTCACCCCGGACGTACCCGTCAGCCCCGGCGTCGAAGGCCCGCAGCTCCCCCGACGGCGACAACATCCCGGCCTGCGAGAACGCCACCGACATATCGGGCGCCAAAATCACGTTCACCCCGCCCACGATGGCCGTATCACACCGCCGGGCCCGCAGGTTCAACAACGCCTGGTCCAGGGCCACCAGAGACGACGAACAGGCCGTGTCCACCACCACGCTCGGCCCCTGCAAGTCCAGCCAGTAGGACAGCCGGTTCGCCGTAATACTCGGCGCGAGCCCCGACGCCGCCCGCACCGGCGGCCCTTCGTAGAGCCTGGCGAAGTCGCTCCCGCTCTGCCCCACGAACACCCCCGTCGAGCTCCCCGCCAGCGCCTCCCGGCTCAGCCCCGCGTCCTCCAACGCCAGCCAGGCGCACTCCAGGATCAACCGCTGCTGGGGATCCATCGCCCTGGCCTCCCGCGGCGAGAGCCCGAAGAAGGCCGCATCGAAGCCCTCAAGATCCTCCAGAAACCCGCCCTTGTCGGAAGCGATCGTATCGAACCCGGCCAGCTCGGGATCCGTAAACGTCCGCGGCTCCCACCGCTGGGACGGCACGTCCCGCAGCGCCGTCTCCCCACCCACGAGCTCCTCGAAGAAGCCGTCTACGTCGTCGGCTCCGGGGAACCGACAGGCGACGCCTACCACCGCCAGAGCTACCGCCTCACTTGCCACCGAACCCGTCACGTCCGCCCCGGGCACATCCTCCCGGGCACCTTCGACCTCCTCACCAGCCAGAAACGCCCCCAACGCCTGGATCGTCGGGTACTCAAAGAGCGCCGTCGCCGCCAGGGACTCCCCGAGCCACTCTTCGAGCTCCCCGACGATCCCCACGGCCTCCACGGAGTCCAACCCGAAGCTCGCAAAGGGCGCCCGTCGCCCCACCCGCTCCGCCGGCAGTCCGCAGGCCTCGGCCACCCGCTCCACGAGCCATGCCTCGATCTCCCCCCGACGAGGCGACATTCCCGCCGCCTCCGCCTGGGACACCTCCACCTCACCGCCAGTCCGAGCGATCTCCGTGAGCGTCCCCGCCTCGTAGGCTCTCTTCGACGCGAACCGCTGGATCTTCCCGCTCGACGTCTTCTCGATCGTCCGGGCCTGGATCAACACCACATCGGCGGGCACCACCTGGTAGGCCTCCACCACCCGCCGATGAACCGCCGCCAGCACCTCCGACGCCCGCCCCGCCCCGTCGCCATCCACCTCGGCGACCACCACTAGCCCCTCCTCATCCCGATCCACGGAGAACGCCGCCACACACCCCCGCCGAATGCCCTTCACCCCCTCCACGGCGGCCTCGATATCCTGGGGATAGAAGTTCTTCCCCCGGATCACGATCAGGTCCTTCAACCGCCCGGCGATCAACAGCTCCCCATCGATCAACGCCGCCAGATCGCCCGTCCGCAGCCAGGGCTCATCGCCCTCGCCAGGCAACCGAGCCCCGAAGACCTCCTCGTTCTTCTCTGGCTTCTCCCAGTATCCCCGAGCCACGCTCCCGCCCCGCAACCAGAGCTCCCCCACCTCTCCATCACCGGCGACTGTCATCGCCTCGGGATCCACGATCCGGGCCTCGAAGTCTCCCAGCAGCCGCCCGGAGCTCACCAGTTCCTCTCCCTCCACCTCGGCCTGCACGTAGGGCTCGAAGGCCGGCGTCGCGCTCACGATCAACCCCACCTCGGCCAACCCGTAAGCCGGCATGAACGCCCTCGGATCGAACCCGGCGGGCTCAAAATACGCCGCGAACCGCCGCATCGTCGCCGCCCGCACGGGCTCCGCCCCGTTACACGCCACCCGCCAGGTCGACAGATCCAGACCATCCCGCACCTCCGGCGAGGTCTTCCGCACCGCCAGATCAAACGCGAAGTTCGGCGCTGTGGAGATATTTCCCCCGAACCTCGAGATCGCCTTCACCCACCGGGCGGGCTTCTTCAAGAAGTCCAGGGGCGACATCAACACGCTCTCACACCCGCAATACACGGGCTGGATCACCGCCCCGATCAACCCCATGTCGTGGTACAGGGGCAGCCAATGTACCCCCACGTGGTCCTCACTGCTCTGAAAGGCCCCCTGGATCAGCTCTTCGTTCTTAAGCAGCGTCTCGTGGTCCAACACCACCCCCCGGGGCGATCCCGTCGACCCCGACGTGTACTGCAGAAACGCCACGGTCTCCCCATCGATACCCGGCGGCACCCACTGGCTCCCCATCCCGTCGTCGATCTCGTCGGTGGCCACCCAGGCAAGCTCCAACAACCGCGGCGCCTGCGTGGCGAGCCCCGCGGCCATCCGTGCGATCCCCTTCGTCGTCAGCGCCATCCGGGCCCCGGCGTCGTCCACGATCGCCTGCAGCCGCGGCACCGTCCGGGCCAACCGCGACGGATCCGGCGGATAGGCCGGCACGGCGATCACCCCCGCATACAAACACCCGAAGAAGGCTTCCACGTAGTCCAGAGACGGCGGAAAGAGCAACAACGCCCGATCCCCGGGATCCATCTCCTCGGCGAGCGCTGCCCCGATCGCTCGCGCCCTCTTGTCGAGCTCGGCGAAGCTCCGCCGCTCCCCCTCTTCCTCATCTCCCACCAAAAACCGAAACCCCCGATCCCCGGGCGCCACTTCTCCTCGCCAGCACAGCAAGTCCACCAGGGTCTTCATCAGCCTACCTCTTCACTCTTCGATCGCCGCCAGAGCTCCTGCACCAACCGATCACCTTTTGGCACAGACCGGACATACCACAACGCTTCCAGCACCCGCTGCTGCTCTTCCGTCAGATCCCCCACCCCGCCCAACCGCTCGCGCCGCTGCCGGGCCGCCTCATAGAGGATCAACGCCGCCGCCACGCTGATATTGAAGCTCTCCACGAACCCACCCATGGGGATCACGCACCGCTGGTCGGCGAGCTCCACCATCTCGTCGGTGACCCCATCCATCTCGTTGCCCAGCACCAGCGCCGTGGGCTTCGTGAAGTCCACCTCTTCTACGGGCCGGGACTCCTCCAGATGGGTCACGCAGATCGAATACCCCCGCCGCTTCAGCTCCTCCACGCAGGCCAGCCGATCTCGCCAGTGGTGCACGTCGAGCCACTTATCCGCTCCCTGGGTGATCCGATTCGACACCTTATGCTTCGGCTGGGTGTCGATCACGTGGGCCTCCTGAAACCCCAGCGCCTCGGCGCTCCGCAGCACCGCCGCTACATTACCCAGGTCGTGGAGGCCCTCCATCACGGTCACCACCTGGTAGGTCCGCCCCCGGATCACCTCGGCGATCTTCTCCTGACGCTCCTCGGTCAGATAGGGCTCCATCAACCCCCGCAGCTGGGCCGCCGTCACCCACAGGGGCTCCTCCAGATTGTAGAACTCCCCCAGATTCAGGGGCTCCTCATAGGGAAACATCGCCCGCTCTTCCTTCCGCATCGCCTTCCGCTTGCTCGGCCCGCTTCTTCTTGGCCGCCTGTCGACGAGCCCGCTGCTTCCGCTTCTTCTTCAAGGCCTCCGCCTCGGCGCTTCGCCCCGCGAAGTACCCCGCTAAAAACCCCACCATCAGGATCACCGGGATGTAAAACAGGTGGGCTGTCGTCATCGACTACTCCTCCCAGGCTTCCGGCTCCCGCTCGAACCGCCCCTTCGACACGGCCTCCGCCAGGTAGTCCTTCAGCTCCTCGATGCCTTCCTGGGTGGCCGCCGAGATCGCCAAAAACGGCAGCCCCAGCTCCTCCGTAAAGTGAGCCTTCAGCTCCTCGGCCTGCTCCGCCACAAAGGGCAGGTCGATCTTATTCAACACCACCAACTGGGGCCGCTCCGAGAGCTCCTCGTTGAACTTCTTCAGCTCCCCGCAGATCACCTCGAAGTCCCGCACCGGATCGCGCCCGTCGTCGACCCCCTCCATCGCCGGACAGACCTCGATCACATGCACCAGGAGGTTCGTCCGCTCCACATGCTTCAAGAACTGAATCCCCAGCCCCTGTCCTTCATGAGCCCCCTCGATCAGCCCCGGGATGTCGGCCACCACAAAGGGCTCGCTGTTCTTCCAGTCCACCACCCCCAGGTTCGGCGCCAGCGTCGTGAAGTGATAGGCCCCGGTCTTGGGCCGGGCGCTCGAGATCGCCGCGATGATCGTCGACTTCCCCACCGACGGATACCCGATCAGCCCCACATCGGCGATCAGCTTCAACTCCAACCGCAGGGTCCGCTCCTCCCCGGGCTTCCCGGACGTGAACTTCCGCGGCGCCCGATTCGTCGGCGACTTGAAGTTTGAGTTCCCCAGGCCTCCTCTACCCCCCAGGGCCACGATCACCTCCTGGCCCGACTCCGTCAGATCCGCCAGGCACTCCCCGGAGTCCATGTCGTACACCAGGGTCCCCACGGGCACATGCACCCGGGTGTCCTCCCCGCTGCGCCCGGTCATATTGTTGGAGCCTCCCTGCTTTCCCGACTCCGCCTTGATCCGCCGCTTATGCCGGAAGTCGTGGAGGGTGTTGGCGTTATGGGTCGCCACCATCACCACGTCTCCCCCTTTGCCCCCGTCTCCCCCGTTCGGCCCGCCACGAGCGACGTACTTTTCTTTCCGAAAGGTCGCGATCCCGTCGCCTCCGCGACCAGCCACCACCTCGATCTCCGCCTCGTCCACAAACATGACGTACCTATGCCAAAAGAAAACGCCCCTGCACCCGGATCTCGGGCGCCAGGGGCGCAGTTCCTCACTTCGCTACCGGCGCGAGGTTACTCCGCCGCCGGCTGCTCCTCGGGGATCACCGAGATGTACTTCTTCTTGCCCGCGCGGATCTCGAACTGCACCACGCCGTCGGCCTGGGCATAGATCGTGTAATCACGACCGAGCCCCACGTTCAACCCCGGGTGGAACTTCGTCCCACACTGGCGCACGATGATATTGCCCGCGAGCACTCGCTCGCCGCCGAACTTCTTCACGCCACGGCGCTTCGAATTCGAGTCGCGACCGTTCCGCGAGCTACCCTGTCCTTTTTTATGTGCCATTACGACCTCCTAAAGTCGTTCAGGAGCGCTGGTTCAGCCAGCGCTCACTTCTTTAATCTTAACCCGCGTGAAGGCCTGACGATGCCCTTGCTTGCGCCGGTACTTCTTGCGGCGCTTCTTCTTGAACACCACGATCTTCTTGCCTCTTCCCTCGGCGACCACCACATCGGCGGTGACCTTCGCCCCTTCCACCAGGGGCTTACCGATCACCAGGTCGTCTCCCGAGCCCACGGCGAGCACTTCGTCGAAGACGACGGATCCGCCGTTCTCCACGCCCGAGAGCTTCTCGATGTTGAACTCATCACCGGGCTTGACGCGATATTGCTTACCGCCTGTCCGAATCACAGCGTGCATGACCTTCTCTCCTTGCCACAAACCTATCTATCCGCCGCCTGCCGCGACGACGCAATTTCTCTTGTTCTCTCGCTACTTTAGCTCACTCGCCGGCCACAGCCCGCCAGAAAGGACGGAAATTGATACACGATCTGGTCGCTGAGATCAAGGCTGATCGAGGGACGCCCCCCGGTGCTGGCGCACCTCCCTCGCAAACCACCCGTTCTCACGCCAAGAGCTGCCACCTTCGACTCGAGCCTGCCTCCGAAGCCCTGCCGCCTCTGGCGCAGGTGTCCTCCCCACCACATCCCCACTCTCCAAGCCCCGCGCTAGCCTCCCCACACCGCACACCGCCGGTTCTTTCGCCGAGAGCCGCCTCCGGCGCAGGTGTCCTCCCCACCACATCCCCACACCGCCGGTTCTCACGCCGAGAGCCGCCACCTTCGAGGTCGGCTCCACCTCCACCGCTCACTTGCACACTCGGCGAACACCTGCGCCGGAGGCGGCAGGGCTCCGGTGCTCCTTCCTTACTCGC
>SKON01000330.1 GCA_007120035.1 Myxococcales bacterium
AGACCCTTCCCGGGCCGCACCGAAGAGGAGGTGCTGGTCAAGAAGGTAAAGGAGGACTTCGACCCCTTGGACGAAGTCGCAGATCTGGAGCTCCCCGAGGAGGTGCTTGAGTTTCTGGGCAAAGGGCTGGCCCGCGACCCGGAGGACCGCTACCAGGATGTGGACACGCTGAGGGTTGCGCTGAAGGCGGCCGTGGAGAGCCTGGGAGATCGGATCCTCGATCTCGGGACGGTGGTCACGGACCCGACGGCCTACCTGGACTCCGAGGCGTTGAACGACGCGATCATTGAGGCCGGGGAGGATCTGCCCGCGGAGCCCCGGGTCCCAGCCCAGGACGAGGAGACCCGGGTGGGCGTGGCCGGTGGAGACCGATCGGGGGACCTGGACTCCGAGGCGGCCCCGGGAGGGATGAAGCCCAAAGAGCCTTCCGGGCCTGTGAACGACGAGGAGACCCGGGTGGGTCCTCCCGCCAAAGAGCCTTCCATGGATGTGGAAGTCTCTGCCAATGGAGAGACCGCCAGAGAAGAGGCCGCCAGAGAAGAGTCCGACGAGGAGGAGGCCGCTGAAGAGCCGAGGTCTACGAAGAAGGGGACCTTCGGGCTGGCGGCGGTGGTCGTGACGGTGGTGGTGGTGATCATCGCCGTGGCGAACCTCTCCTCCGAGGACGAGGACCCAATTGCCGTCGAGGAGGCCCTCGCCGCGGTCGCCGACCTCGACGAAGAGGTCATCGCCGAGCCAGCCGAAGAGCTAGCCGACGACCCGGACGTCGGCGTCGAGGAGGAGTTCGACCCCGACGTCGACCTCTCGCCGATGATCTTCGTCGACGCCGGTGAGGAGGAAGTGGACCCCCTTGCCCCGCGGGGCCGGATCGTGGACATCGCCGTGGGTAAGTTCCACACCTGCGTCCTGCTTCGAGACGGGGACGTCCGATGCTGGGGGCAGAACAGCGAGGGTGAGTTGGGCCTGGGGCATCGCCGCACCATCGGCCACCAGCGGCCGGCGTCGTCGTCTCCGTTCGTGTATCTCGGGGAGCCGGCGGTGGCCATCGCCGCCGCTGGTGACCATCAGGCGTCTTTTACCTGTGCGATCTTGGAGAGTGGGGCGCTTCGTTGCTGGGGCAGCAATCACTTTGGGCAGCTCGGCCTGGGGACCGACCTGCGGCGCACCGGCGACCGAGTACCCGGGGAGTTCGACCCCGTCGATCTCGGCGGCGAGGCGAAGATGATCGCTCTGGGGGCCATGCAGTACGCCACCCACGCCTGCGCCGTGCTGGTCGACGGCGCCGTGCGATGTTGGGGCAACAACCGATACGGGCAGTTGGGGCTGGGACACACCCGACATATTGGCCAGTCCGAGGTGCCGGCGAACGTAAACCCTGTGGAGGTCGGCGGGGAGGTGGTGGCCATCGACGCCGGGAAGTTCCACACCTGTGTGCTCTTGGAGGGCGGCGACGTGCGGTGTTGGGGTCGGAATCAGGCCGGCCAATTGGGCTACGGGCACACAGAAAACGTTGGGGACACGGAGTTGCCCACCGACGTGGGGACCGTGGACGTAGGTGGAGAGGTCAAGGCGATCTCCCTGGGGCGAAGCCACACCTGCGCTCTCTTGGAGGGCGGCCGAGCCCGATGCTGGGGGTGGAACTCCGCCGGGCAACTCGGCTACGGACACACCGACAACATCGGGGACCAGGGACCACCGTCGGAGGCCGGCGATATCGACGCCGGTGGCGAGATCCTCCAGATCTCCGCCGGGGGGCTCCATACCTGCGCGCTTCTCGAGGAGGGGCGGGTGCGGTGCTGGGGGGACAATCGGTTCGGGCAGCTCGGCTACGGGCACCGGCATCGGATCGGCGACACCGAGCTGCCTCGCCATGCCAACGACGTGCACCTCGGGGGCCGGGCGGTGGCGATCCGAGCGTCAAATTACCACACCTGCGCGCTCCTTGAGGACGACACCCTGCGATGTTGGGGGTTCAACGACTTCGGGCAACTCGGGTACGGACACACGGACTATATCACCACCACCCGGGCGCCAGCTTCGGCTGGCCCGGTCCCGGTGTTCTCCCGCTAGAGGACTCCGTCGACCCAGGCTTGGACGTAGTCTCGAAGCGTCAGGCCGTCGTCATCGGTGAGGGTGTCGAAGTACTGAAGCATCACGTGGTCGGTCCCGGGGGTGTGAAAGGCCGACGCCTGCTCGCCGGGGCCGAGTGGGTAGGTGTCTTCGATCAGGTTTCTGGTGGCCGTGCCCAACCCCGAGCCATAGGCGAAGAAGAGGGCCACCGTGGCGTCTTCGTGCCAGGTCAAGAGCGAGAACCGGCTCTCCGGGCTGGCGGCGACCACCTCAGCGGCGAACTCCGGGAAGGTGTCGGCGCAGGTCTCGCAGCCCGGGGGGAACTCCATGTTCCAGGCGTTCTTCCAGGCGCCCCATCGGCCCTCCCGGGGGTGGACCATCGGGGAGCCGTCGGCGAGCACGTGGACCTGTGCGTCGGGGAAGGCGTCTCGGAACCGGTGGTGGTTCATCATGGCCCCGTAGCCACCGGCGCTGACCCCGAGGAGGAACACCTCTTCGGTGAGCGGGAACTCCTCGGCCAGGATCGCGGCGTAGGCGTCGAGGTTGCGTGCCCCCTTGTGGTGTACCAGGCGGTTCGGGTTGAGCGGATCGTAGGAGCCCACGGCGTCGCCGGAATGAAAGTCGCCGGTGCAGTAGGGGATGTACACAAAGGATGCCTGCCCGAAGGGGCCGGTCTCGCGATCCACAACGCCGGAGTTCTGCACGGGCCGGATCTCAGCCTCGAAGCGGGCCTCGTTGACCGTGGTCTCGATGTTGACGGCCGACCCGAAGACATAGCAGCTCGCCGTGTCCCAGCAGGCGCCGCCGCCAGCGAGAAAGACCATCAGGCGCGTGGGATCCTCGCCGAGGGAGAGGCCGTACCCGGTAGAGGTGCCGTTGCCACAGGTGGTCTCAGGGACCTCGATCCAATGCCAGGTGTGGTCCACCTCTCCGGGCTGATGGGAGTTCTGGTTCTCCGGGGTCGGGGCGGGGGTGCCGGAGTGCTCCGGCCCGCAGGCCACGGCGAGGACAAGGGAGGCCGCGAAGAAACGAAAAGACGCCATCAGAGAACTCCGGGGACGAGACCGTATCAGGTCTACAGAGACTACCAGAAGTCTGCGGCGTGGCGAATAGGAGGCCCACAAACTAGAGAGCGCCAGTGCGAGGTATCCACCGGCGCTCTCCAACCACGACCGTCCTTGGCGTTACAGGCGAATGGAGTACTCGTAGGAGGTCACGGCGAAGGACTGGAGGTCTCCACCATAGCTGCAGGTCAACTCGGCTTCGAAGTCCGGCACGAAGTCGATGGCGAGGTCGGCGTCGGTGGCGATCAGCTGCCCTATTTCGAAGTCAGAGATAAAGACGTTCTGATACTCCGTGGTCTGGCCATCGGCGTTGCTGATACTGAGATCACAGAAGTCGGCACCCGGTGCGTACCACCGGAGGTAGAGCAGCTCTTCATCATAGGCTTCCCGAACATCGGTGACGGCCACGAGGAAGAAGATACCTGGGCCGACAGAGATCTGGAACGATTGGAAGTGCGTCGACCCATCGACCCCGACGCAATCGAGATCGACACGAGTATTTTCTTCCACAAAGGCCATGTGGGTACCCTCTGTGGGCACCATGAAGGCCCCTTCGCCCAGGTCCAACGTGCAGCCGGCCATACCGAAGGTAGACCAGTTGATCTCGACGTCGCCCGGCTCGGAGAGGAACGAATCCAGACCGGTGGTGATGACCACCGGCCCCACCGTGATCGTTTCGCTCGCCGTACCGTACCACTGGGAACCGTTGTTACACTCCAGGGTGACCCCCGTGGCATCGTCGAAGGTCCGGTTCATGCAACCGGAGGTGCTCACCACCTCGAGATCGACGGACCCGAGGCTTTCGAAGCTGAATGTGCACTCGTCGGCGTTCTCCGACGTCCAGCAGATCTCGACCTCTTCAGAGGAATCGAGGACCTGATTCGTGCTCAGGGTGAACGAGGCCGTCGGGGAAGGGCCGGAAGCGAAGACCTCGTCGTAGGCCGGGTAGACTTGGTCTCCACCGACAGAACAGGTCATCAAGAACCCGGAGTCTTGGAGAACCGTCACGTCCTGGCAACCGTCGGCGGATGCCTCGATCGTGACCTGGGCGGTCTCGGTCTCGGGATCGAAGAGAGGCAGGAAGTACTGTCGAACCGTACAGGAGTCAGCCCCTGCAGATTCCCAGCAGACCTCTACCGTATCACCGGGGTCGACGTTGTTCGCCGACACCGTCATAGAGGCCGAGAAGGTGCCCTGCTCAGGGATGGGGAGCCAGAAGTCGCCGAACGAGGTAGAGCAGTCGTCTTGAAGGAAGAGGAGGTGCTGGTAGTCGGTGAGAACGCCGGGGAAGGAGCTCACGGGCTGCCAGGTCATGATCAGTTCGTCGCCGACCACGCCCGGGGAGACGGTGACGTCCTCGGCGAAAGGTCCCCAGACAAGTTCGGTCCATTCGCCGGCCAGGGGGCGATTGAGTTGGACGGGGATCTCGATGGTCGCAGGTACGACCACGGACGCCGGGACGTTGGAGAGATCGAACTCCACGATGGAGAGAGGCTCGATGCCGCTGCAGGTGTCTGGCTCGGGGTGGCAGATGTAGACGGTCTCGACGATCTCCGTCGGGTCGAGCTCCCCATCGTCGTCGGCGTCGTAGCCGAAGTCCAGACGAGTGCCACCGTGGGGGCAGTCGGCTCCGGGCCCGACCTCGGAGCTCTCCACGACGAGGTCTCCGCCGTCGCCTGCAGGACCTCGGGGGCCTTCCGGTCCTTCGGGACCTTCCGGTCCTTCGGGTCCTTCGGGTCCTTCGGGACCTTCTGGGCCTTCCGGTCCTTCATCCCCTGCACCGTCTGCGCCGTTGCAGACAAATACAGAAGAGGTCACCTCGGACTCCTGCAAGACGCCATCGCCGTTGAGATCGACGCCGGAGACGATCTCGATTCCTCCGTGCGGGCAGTCTTCCCCCGGGCCGATTGAGGTGGTCTCCACCAGCGCTGTGGCACCGTCGGATCCTTCGATGCCGTCTTCGCCACCGCAGCCGAGGGCCAGTGAGAGTAGGCTCGCGGAGATCAAGACTGTAGAGGCTCGAGCGGATACTCCAAACATACGAGTGCGCATTTCCATCTCCTTGCTGCAAAATAAGGTACACCTTTCATTGTGCGCACTTTCGCAAAATGGAGACGACCAGATCAAGACGAATCTTGCAGGTGGGGCTTCAGCTCTGTCGAGCCTTCTCCCAGAGGTAGGGGAGGCGACATCTGGCGAGTTTACCTGCCGGCGTCAGGGGAAGGTCGGAGACGATCCGGAGCTCCGTGGGCAGTTTGTATCCCGCCAGCAGGGGGCGTAGGGCCTCGGTGATCCCTCGAAGGTCCGGTGTCGATGCCGAGGTGGTGGTGACCAGGGCAGCGACCCGCTCCCCCCAGGTGGTGTCGGGGATCCCGAGGACGGCGACGTCCTTTACGAAGGGCAGGCGACGCAGCGCGGCCTCCACTTCGGCGGGGGCGACCATCTCGCCGCCGGTGAGGATCATGTCGTCGCGACGACCCAGGACGTGGAGGTGCCCCCTGGCGTCGAGGTATCCCGTGTCGGCGGTGTAAAAGAACCCCTGCTCGAAGGCTTCATCATCTCCGTCGCCAGCGAAGTAGCGGTTCACCACGTTTGGCCCGGCGACGGCGATCTGTCCGGGGACTCCCGTGGGGCAGGGTTTCCGTTCCTCGTCGACGATCAGGATCTCGACGCCTTCCGGGGGTACTCCGGAGGAGGTTCGCAGCGACCGATGCCGGCGCCCGAGGTGGCCTCGAGGCATCAGGGTGACCATCGGTCCCGCCTCGGTCATGCCATATCCCTGCAAGAGTTCGAAGCGGAGGCGATGGGCCTCGTCCAGGAGTCGGGGGTCCATGGGGGCCCCGCCGCAGATCCCGATTCGCAAGGTTCGGAGACCGTCGAGGGAGCGGTTGGCCTCGAGGAGGTGATCCTGTCGGCGAAGTCGCCCTCTACGATGGTGAGGGCCGGGGGCGAGGGGAGAGAGGCGATGGCTTCATTGAGCTCCGAGGCCGTCCATCGGTAGTTGGCAGGCCAGAAGTGGGCTCCTATCTCCATCGTGGCCAGCGCCAGGGACCAGGTCAGCCGATGATTGCGCCCCACGTGGAGGACGATGGATCCGGGCCCTCTGTTGACACCGCCTTTGTCGAATCGAACTCTGTCGAATAGAATGGCTCGTCGTTTCGCACCAGGACTTGGGAAGTAGAGGTCCCCGTGGCTCAGCGCGTCGTGACAGACCAAGACAATCGGAGCGATCCCGGTGGTCGGTACTACTGCGACGGCTGCGGACAGCGGTTTATGGATCCCGGCACGTGTGGAAGCTGCACGAGCCAGGACGCCCTGGTGGATCTGGGAGATCTCCGAGCCCGGGAGATGATCATCGCCGCCGAGCGAGAGAGAAACCGAGAGCGGCGAAATACGGTGGTCTTTCTGACCGTGGCCATGACATTGTTCGCGGTCCTCGTGCTCGTGCTCGCCGAGGTGCCGCTTACCATGCCGCTGGGTCTGCTCTACGGGGTGGTAGCCGTCGCCGGACTCCTCTTCTTTGCGGTGACCTGGCGGATCACCCGGCGAAGACAGCGACCGCCCATCGAGTGGGATCCATGACCGGCTCGTCAGACTTTACCATACACCTTGCAGAGGGCCGAAAGGTCTATCACCCCGGTGAGCTACTGAGGGGCCAGGTGGAGGTGATTCCCGATCGGGATGGCCCGGTGTCGTTGAAGGTGGCCGTCGGCTGGGAGACGGGGGGGAGGGGCGATAGAGAAGCGAGCAAGCTCTCCTTTCAGACCCTCGACGAGGGGATAGGACGGAGCGGCGAGCCGCTTCGGGTGCCCTTTGAGATCACACTTCCCGAGGGCCCTTATTCGTTCGCCACAGATCGAATCGAGCTCCAGTGGTTCGTCGCGGTTCGCTGGAAAGTATCTCTTCTGCAGAAGCGCGTAGAGAGAGAGTATTTCGACCTCCTCCCGGGGCCCTATCGCGCAACAGGGGACCAGAGAGGGGATCAGAAAAAGCGGGGCCGGACCTCCCAGGAGCAAGAGCGATTTGAGATGTTCATCATGGGGGGTGGAGTGTTGTTCTTGTCGATCATCGTCGGGGCTCGAATGCTCAGCATGGACGCGGAGTGGTTCGTGGTCGCGATGGCCGGCGGCTTGGGGCTCATGGGGCTGGCGCTGATCCTCGGGGGGCTGCGTCACTCCATCACGGCGTTGCGGTTGGGATCCGTCGATATCGAGGTAGAGAGCTCCACGGTGGATCTCGGCGGAGAGCTCCCGGTGACGGTTCACGCGCCCGGGCTGGAGGGTGTGCGACCCCGTCGGTTTGACGTGTCGCTGATCGCTCGCGAGCGGGCGGTTCTGAGCGGCGGGAGGTCTGCAGAGGCGTCGGAGGACCTCCTCTTTCTGGAGATGTATGATGCTCCCGAGGGGCAGACCACCTTTCATCATACCTTTCAGGTTCCTTCAGATGGACCTCTGCCGTTTCAGGGGGTCTCCAATCAGATCATCTGGGAGGTGGAGGTTCATATCGAGGTTCCGCGGTGGCCGGCGTACAAGACGCTGATTCCCATCGATGTGATGCCTGCGGTGCAGCGCCCAGAGGAGGCGCAGGTCGAGGAGGAGGCGCAGTTCGAGGAGGAGAAGGTGGTGATGGCGGCCGTAACCAAGGAGGAGGCAGAGAGGCAATGAGCGCCTGCGAACTGACGATCGAGCTAGACCGCCAGGAGCGCTCCTATCGAGCGGGGGAGGTGATCTCCGGCCAGGTGAAGGTGATCGTCCAGGCCAACTGTGAATGCGAGGCGCTGCAGATCGGGATCGGGTGGACGGCCCACGGGAAGGGAAACTCCGGAGTGAGCAATCCTCGGTACCAGAGTCTGGGGCAGGAATCGTGGACTCCGGGGCAGGTCCATCGGTTTCCGTTTCAGATGACCCTCCCCGACGGCCCGGCGTCCTTCAAGGGAGAGATCTTCGCCGTGGACTGGCACGTGGAGGCTCGAGCGGAGCTGTCTCGCAGGAAGACTCCGCGGACCCGAGAGCCCTTCGACCTGGTGATCGACTCCTTGCCGAGGGGGCGAAACTACAGGGCCGGTGACCCCTTGCAGCCCTACTGGAAGCCCCCGGCGATGCGGAAGACGAGTACTGCCAATAATCAGGTGGTGTTTCTGCTCTTCGGGGGGGCGCTGATCTTCACGACGGTGATCGTCGCGCTCGGGGACGGTTCGTTGGCCGGGCCGGTCTTCGTCGTGCTCGCCATGATCTTCCTTGCAGGAGCAGGACTCTGCGCCTGGGCGCTCCGCTCGGAGATCGCGGAGTTGCTCCTCGGTGATGTCTCGATCGAGCCCGACCGGTGGGTTGTCCCCCGTGGCGAAGAGCTGCGTCTCATCGTCGAGGTCCCTCGGATCAAAGAGGCTCCCATCTCAGAGTGTGTCGTGTTTCTCACAGGACGTGAGCGATGCGTGCGGGGCCACGGAAGGTACCAGTCGGTGTTCACCGAAGAGGTTCACGTGGACCTTCAGACCGTGGAGCTCACGGATCCGATCCATGCGACGTTTACGATCCCCGTCGACGGGCCTCTCTCGTTCTTCGCCGAGAGTAACTCCGTGCAGTGGGAGGCCGAGGTGCGCATCGGGTTGCCCTGGTGGCCGGACTTCAAGCGGGCCATCGCCCTCGACGTGGTGCCAGCGGTCGGGGAGGTGATGGACTCCCCGGACCAGCGCGGTCAGCCCGCAGGTTGGGAGACCGAAGAGGTCGAGGAACTCGGCCCCGTCTGGTGAGTCCGGTTGAGTCTTGGTGACTGCGTAGCGTATGCTGGGAAACGTTCCTGGAGCCGAGTCCCCGATCTCGATGGAAGATAGCCATGGTGAATAGAGTCTCCTCGTTTGGTGGTGTCCTCCTGATCTTGCTTCTGGCGAGCGGATGCTCCCTGACCCTGGAGCTCTCGGACTGCGCTGTCGATGGCGACTGCCAGGAGGGCTACCAGTGCACCGACGATGGCCTCTGCGCGATTGAGGAAGAAGAGGAGGAAGAGGAGGAAGAGGAAGAGTGCACTGAGGATAACACCTGTGAGCCCGAGGAGCCGGAGTGTGAAACCAACGAGGAGTGCCCCTCGGTGGAGTTCGTATGCTCTGAGGAGGGGGCGTGTGTGCACGTGGACGACGTGACCTGCTCCGGTGATGAAGACTGTGGAGCTGCCTTCTTCTGTGTTGACGAGAGCTGTGTCCCCCCACCGGCCTGCGACGAGGTGGGCGGTCGGGTGGCCCTGATGTGGAGTGATTTCGAAGATCCGGAGTTCACCAACGTCGAGGGGTTCCGAGAGCCCGTCGGGGGAGGAGTGGTGGCCACCGATGTCGAGGAGGAGGACTCCGTCGTTCTTCGGATCGACTTCGACGTGACCGCCGAGGACCCGTTGGCGGGATATCGCCTCTTCGCGTTCCCCGCCACCGACGTGAGTGAATACAACCACGTGGTGATCCGAGCTCGCGCCGACCGGGACCGACCCCTGATCCTTCGATTGCGAGACGATCAGGTCGATGGTGCCGATGGGCAATCCGGAGCCCATGTCGAGCTCACCGAGCAATGGCGGGAGTACACGGTGGCCCTCGCCAGCTTCACGGAGGACTACGAAGAGGATCGCCCTGTAAACCTGCGGGCTCTTCAGGATATCACCCTGTGGGTCGAGCACGACCCGGCGTTGCCCGAGCAGGGGCGAGTGGAGGTCGATCATGTGGGCCTGGTGACGCTCCCCGAAGACGTGGAGGGAGTGGACTTCATGTGGAGCGACTTCGACACCCCGGAGGTCACCAACGTCGAGGGGTTTCGAAATCCCATCGATGACCGGACCGTGGAGGAAGAGCTCCCCGGGATGGGCCTCGACGGGTCCACGGTGCTCTCCCTGGCCTATCGCACGACGGCAGTCCGCCAGACCACGGGGTACTATTTCTTCGCCTTTCCCCACGCTGACGTCTCCGACCAGGACGTATTCGTGATGCGAGCCCGGGCCCCGGGAAATGTCTACAACCTAAGGGTCCGGTTCACCGACCATCGTCACCTGGGCGAAGGAATGGAAGACCTGGGCATCGCCTACGGCATGGTCTCTCTGGGCGAGGAGTGGGAGTGGGTGATACTTCCCCTGAATACGCTGACCCTGGCCGAAGATATGGAAGAAGGGCCGGACTTTTCAGTTCTGCAGCGGATCTCCCTGATCTTCGGCCACGCTCACACCTGCCAGACGTCGGGAGAGGTCGAGATCGACCAGGTCGGGTTTGTGTCGTTTCCGGAAGAGCCCGAAGAAGAGTGAGATCACCCGTCTGAAATGACCCGAAGGAGCTCGGCGCGGTGCCGTTGAATCGCCTCGTCGGTGAGATGTCCCGTGGCGATTCCGGCTGTTCGGTGACTCAGAATGGAGAGGGCCAGGACAGGGAAGAGCCGGGGATCGTCGCTGGCCAGGACGGCTTCGGTGAGAGGGTGGTCCCTGTTGACGAGGAGTGCCCGGTTTCGCGGGAAGTGGACAAGGCCCGAGAAGGGAACGCTGTCGAAAGTGATCGAGAGGGGAGGGTAGACGGCCCGGCGAAGAAGCCGCTCGAGGCGGTCTGAGGGGGGCGGGGGGGCTGGACTGGATGTTGGATCTGTGGCCACCGGGGTCGGCCGAACCGGAGTAATGGCGGGGTGAAGCCGTGGCGACGGGGAAGGCGTTGGTGTTGGGTTCAACAGCCTCTCGGCGATGAACGGCGGGATGTTGGGGTGGTCAGCCAGAGCCTCTGCGGTGCCTTCTCGAAGGGCATCGCGGATCGCGTCGCGATGCTCGTGAATGCGTAGCGCGCCGACCAGGCCGATGTCGACGCGGGTCGCCTGGATGAACCGGGCGGCCTCCTCGGCCGTGGCCTCGCGCAGACAGACGGCGGGGAGCGCTCGGGCCACGGTCAGCGCGGCCTGCACCAGGTTCGGAGTGGGCAGGACGCGCGCGAAGGCGTCGTCGGTGTCGAGTTCGCCGGCGATGAGCACCCCGTAGCCCAGCACGGTGCCGGGGATGAGGACGAGGTCCCGAAAGAGGCGATCATCGATGATGAGGCGGAGCGTGGAGTGGGTTTGAGCCCGGAGGGATGGCTCCATGGCGCCCACGACGACCCGGAGAGCGCCCACGTCGAAGGCTTCTTGGATGGGAAAGATCTCGGGGCTGAGCTGCGGCGGGATCCGAGGGCGCCGTTGCCACTCATCGATGTTGTCCCTTCGCCTCCACCGGAACTCCATCTCTCCAGCTACATCGGTGAGGGAGTCGGCGAGCCATATCAGGGCTCTGTGATCATCGCCGGGCCGCTTTAAGAGTGTAGGCGGGATTTCAAGCGCGGTCACGGCGACCCGGCGGAGAAACCGACCTTTGGAATCCTGGATCGAAAGTCGCTCGCCGCCGTAGCCCCGGGCGTCCTGGAAGATCGGGAGCCTTTGGCCCAACTCCCGTAGCTCCGCGAGCGCACGGTAGGTTCGGTGACGAGGGAGATCGTCGACGGCGACGTTCAGGCGGGAGGCCACCTGGGGCAGACGCTCTCGGCGGTCCTGATCCCACTGGGCGATCGCGTTGAAGAGGGACAGGATCGAGGAGTCTACGGTGGAAAGGACCGTCGGCGAGATGCTTTTCAGCAACTCCAGGACATGTCTGACGAAGCTCGAGGGGATCACGTCTTGGCGGAGCTCGTCGACGATCCGGTCGTGTAAGACCACGGTCTGAGAGAGGTCGAAGGAGAGGCGCTTGGGGAAGACGATGCCCGCTGCGGGAAAGAAGGGGAGGTCGAGCTTCCAGACGCCCACGGAGACCCCGTGGTAGACGATCTGGAACTCCGATAGATCCTCGGTGTTCTGGCGACCATAGATGTGGGCGAAGCCGATACGGCCCGTAGCCATGGGGTCGTCGATCTGGCGCACCTCCCGGACCCAGGGAGGCATCCGAAAGCTTTTGTCGACGCGGGTTCCGTTGACGGTGATGGGGATCTCGGAGAGGCCGCAGAAGCGGCTAAGGATGGTCTCCTCGGGTGTGTCGCCCTGCAGACGAGCCCGAAAGGAGGCCAAGAGACGTTCATGGAAGTGGATCGCTGTCCCCCGGACCCCGTCGTGGACCTTGGAACGGATCTCCACAGATCGGGGGCGCAGCGCTGAGACCGCGTGGTACGCGATCGCCAGGTGCCGCATGGCCTCGTCTGCGGAGTCGCGGCGGGGGCGAAAGATGGCGCCCGCCAGATCTTCGGGATCCAGGGGCTCCGGCAGCTCGGCGTCGAACCACGCATAGGACTCGCTCGTGGAGACCGAGAAGTCGATCCGAGAGGCGTTCAGGAGGTGGGCGGCCTTGACGAGCTCCAGGACATAGTGGCGGCGGTCGGCGAGCTGGAAGTCAGCGAGCTTCTCCCGAGCCCGGTCCTCGTCGAGGGCGAAGGTGCCGGCGGCGACCTTCTGGGCGTTCTGTCGAAAACGGTCGGTCATGCCGAGAGGCCCTTCATCTCTTCGAGCGCGGCGAGGGTGATGTGGTCCAGCTCGTCGGCGATCGCCGGGGTATGAGGCGGAAAGAGAAGTCGCAGGAAGGCCACGGCGGCGAGGTGAGGCTCTTCCTCGGAGAGGGCCGTGACTCGAGCGATCTCATCGCGGGTGCTGTCGACGACCAGGAGGGTCCCGTTGCCCAGCGCGTCGAGGCTCGGAGCTGTGGCCGACTGGTAGAGATCTACGGGTTCGTCCCCGTCGGGGATCACCATGCCCAGGGTCCGAGTCGTGACCTCGCTGATAAGGGAGAGGTCGTCGATGAGGACTCTGGTTCCCGGGCGGGTGGTGGCCAGGAGGGTCTGCGCCCTTTGGCTCAGCCCGGGGGCCCGGTCTGTGAGGGTGCCGGGGAGGAGCCATCGATCGTCGAGTTGATCCGGCAGGGGATCCAGGAACTCTCCCACGAGGGAGCCCAGGGGCTCCTGGCGATGACCGACGAGGAAGAGAGCGTCCGGTCGGAGGGCCTCTAAGGGTCCCGGGCTGCGAAGGAAGTACACCTCCTCCTCGGTGTCTCGGAGGTCGTCGATCGAGACCGGCCCCGAGAGGGTGGGCAGGATCGGGCGGCTCTGCCAGTCCGAGGGCAGCGAGTGACCGGCCCGACGGAGGTGTAGAAGGTGCTCGAGGAGGCCCGAGGTACCCCGCTTTGCAGATGCCTCCAGCTCGCGCAGGAGCTCCCGGGGCAGCTCCTCGGTCGCCAGCTCTTCCAGAAGAACCATAGCCCTCTGAAAGTGTTCGTCTTCGATGAGCTGATCCCGGGTGAGGGTGTGCTCCAGGTACCGGGAGTCGATCTTGAAGGTCACGTAGGGCCAGGGGCTCTCGGCGTTGGCCTTCAGGGTCAGCCCCCGGTTGTAGTAGCTCGCCGCGCCCCGGGCGGTGTCGGCGACGCCCATGATGATCTGGGTTCCTTGCTCGGCGCGTGAGACCGTCACGGGGGAGTCGACGTCGAAGGGCTCTCGCAAGTCCTCACCCATCCAGTAGATAGGCACCGAGGCGTGGTGACACCAGGACTGGGCCACGGCCCGCGAGCGCTCGGCGAAGGCGGGGAACCGATCGGCGGGCATGGACTTGAGGATCGTGATCGTCGTGCCCTCTCGGGGCATGTCCAGGGCGTAGAGCTCGTAGGATCGGTCGGCGTCGAAGAGGATCCGCCAGTACTCACCGCCGCGGCCGGTCTCCACGACGACCAGGTCCGGTTCGATGGCGAAGACCGAGACGAAGCCGATGCCGAACCGGCCGATCTTGGTCAGATCGTCGTCCTTCGACGAGCTGAAGAGCCGCAGCAGCCGACCCTCGATGATCTCCCGGTTCATGCCCTCGCCGGCGTCGCAGACCTCGATCTCGGCCTGGCCCGTGGTGTCGTCGTACCGGAGGGAGATGTCCACCTCCCCGGTACCGGCGTCGATGGCGTTCTGCACGAGCTCCCGGTAGAAGGCCAGGGGATCGGCGAACTGGCGAACCACATCGTCGAGGATCGAGGTGATGTCCACGGTCTACTCCCGGTCAGTCGTCGAATCTCGGAGACGCAACGAAAAACGGGCACTTGGCGGAAGTTGCTAAGTGCCCGTTTTCTTTGAGTGGAGCCGAGGGGGATCGAACCCCTGACCTCGTGACTGCCAGTCACGCGCTCTCCCAGCTGAGCTACGGCCCCGAAGGGACGTGCAGGTATAAGGATGGGTGGTGGTGCTGTCAACAGTTTTTCGAAAATTCGGTCGTGGAGATCCCGAGGTCATCGGGTGGCCCGGTAGAGGCTGTCGTAGAGGGGGACGTCGGGGTGGTTCTCGACGAGCTCGGCGAATGCCTCTTCGGGGCCGACGAGCTCGGCGCGGATGCGGGCCCGGGCCAGGGGGATGTCGTAGTCGTCGGGGAGGTAGGCCGGGGTGCGGCTGCGGTGGAGGAATTGGAGGCGCTCCTCGGGGGTGAAGGCGCGGCTGTCCTCGATGCGCCACCGGGCGAAGATCTCCAGGTCGTAGGGGGCGAGCTGGCGGATCGTGGTGTACCGGGAGTCGACGAGGTCGGCCCATCGGTACCGCTGGAAGACCTCGGCGAGAGCCGGGCCGTAGTCGTCGGTCCAGGCGCCGTCTTCGGTGATGAGCTGGGCCTGCAGGAGAATGGGCAGGAGGTTTCCGCAGGACCGACGGTAGCCGAGGAATCGATCTGCCGGGGGGGCTGTGGCGGCGTCCTCGGTGGAGAGGTCGCCGGCGCCGATCGCCTCGAGGACCTCGGAGAGCCCCTGAGCGCAGCCCTCGAAGAGGGGCCCGCCGACGCGTGCGAACCCCGCGGGGCCCGTGGCGGGGAGGATGTCGTCGGTGATAAAGAGGATCTCGGCGAGGAGCTCCTCCGGGTCATACTCCGATTGGTGGTCCGGGAACTGGCTGAGGTTCGCCTCCCGGGTGAGGGATAGGAGCTGGTCGATCTCCTCCTGGACGTGGTCCACGTCGACGGTGGGGTGGTGGTCCTGGCGCTCCTGGTGGAGCCGATCCTCGTCGATCGAGAAGGGGGGGAAGTTCAGCATGGCGAGGTCGGCGGTATCGCCGTCGGATCGCATTTGTGTGACGAAGACGGCGATGCCGAAGAGCACCAGGAGTCCGATCAGGAGGGCCAGCGCGGGGCGAGTGACGAGAGGGGATTGTGCCATGGGTTCGGGCTCCAGTGCCGAAGAGAAAAAGTCTCGATTTTCCGGCGACGGCGTCTATGGTATCGAAGCGTCGGTTTAACGATCGTTAGGGTCGGGGGAATTCTCCCCGGCGCGGTTTCGATTGTAACGCAGTGACGCCGGTATTGCAGGACTCTTCTTTCTCCCCGGTACCAGACCGGGGCCGACGAGCCAGGAAGTATGTCGATGGATGAGCGCGGCGAACCGAGAGGGGACGCCCTGGGCAGTGACCTGGGAAATCAGGTGGGGCATGGCCTGATGTGGCTGTGGTGGTCCCTGGTGGGTCACCTGCTGCTGGCGGCCCTCCTGGCGCTCCTCTTGCCCTACTTTTCGTTCGAGATGCTCTCGGATCGCCAGATGGTGATCAGCCAGGAGTTCCGGGAGCCCCCGGTGCAGGTTTTTATTCCGGAAGAGGAGCCCGAAGAAGAAGAGGAAGAGGAGGAAGAAGAGCCCGAAGAAGAGGAGCCCGAGCCCGAGCCCGAGCCCGAGCCCGAACCGGAGCCGGAGCCCGAACCGGAGCCGGAACCGGAGCCCGAGGAAGAGCCGGAGCCCGAAGAAGAGCCCCCGGCGGTGGATCCGATCCGGCTGGAAGGGCTGACGCTGCTCTCGTCTGATGACCCCGAAGCGGGGGACGTGGCGCTGGGCACGGACTCCGGGACGGTGCGGTACGATCCGTCGATGCGGTTGGAGGAGGGCGCCGAGGGCGAGCCCGATCCCGAGCCGGCGCCTCCCCGTGACTGCCCGCCGACCACAGCCAGCGAGATTGAGACGCCGAGCGCCGACTATCCGACCCAGGCCCGTCGCCGGGGTATCGAGGGCGCCGTGGTGGCCATCGTGAGCATCAATGTGGAGGGTCGGGTCACGAACGTGAGGATCGTGGACGGGCCCGGGTTTGGGCTGGAGGAGGCCGCCGAGGAGGCCTTCTTGCAGTGGCGGTTTGAGCCAGCCACCCGGGACTGCGAGCCCGTGTCATCGCAGCGCCGGGTGGTCCATGAGTTCGCTCTGGACTGAGCGGATCAAGAGACTCACGAGAAGAGACGACGGAAGAAGCCGTCGCCGCGGGCCCGGGAGACCAGGCGCTCGGCGATCCGCTTGATCCCGTAACAGTCCTGGGCGCCGATCAGGACATCCTGGATCTCGCCGTCGTGGATGGCCACGATGGTGGGCAGTGACCGGATATTAAACGCCGCGGCCAGGTCGGGGTGCTTCTGGGTGTTCACCTTGTAAAAGGTCACGGGCTGCCCATCCATGGCCTCCGAGGCGGCCTCAAACTGAGGAGCCATGGCCCGGCAGGGGCCGCACCAGGGGGCCCAGAAGTCGATAATGGCCGCCGGCCCCCCATCGGTCATCAGATCTTCGATCTCTTGTCGGTTGTTCAGCGTGTAGGTGGTCATCGTCGTTCTCCTCGGTTCGTCAGGGGTTAGGGTCGGGCCGGCCATCGGGAGATGGAGCCCAGGTCGTAGACGTCGGAGTAGCCCAGGGACTGAAGGCGCTGCAGGGCCCGGCCGCTGCGGGCTCCCGAGCGGCAGTAGAGGACGATGTCCTGATCCTCGGGGAGCTCGGAGATGCGGTTATCGAGCTCCTGCAAGGGGAGGTTTAACGCCCCGGGGATGTGGTGCTGTTCATACTCCTGGGGGGTGCGAACATCGACCAGGAGGGCGCCTTGCTCTACGAGCTCTCGGGCCTGGTCGGGATCGACTCCCCGGGGGCGAGTCAGCCCGGTCACGAGAAAGAGCAGGGCCAGCATGGCGAAGGCGGTGAGCAGGGCCGGGGGGAAGGGCAGGGATTCCATGATTTTCTCCATTGTTGGGTGAATGTGGTCCTCCATCTCGGTAGTTAGCAATGGGCGTGCCATCGTGGGAGTCGTGACTATATCTGGGAATGCCCGCGAGGTCTGGGGTGGTTTGTTCTATTCGTTGAGCCCGGCTTGTTTCACCTGAAACAAAACCGGTGAGGAGACCGTCCGATGAATAGTCCCGGTCTGAGGGTCGTCAAAACAACTGAACAAAGGTTCAAAAGTTTCTTGCGACCTGTCGGAATGTACAGTATATCTTTGTTCAGTACTGATGGTTTGTTCGGAGCGCGGCAGGTATCCAAGGAAGGAGCGAAGCGATGCGAGAGACGATGCGGTTGCAGGTGGTGGAGAATCGACGGTCCGTAGAGGCGATCCTGGCTCGGAGAGAGCGAGAGGCGGCCCGGCGACGGATGGTGCTCGCCCCGGACTTCCTTCACGGGTCGGCGCAGCTCGCCGAGTGCTACGAGGTCTTCGGCCGCGCCTGGGCGGAGCGGGTGCTCTTCGTGGTGGACGCTGAGGATTCGTTGACCCTGGCGTACTTCGACGATTACTTCCTGGTGGTGGAGCAGTGGTGTGAGGGCGACGCCGAAGATCGGCGGAGCTGGCTTCAGCGCCGGCGATCGCGGCGGGATCGGGTGGTGCGGCTCTGCCGGGGAGGGCGTCGACGAGAAGATCGCGGGGAGATCGCGTTGAACGTCACCGAGGAGGATCTCTCGTTCTGGGAGCAGGGAGTGCTGGGCCTCTTCCGGGAGGGGATGGAGGTCGACGCCAGCGGCGGGGATCTGCAGCGTCGGCGGGTGGATGTGCTCTCGTTGGTGACCCTGACGGCTCGGCTCTGCGTTGTCTGAGTGACAGGGCCGGGGGGCTATCGCTATGGTGGGCCTCGGTAACGGGACTTCGCAGCGGCGATCAGCGTGGCAGAGCAATTCGATCGAAAATGGAGAGGGGGGATCTGGTGGCCCCGGGTCTCCGGGGGCTCCAGGAGCGCCGGAGAGCCCGTGGTAGACGTGGTGATCCCGGCGCTAAACGAGGAGAAGAGCCTGCCCCGGGTGCTCGGTGATTTGCCCTGGGAGCGGATTCGACAGGTCCTGGTGGTGGATAACGGGAGCACGGATCAGACGGCCCGGGTCGCCCGGGAGGCCGGCGCCCGGGTGGTCAGCGAGCCCCAGCGGGGCTACGGCGCCGCCTGCCTGCGGGGTATCGAGGTGCTCCGGGAGGATCCGCCGGAGATCCTGGTGTTCCTGGACGGCGACTACAGCGATCACCCCGAGGAGCTTTTGCGGGTGATCGCCCCCATCGAGGCCGGCGACGCCGAGCTGGTGATCGGGAGTCGGACGTTGGGCCACCGGACCGCCGGAGCTCTTTTGCCCCAGGCTCGGCTGGGAAACGCCCTGGCCTGTGTTCTGATGGAGTGGATGTACGACTACAGATTTACCGATCTGGGACCCTTTCGGGCCATCACCTGGGAGGCCCTGGAGGCTCTGGGGATGGCCGACGAGAACTACGGGTGGACCGTGGAGATGCAGATCAAGGCGGCCCGTCGCCAGAAGTCCTGCGTGGAGGTCCCCGTGAGCTACCGGAAGCGGGTGGGCACGTCGAAGGTCACGGGGACGGTTCGAGGGACCGTGCTGGCCAGCGTGAAGATCCTCTACACCCTGGGGCGGGAGTATCTGGATGCCCGATCGGAGAAGGCTCGTGAGTGAGATGACCCGCACGAAGACCAGTGAGATGACGACGGCGGTGATGGTCTTCGCCAAGGAGCCCGCGCCGGGGCGAGTGAAGACAAGGCTCTCGCCGGCGGTGAGCCCCGAGGATGCATGCGCCCTCTACGAGGCGTTCCTGCAGGACGTCCTGGAGATGGTGGAGCGCTTTGGCGACGAGCATCGCGGGGTCCAGCCGTGGCTGGCCTGGAGCGGATCGTTGGAGGCGTCCGCTGTGAGAGGGGCCGTCGACCAGGGGTTTCGGGTTCATCCCCAGGGCGATGGCGACCTGGGAGATCGGATGAAGCGAGGCGTCGCGGCCGTGCGGGAGGCCGGCGGGGATCGGGTGATAATCCTGGGCACGGACTCGCCGACCCTCTCAAAAGAACACCTGTCGACGGCGCTCTTGCTCTTACGAGACCGGCAGGTGGTGTTCGGGCCGTCCTTTGACGGGGGGTATTATCTGCTCGGCCTCGACCTCGGTGGCGACGAGCGACCTGAGGAGGTGATCTTCGAGGGGATCTCCTGGAGCACCCCGGCGGTGATGGAGGAGAGCTGGGCCCGGGCTCAGGAGGCCGGTCTCTTGTGCGAATTACTGGGCTTCTGGTACGATGTCGACACCGTTGAGGATCTGAAAACGCTCCGTTTTCACCTGGTCGACTACCTGGCCGAAAGAGATCCTCAGATCGCCCGACATACCGGGCAGTTGTTGGCCTCCAGACCCTCTCTGTTGTCCCCTCTGGAACCCTCCCATCCCCAGGAAGACCCGTGAGTGAGAAAGGCGTACGGCAGTGTGAAGCGGGAACAGTGCTCTTTCGCGAAGGCGAAGAGGGCAACCGGATGTATGTGATCAAGTCCGGGAAGGTCCGCCTGTCCAAGAAGATCCACGACGATGAAGTGGTGATCGAAGACCTGGGGGCCGGGGAGTTCTGTGGAGAGCTTGCGATGTTGGGCAACGCCAAGCGCCCGGCCACGGCGGTGGTGATCGAGGACGCGTCGGTGATCCAGGTGCAGACCGAGCAATTCGAGGGGATGATCCGAGGCAATACGGATATCGCTCTGCGGATGTTGAAGAAACTCACCCAGCGGCTGACGGAGGCCCAGTATCGGGTGACGAATCTGATGCTGCGGACGAACACGGCCCGGGTGCTTCATCAGCTCCGAGCCGAGCAGGACCGGGCCGGCGGTGGCCCCACGCCGATCCCCGACGATCTGGCCGACGCCCTGGCCGTCGAGGTGGGAGAGATCAAGAAGGTGCTCGCCCAACTGGTCCGTGACGAGTTGATCACCATCGACCGCAAGGGTCATTTCCAGATCGTGGACCCCGTGTCCTACGATCGGTACCTGAAGTATCTCGAGCTGCACGATCGGTACTCCTATCAGTGATGGATTGGGGGGAGCTGACGAAGCGACTCTTCGGGCTGCGCCGGTTCGGGATGGAGCCCGGGCTGGAGCGGATCCGAGGAGCGTTGAGAGCCGAGACCGGTGTGTCCGCGCCGGAGGTGATCACCGTGGCCGGGACCAACGGCAAGGGGACCGTGGCGTCGCTGGTGGCGGGGTATCTGCAGCTTCGGGGTGAGACGGTGGGGTTGTACACGAGCCCCCACCTGGTGGACGTGACCGAGCGGTTCCGGGTGAACGGTGTGCCCCTGAGCAGAGAGGTGGTGGGCCCCGTCTTAGAGCGTCTCTTGGAGACCTACGGGCGGCGATCCGAGGGCGATCAGGGGTTGACGTTTTTTGAGATCACCACTGTGGCGGCCTGGGCGCTCTTTCAGGAGGCCGGGGTGGACGTGGCCGTCCTGGAGGTGGGGCTCGGGGGGCGTCTGGACGGGGTCAACGGCCTCGATCCCGATCTGAGCGTGGTGACCAGCATCGGCAGGGATCATACGGCGATCCTGGGGGAGTCCATCGAGGCGATCGCCTGGGAGAAGGCCGGGATCTTTCGTCCCCGGGTGCCCGTCGTAGTGGGCCCCCAGGAGCATGTGGTGGCCACTGTGGCCCTTCGCAACGAGGCGGATCGAGTGGGGTGTCCACTGCATGTGGTGGAGAGCGACGCCGGCGGGTTTGTGGACCGGCACCGGGAGACGGCCGGGCGGGTCGTGGAGGTGTTCACCGGGGATCCCGTGACCGAGGAAGAGCGGGCGGAGCTTCGGGCCCGATGGCGGTGGCCTGGGAGGTCCGAGGAGTGGTCCACGGGGGGGCTGCGGCTCTTCGTGGACGGAGCCCATAACAGCGCTGGCGTCGAGGAGCTGCGGCGGCTCTGTCGACGGGAGGGACGTCGGTTTGACGCTGTGGTGTGGGGGGCGATGAAGGATAAAGATCCGGCGGGGATCGCCGAGCTCCTGACCGAGGTGGGAGCGCCCGTGTGGGGCGCGGTGATCGACGGGGACCGAGCCCGGAGTGGGGAGGAGCTGAAGGCCGTGGTCCCGGCGGGGTTGTGGGCCGGCGCCGGAACCACCCGAGAGGTGCTCGCTGCCTTGCGGGCGGCCCCCCAGGTGGAGTCTGTGCTGGTCTTTGGATCCCTCTTTCTTCTGGGGGAGGTCCTGCGCGATCTGGGGGTTCAGGCCCAAGAACTGGTCACCATGGCACCCGGTGCTTAATTTCTTCGGTGTAGCTGTTGCCAGTACCCAAAGGAGAAGCCGTGGCGCAGGAAAGCGAATTCAATGCCAATCCGGAGAACACCGCCTACCACGACAATAAGCGTGAGCTCTTGCGGCGGGGCCGGGAGAAGGGCGTATTGACCTGGGCGGAGATCGCCCGGGCGTTGCCTCAGAAGCATGTGACCGATACGGAGATGGAGGTCTTTCTCTTCACCTGTCGGAACCTGGGGATCGAGGTGAAGGGCCTGCCGGAGCGGAGCTGAGGACAAGAGTAGGGTGGACGCAAGAAACGAGAAGAGCCCCGGCCGTTCGGCCGGGGCTCTTCTCGTTGGGTCAGGTGTTTACTCGTCGAGGGCCTGGTCTCGAATGGTGCCGTGGAAGACACCGCTGATGGAGAGATCCGTGCCGGCCACGGAGATCTCCGTGTCCCACTCGCATCGGTCATCGCTGAGGCCGAGGCGGTCGATGATCGGCCGGGGGCTGCGGGTCCAGCTGGCCGGGTAGAGGTCGGGCTGGTGGATGGTGCAGTGCGCCGCGGCGGGGGTCATGATGCGGAAGGTGTCGTCGCCGCTGGCCACGAAGCTGCTGATGTAGTCCCGCAGGGACTGGGTGGCGTTGTCAAAGAGGTTGTCGCAGAGAGCCACCATCGCGTCGTACATGCTGGTGCCCTGGGAGATCCCCAGGGCGCCGATCAAATCGGAGCAGGTCACCAGCTGAGCGATGGCACCCTCAAGAGAGTTCACCGGGGGAGTGTTCGCGTCACCGGGGAAGAGCCAGGGGAGCAGGACCTGCTCCACGACGGCCATGATCAAGTCACCGTACTGAAGGTTCAGAGTGTGGGATTCGATCTGGAGGTTGGCGATCCCGAGCACGGTGGCGTTGAAGTCGCCACGAATCACGTCGGTGTCGCCGGCGCCGATGGAGTCGGTGCTGATGGGGACGATGTTGCAGTTGGGGCCCGGGTTTGCGTCACAGCCCTGGCTCCACTGAAGAACAATGGAGTCCCATCGCTGCTCGTTGTCTTCATAGACGCCGACCAAAGACTCCGTGGGGAAGGAGGTGGGGATCGTGGGGTCCGTATCGAAGAACATCCGGCCCGTGACGGTGAACTCCGTGAGCATGTCCGTGATGTCTCCCACGGCCACGGCTCCGGCGTTCCACCAGCTGGGCATGATATCTTCGATGAGGTCGTTGACCATGGCGACGGCGAAGAGCCACACATCCTGGTCACGGAGGCCCTCAAGCGTGTTGGTGACGCTGCTTCCGAGGATTCCGGAGTTGATCACCAGGTCCACCAGGCCGGTCTGACCGCCGGCGGGGCAGTCGGTGTTTGTGGCGGGACACCCGAGGATGAACATCGCCGGATCGTTCGCCAGGGTGGCCAGCAGGTCAATGACCAGGTTCACCCCCGGGGGGAGCCCGTCGGTGAGGTCAAAGCCGTGCTGTACTGAGTAGGAGGAGCCGATGGTGGGGAGCTGGTCTAAGAGGTCGACGTCGACGGTGACGTCGACGCCGAGCTCCACGGCCGGGGCGTCGTCGGTGCACCCGAAGGCGACCTCGACGTCGCCGTTGCCCACGACCCGGAGGGCCCGGCCGACGACGGTGAAGCTCTCACCGTTGGAGACCTGGGGGTTGACCACGTTGGGGATCTCCCCGTTGGGGAGGACCATCGCCGGGGAGAGGGAGGAGAAGGGACAGAACCCATCTCCCGGGCTGGCTCCCGCGCCGCAGGAGCTCCACGAAGAGGTGTCCTGGAAGTGTCCCCAGAGGTCGTCACAGGTCAGGTCGGGGCTCATCATGAGGGTATGAACCTCCTGGGGTTGGGCGTCCCCGTCGTGATGGTACCGGATGATGTAGGAGCCGCCTTCTTTGCTGCTGATGCCGATGTTGAAGAGGATGGGGTCGATGTCGAAGTCTTCCACCATGGCGGTGACGTTCAGAGAGCCCATGTTGGCCGCCGGGTTGTCCTCTTCGGTGCGGAGGTCCACGGAGGCGATCCCGTTGCTGTTGGTGATCGCCCGGTTGGAGGAGAGGCTGGCCCCCTCGGCGCCGCTGACGATCTCGGCCTGGAAGGAGATCATGGCGTTGGAGATGGGGTCGCCGTCGGCGTCTACCAGTTGAGCTCGCAAAGCGATGCTGTCGCCGACGCTCATGCTCCGGCCGCAGGTGCTGGAGCCGGCGTCGCAGGGCTCGACGTGGAGGAGCTGGTTGGTGTCGTCGAGATCATCGGGCGGGTCGTACTGGTTGTCGGGAATCTGGTTCTGGTTCTGATTGTCGTCCTGGTTGACGACGACGCCGGTCTCTCCACCACAGCCAACGGCCATAGCGAGGGCCGTGGCGGCAATGAGAGACAACCATCGGGGGGTTACGGGGGCCATCATGGATCTCCTCCATCTCGCGGGGGGAAGCCCGCTCTTTCCATTTGAAAGTCACGAAACGCAGCGCCGGGCGGGGAACCACGTCGGGGGTCTACGGCTTTTTACACCTTTTTACGCAAGGGGCGATTGTCCACCTGTGTAACATTATGGCGCGAATTCCGAGCCATGTCCATTGGCGAGGAGTATAGCGAGGGCCAAAGTGGGGTCAAGGTAGCCCGCCAAGTGCGCATTCTCACACAGAGAAGCCCGACCCCCAAAGAAAGGGTCGGGCTCCGCGACCGTGCCATTCATTACCAGACAGCGGTTCATTTTCAACGCGGCGGGGTCATTCCGCGACATTTAACCAACACATTCCCACAGCCGTAACCAGCGCGGGACATTGCATACGCCACGAGCGGCGAAGATGCAATGGGTTAGTCGTCTTCGGGATCCTCGGGATCCTCGGGGAGCTCCCCGAGGGGATGGAGGACGATGTTGTCGATCGTGACGTGCAGGGAGGTCGGCGCGTTTCGGACCTCCAGGGACGACACGCAGGCGATCTCCAGGTCTGTGGCTTCGAAGGTGCCGATGGCGTTGGTGGCGCCGAAGGTCTCCGAGGTCGCTACCAGGGAGCCGTTTACGTAGAGCTCAAGCACTCGATCCGAGGAGTCGTCGAAGGGGCGTCGGTAGTCCACGGAGAAGGTCGACAGGCCACCGGGGAGCTCGCCGGTAGACACTCGCGAGTTGGCAGCGGTGCCCAGAATCGCCGACGGAGCGTCGATGGTGTTCGGGCCGAGCTCGATGCGTCGAGTCGCCGTGTAGCTCCAGGTGATCCCCTGGCTCCCTTCGTAGGAGCCCGAGGTGTAGGAGGAGGTGCTGGCGTTGAGGAGGTCGAAGTCTTCCACGATGGGAGAGTCGAGCTCGACGACCTCGAGGGTGACCATCTCCGTCTGAGTGCCGGGGTCGGCGAAGACGTCGACGGTGCCGAGCTCGACGAAGGTCAGCTCGAAGGAGACCGAGTCCTCTCCGGCCGGGATGGTGATCGTCTCCGGGGCGTCGTCGACGGCCGAGGCCGGCTGGATGATCAGGTCGATCTCCAACCCACCGGGTCCGGCGGGGAGATCAATCTGGGCGAAGAAGGTCTGAGGGACTCCGAGGAGGGCGGAGTGGCAACCGTCAAAGGCCACGAGCTCTCGCGGGGAGTCGTCGTCGAAGACGGTGATCTCCATGGTGACCGAGTCGCCGTCCAGGGTCGCGGAGAGCTCCACGGGGTCCGGGCTCGCCAGGGCTCCTGTGACGTCGAAGGAGATCTGGGATTCGCCAGCAGGGATCGTCAACTCCTCGGGGAAGTCCAGGGCGTCGTCGTCAGTGGAGGAGAGGGCGACGGTGGTCTCGGCCAGCGCTGCATCGGCGAGGAGCAAGGTCACGGATTCGGTCTGTCCAACTCCGAGAAAGAGCGACGAGGGCTCAAAGGCCTGGAGCTGGGCGTCGGGGAAGTCGAGATCGTCGGGGTCGACGGGGAAGCGACTGGTCCACCTGATGTTATCGATGGTGATCTGGTTGGAGCCGACAGACCGAATCTCCATGTCGAAGTCGCCGTCGATGGCCAGGTCATCGACGATAAAGTCGAAGATCTCTCCGGCGTCGCCCGACTGGGTGCCGAAGGAGATGGACCGGGCGACGAACTCGTCGTTGATGAAGAGCTCGAGCTGGCGGCTGCCGGTCCCGGTGAATGCCTGCATCATCTCCACAGAGAACGACGAGATCCCGCCGGGGATGCCCTCGGCTCGGATGTACCGGTCCGTGTCGCCGGAGCCGGCGAAGATCAGGGACGTGCCGTCGATCGCAGGAGCTCCGCTGGTGGGGGCCCGGCGGCCTCGGGAGATCTCCCAGGTGAATCCGGCGTCGCCGACGAACTCGCCATCGGAGTAGGTGTTGGCCGGGATGGTCAGGTTCGTGAAGGTCTCCACGAAGTCCTGGGGCGGTTCAAAGGTCTGGAAGGTGAAGTTGATGGAGGAGCCGGCGGCGGTGGCCGTGGCGACGTACACGCCCAGGTCGGGGCCCAGGGTGACCTCGATGGGGAGGACTCGCTGGCCCTCGTCAAAGGATGCTGTGGAGGGGAAGGTCACCCCGTCAGAGGGGATGATCCCGAGGGAGAGCTCCTCTCCACCGGTGCCGGCGGGGACGTTCAGCTCGGCGGTGAGGAAGATGGTCTCCCCGGCGAAGAACGCCGGTTCCGGGCCGCCGAAGGCCACAAGGGAGCGCTCGGTGGCGTCGTCGTAGGTGCGGATCGACGCCTCCAGGGTGATCTCGTCGAGCTCGGCTTCGAGGATCACCGGGGTCTCCGATGCCTGCAGAGCGTCGACCTCAAAGGTGGCGAACTGCTCGCCGACGGCGAAGCTCACCGTGGCGGGTCCGGAGATCACCGCGGGATCGCCGTAGGAGAGGTCCACGGTGGTGGGGTCCTCGGCGGGGCGGCTCAAGGAGAGCTCGATGGACGCCGATGCGCCGGCCTCGATGAAGAGCTCCGAGGGCGTCAAGGAGGTGATCTCCGGCGGTCCGCGCAGGACGTCGGCCTCAAACCGGGGCTCGAGCTTGCTGCGCTCGTTGGCCCAACGGAGGACGCCGGCGATGGAGACCAGGGTGTCCCCGACCTGGGGGAAGGGGTCGACCTGGTAGAAGAAGTTATTGATATGAAGCGAGTCGTTGACGATGAACTCGTTGGTCGGCGCCTGGTCTCCGGGACCGGGCGGGACGTCCGTGTCGGTGACGATGAGATCTTCCACGCGGACCAGGACTCCCTCCAGGGCCTCCCGGCGGTTGCCCGAGGTGGAGACCTCTTCAGGTGTCGCGACGACGGGTTCGGGCAAGGCGTTGTCCGAGCTGAGCACCTCCACCTCGACGACGTTGGCGAGCTGAAGCTGGCCGAAGAAGTTGCTCACGGAGCCGATGATTCGGATTCGGTCGCCGGCCACGGGGTAGCCGGAGCTGACGGCGGGGTTGTTTCGAAGGAAGACGTAGAGGCCGCTGTGATCGGGGCCGTCGTAGCCGTCGTCGTCGGGGTGGACCTGAATGAAGACGCCCTCGTCATCGAGGGAGGCCGTCACCAGGACGTCGTCGAGGGAGATCTGCTCGCCAGCGCCGATCGCGCCGGTCTTGATGTCGTAGATGGTCCCGGCGCAGGGGCCGTCGAGGAGGGAGAACTCCGGGCAGGGGTGGCAGGCGTCGCCGATGCCGTCTTCCGAGGAGTCGAGCTGGTCCGGGTTGTAGTGGAAGGGGCAGTTGTCCACGTCGTTGGGGACGCCGTCGCCGGACCAGTCGTTGGGGTCGAACTCGGTGCAGTTCGGGTCGCCGCTCAAGGGGCAGGGGTCACAGACGTCCCCGAGGCCGGAGCCGTTGACGTCGGACTGGATGCCGCCGTCCATGGGGCGGATGGGGTTGAAGTAGTCCGGGCAGTTGTCCATCACGTCGGGGATGCCGTCGCCGGATCGGTCCTGAGGGGTGGCGATGCCGTCGTACTCCGAGGGTCGGAAGGGCACGCAGCTCGGCTCGTTCTCCGGCTCGCCACAGAAGAACATGGGGTAGGAGTTGGAGTGAACGCCGCTCCAGATCTGAGCCAGGGACATGCCGGTGTCGAGCTCGGAGCAGATGCGGCGGTCTCGCTCGCAGACGTCGATGAACTCGCAGCCCGTGGGCTCGTCGGATTCGAAGAAGCCCTCCAGAAGGTCGGCGTCGCCGTAGAGGGGGTCACCGCCTCGGGTGACGAGGATCACGTCGTCGATCTCGGCGTCGATCACGGCCCGGTAGGGATCGCGGAACCGCCCGTCGAAGAGGGTGATATCTCCCACGTAGCCTTCGGCCAGGAGCCCCAGTTGGTCGGAGACCCCGAGGCTGATGGCGCCGTTGTAGGTGGCCATGTGGAAGAGGTCCCGATCGGTGAAGAACTCGTTGTAGTGGAGCCGGTTGAGGTAGTCGGCGCACTGCAGCTCTCGGAGCATGTTCATGGAGCCGCTGGTGGACCAGTCCGTGCCCAGGGAGATGGGGACCCCGAAGCGGTGGTAGAGGGTCACGGGCGCGGTGTTCCCGTAGAGGTCGATGTTGGTCCGCGGAGACCACACGAGGTTGGCGCCGCGGTGGGCGATGAGGGCCACGTCGCGGGCGTCGACGGCGATGCCGTGGATGATGGAGGTGTTCTCCCGGATCAGGTCCCGGTGGGAGCCGCCGGCGAGGCAGAAGAGCTCGTTGTGGGCCTCGGGGTCGATCCCTTCGCCGATGTGGGGCAGGTAGATGTCGGCCTCCAGGACGTTCTCCGACCGGATCGAGGGATAGTCGCAGCCCGAGGCGATCAGGGCCGGGAAGCTCCCGTCGCCGAGGGGGAAGGTGTCGTAGTAGACGTCGACGTCGATCCCCTCGGTGTGGTTGGTGTTGTCCAGGTTTCGCAAGAACCCTGAGGCGTTGATGTTACCCACGGCGCCGGCGATGCTGGTGGCGCCGCCGAAGAGCATTCGGAGCTCTCCCAGGAGCACTCCCTCGCGGTGGGCGCCGGTGCGGGGGCTGGTGTTGATCTGGGTGTGACCACGGAGCCCTCGGCGCCAGTCATGGCGGTGGTCGAAGCGCTCCTCTCCGTGAAGCTGGGGTCGACCTTCGGCAAAGGTGAGGTGGTCGTGAGGGTTGATCAGCCCCGGAGAGACGACGCCGTCGGGGCAGGCGATCAGGGTGGCGTCGAGGGCCTCGGGCTCGGTGTCGCACTCGCAGCCCACGCAGGAGATCCGTCGGTTGGGGCTCTGGTCGTCGAGGAGCAGGCTCCCCTCGAGGTAGACATCGTTGCCGGCGAGGATCGTGCCTCGGAAGAGGATGTAGTCCGACGAGCCTGGGATCACGGTACATCGCTCGCCGTCGGTCGGCTCGGGGATGGGGTTCTCGCACTCGATGGGTTCCACGGGAGGGTCCGGGTCGGGCCCCACGTCGGCGTCGGGATCAGCGTCGGGGTCGGGATCCACGTCGGCGTCGGGATCGGGGCCGACGTCAGCGTCTGGGTCGGGATCGGTGTCCGGGATGTCCGTATCAACGCCGACGTCGTCGAATTGGTTCAGCGTCGGATCTTCGGGGCCGCAACTGGAACAACCGGTGGAGATCAGAAAGGAGAGGCAGATCAACACAAAGAGGGCTCGAATAGCCCGGTGCGAGTACATAGGACGACTCTCTGAAGAGGCGAAGACAACCCGAAACGACACGTCTTTTCGAGTGCACCCTAGCGAAGTCCCGCTGGAAATTCACCCTCTGTTGCGAGCCCGGGGGGAAATTGTCGACTCCTTGTCACTCGCCGTGTGGTGTGTCTGTGCCTGTCCGGCAGCGTTGATCGTGGCGTCGGGGTTCACGGTGGTATTGATCGGAACGTCGGGGTTCACGGTGGTATTGATCGGAACGTCGGGGTTGGCGGTGGTATTGATCGGACCGTCGGGGTTTGCGGTGGTGTTGATCGGACCGTCGGGGTTGGCGGTGGTATTGATCGGAACATCCGGGTTGGCGGTGGTATTGATCGGAACGTCGGGGTTTGCGGCGGGTCATTTCCAAGCATAGTTCAGGGTTCCCACGGTCAACCCCCGGTTAAAACCGGGGGCTGAGGTGGGCAGGGCTCCGCTGGGGCCTTGGCCCCGCTCCGCCTTAGATGTTTCGGAGAACAGAGGCGTTCGGAACCGGGCCCGGATTCATTCGGGCACCGTCGAACTCCGCACCGGGTTGGTACTCAATTGGTCGACTATGTGGAGAACATCTCAGGCGGAGCGGGGTCATGACCCCAGCGGAGCCCTGCCCACCTCAGCCCCCGGTTTTAACCGGGGGTTGACCGTGGGAGCCCTGTACTTGGTGCGGAACACACCACCGCGAACCCCGACGGTCCGAACAACGCCGTCGCGAACCCCGACGTTTCGATCTCCTTCACCGCGAACCCCGACGGTCCGAACAATGCCGTCGCAAACCCCGACGGCCCGATTTCCTTCACCGCGAACCCCGACGGTCCGAACAATGCCGCCGCAAACCCCGACGTTTCGATCTCCGCCGCCGTGAACCCCGACGTTCGGATCTCTTTCGCCGTGAACCCCGACGTTCCGTCGGCGAAAGCACCGCCGATGGCCCAGATCACCGGAGCAGAAGAGCGCGGCGGCGGTCGTCGAGGATCTCCAGGTAGGTCTGTCGGGCGTCGGGCGTGAGGAAGGAGCGCGACACGAGAGCTTCGATCTCGTCCTCGTGAGCGCATAGATCCTGCAAGATCGACTCGGCGCGGTCCGGTCGAAGGCCGATCCGGCGAGCGAGTTCGAGGAAGTCGGAGCCCGTGGGGAAGCCGTGGGTGGCCAGGCTCTCGGGCTCCTCGTCGTGGGCGAAGAGATCCAGGGCCAGCCGACTTTCGGTCGGGATATGTAGCTTGGTGCAGAGGAGGTCGTAGGCCGGGGTGAGGACGTAGTCGCCAAAGGAGGCGCTCTGACGGAGGGAGAAGTTCTTCAGGTGAGCGTCCCCGTTGGCGACGGCGTAGTTGAAGAGAAGGCGGCGAAAGAGCTTCTCCGCTTCGATCGCGTAGGCGCTGCAGAAGCGGCGAAGGGTCATGGCGAGCTCTTCGTAGCTTCCATCATACTTGTAGTTGGGGCCCGAGGTCGTCGGGGAGCGCTCCATGAGCTGGCAGAAGTCCTCCTGGGCGACCTTCTCTCCCGTGGCGGTGCGGTCAAAGCGGCGGGTGATGTACGCGGGCTCGCCGTCTTTCAGGAGGACGCAGGCGTTCGGCGCGGTCTCGATGCCAAAGACCTGGCGGGCCAGGAGCATCGTGAGGTGCTCGTTCGCCGGGACGTCCTCCTGAAAGCGAGGGAGCTGCTGGCCCGGGATCGGCTTAAGCAGGTACTCGCCGCCCTCCGAGACGGGCTGAAGATCGCCGCGGTCGAGGCGCAGGGAGATCTTTTCCTGGACGCCGGAGATGGACATGGAGCGAACCGTGTCGGCTCGAATCTCCATGATGTCAGCCCGCAAGAGTGGCAGCCTGTGAGGGAAGGCGCGGCGGTCCGAGAGGGCCTTCAGCGCAGCGGCGCTGAATCCTTCGCCGTCGATCTCGGAGAGGGTGCTGCGGCAACGACTCATGGCGCCTCCTCGGGGGCGACGGTGACACTCCCGATAGCGTCGGTGGCGGTGGCGAGGAGGAGCCCAAAGTGATCCTCTTCGTCGATCCGCAACAGGCGGCTCTGGAGGGCTCGGGTCCCACCTTCGGCCAGGAGACCGTAAAAGAAGGGGAAGAGGTGATCTGAGCGGTAGGGCTCCCGACGGCAGGGGAGCGTGAGGCTGATAGCGGAGGCCCCGGGGCTCGCCAGATAGGCTTTGTCATAGGTGAACTGAAACGACGCGTCGGTGAACTCCACGAGCGTGCCGGCTCGCACCCCGTGGTTGTACACAACACCCCGCCTCCGTGGTCGCGGCGAGCTCACCGGGGCTCTCCAGGTTTCTGTGCCTGTACCTTGAGCTCCAGCCCGAGCACCTGAAGGAGGCTCTCCACGGTAGAGAGCGTCGGGTTTGCTTTTCCCGACTCGATGTCGCTGATCGTGTGAATGGACACGCCGCTGAGCTCGGAGAGAGTTCGTTGGTCCACGCCGAGCTCCTTGCGGCGCTTTCGGATTACCTGTCCCAGGGGAGGAGTTTTCATTGAACTGAAGATTCCAACGGGGGATGGTGGTCGAGAGGCTCGCCAGTGAGATAATATTCACGTTGATGAAAAAATGAAAGCAGAAGAATTTGTGGAGAGAGTTTCTGAGGGCTGATGTTCATTGAAATGAACGTGAAGGGTTTGTGAGGCACGGTTTCAACACGTGTTGTCTGAATTCGCAATGTTGCGCCATCCGGGAAACGTGCCTGCTTTAGACAACAAGACGGTCCGTGTTGTCCAAATCGCGGCCGTTGCCCAAGGCTTTTCGGGCACGGGGGTGAAGGCAAGGCGAGCCGCTCGACTCCCGGGCCACGACGACTGCGCTGCCCGCAAGGTCGATGGGCTCGAGGGAGTGCTCGTCGATCAGGTCGAGATGGAGATCGGCTCACTTGAGCCACACAGCGATCCGCGCATTGAGTGCGTGGTTGAAGGAGTTTGGCTGTTCAGAATGCATCGAAGATCCAGCTCGGGGATTCACCAACCCTGTAACCCATGAACGGCATATTGAACCGCAACGCAAGGTAGTGTGAAGGGAGCCAGTCCGGACGAGGCCCCGATAGTATGGGGCGCTGATGTCGATACCCGAACTCAAACAACTCGAAGAAGGAAAAGAACATCGCTCCGGTGAGAACCGCCCGGAACTCTCCGCCGAACACGGCTACTCCTCCACCTGCTTCGACTGAGAACCCGCTGTGGCCGAGTAAAACGTTTCCGTCCAACCCCCAGCCCCAGTTTTGACCGGAGCGACGAAGCGTGATGTCTGTGCCGACGCGCCTAACGTTTGGTATTCGGATGCCACGTAGGGTATTGAATCCTTGTGAGGATCCTCCACGATAGCTGATGCCGAGGGTTCTGGCGCCCCGTCCGAGATCTACGCGACCACCTATCCAGTGGCTAACGAACTCTACGGGTGCCCCCTCATGTATGGCTTCACCATCATCTTCGGCTGACTCGGCTGGCATCGTATCTTCGCCAACGTGCGCATACGCCGTTGAAGATCCGAACGTCGTGAACAAGCTGGTCACGACGGCCATCAGAAATGTGAGCAGTGG
>SKON01000144.1 GCA_007120035.1 Myxococcales bacterium
ATCGTACCCACCAGGCCGCCGATGCCTGTCGAGCCCTGCACCATGGCGGTCACGTCGGAGTCGCGGATCACTCCGCCCTCCATCCGCCCCACCAGACCGCCGACGTCATCGGCGTTGGACACGCCAGGGTTTACCTGGGCTCCCTCCACGTTGACCTCCCCGATCTCTCCGCCGAGCATCACACCCACGAGGGCCCCCGCGGCATTTGCACCGTTGACCTCGGGGTTGGCCAGGACCAGATCGGTGATCGTGGCTCCCGCCCCGATGGCGCCGAAGAGTCCGCCGGTGTCTCCATCCTCAGTGGTGAAGTTCCCGATGCTGTTTCCACGGCCGTCGAAGGTCCCGATGAACGGGTTGGTCTCGTCACCGATCGGATCGAGGGGGCCGTCCAGGGTGAGGTCTGAGTCCAGGATGAAATGGCCCTCCAGGTAGGCGAGGTTGCTCCCAAGCGCCTGCATATGTGCCTCAGAGCAGATACGATTCGGTCCCGTCGGCTGAAAATCCCCGTCGCCGAAGGGGTTCTTCTCGCTGTTGCAGTCTGCGCCGGGTCCCGCGTCGGCGTCGGGCTCTCCCGCGTCGGCGTCGGGCTCTCCCGCGTCGGCGTCGGGTTCTCCCGCGTCGGCGTCGGGCTGATCGGCGTCGGGCATGCCCACGTCGGGCTCCCCGGCGTTCGATCCGAGCTGGCTCGGGTCGCCGATGCAGGAACACAAGAGAAGAGAGAGAAACAAAACCCCAAGTCGACGCATCAAATCCTCCGCGGTAGTACTGACTGACGACTCTAGCGCTGACCTCTTCGCTTGTCACGAAACCGACATCCCCACCTTCCCATGAGCCCCAGACACCTCGCCACCCTGGCCACGATGGCCACTCGCCGGTGGGCAGACCACAACGACGGCCTCCACCGCCTGAAGTACCCCGTCGGCGAGTCGGCGTATCTGTCGTTCGGTCAGAGGTCGGCGCCGTCGGCCAGGGAGAACGACAGGGGCATTGCGATACTCGTCGCCTGATCGTCGGCGAGGGATTCCCAGCCCTCGATGACCATGTCTGAGTGGATCGCCGTCAGGCAGGCCTGGAAGGGCTCGTCCCATTCGGCGACGAGCGGTCCGGCGTCGGTCGCGGATAACGTTACCTCCGCTACACGGTTTCCGCGAAGCTCGTACAGAAGCCTGACCACTCCCGACACCGTCTCCTCAGATCGCGCCAGGAGATGTTCGTAGCAGCATTGGGTCCGACCCTGGCGAGCGCGGACGGCCCGCAGAAAGGGTTCGCGGTCCAGGCTCGCCACGGGCTGAAGGGCCAGCTCCTCCTGCTGCAGAGGTACCTCCAGGCAGGTCGCGACGTCGGAGATCTCTTCGATCTCTTCGGCCTCTTCGGGCTCCACGGGCTCCGGCGTCGTGGCGCAGGCGGCCGCCAACGACACCAGGAGCGCGACGGTGATTCCAGGTCGATTCATGGTAGGTCCTCGCTATGGTTTCGGAAACATGACGACTACGATACAACCATGGCGATTCGAAGAGAAGAGCAGCGCCCAAACTCGGCGAAAACCTGCGCCGGAGGCGGCAGGGCTCCGGTGCTCTTCCCTCCCTCGCAAACCACCCGTTCTCCGCGAACCCCGACCGCGAACGAAGACACAAGAAGCGCCCCCTTCAGGGGGCAGGCGCGCAGCGCCGGGGGTCGTCCGCGCCGCCCCAACGATCGGCTCCCCACCGCGAACCCCGACCGCGAACGAAGACACAAGAAGCGCCCCCTTCAGGGGGCAGGCGCGCAGCGCCGGGGGTCGTCCGCGCCGCCCCACCGATCGGCTCCCCACCGCAAACCCCGACCGTGACCGAAGACACAAGAAGCGCCCCCTTCAGGGGGCAGGCGCGCAGCGCCGGGGGGTGGCTCGCGCCGCCCGAAGGCGCGCCCCCGACGCCCGGCCACCAGTGACGCGTGACATATTTTATGACGCGTGACACCGCCGAGGAACTCGCCCGGTGGCTGGCTCTCGTCGGAGAGCGCTGAAGACCGGTTCTGACGCCGAGAGCCGCCACCTTCGAGGTCGGCTCCACCTCCACCGCTCACTTGCACACTCGGCGAAAACCTGCGCCCTCCCTCCCTCGCAAACCACCCGTTCTCACGCCGAGATCTGCCACCTTCGACTCGAGCCTGCCTCCGGAGCCCTGCCGCCTCCGGCGCAGGTGTCCTCCCCACCACATCCACACTCCCCAAGCCCCGCGCTGGCCTCCCCACACCGCACACCGCCGTTTCTTACGCCGAGAGCCGCCACCTTCGAGGTCGGCTCCACCTCCACCGCGCACTTGCACACTCGGCGAAAACCTGCTCCTCCCTCCCTCGCAAACCACCCGTTCTCACGCCCAAACTCGTCGCCACCGCGAACCCCGACACCACGATCCATACCCTCGAGATCAAACGGACTCGAGGTGCGCCACGATCTCCTCCGTCACCCGCGGGGTGTCCGGGTACGGGAAGACGTGCCCCACGCCCTCGAGCACCACGAGCCGGGCGTTCGGCAAAAGCTCCATCAGCTTCTCCGCGTGCTCGAAGGGGAACATGCTGTCCTCTGTGCCGTGGATCACCAGCGCCGGCATGTCGAGCTCGCCCAGCAGGGGGTACCGCGACCGGGTGATCGCCACGGCGGCCTGATGTTGCCGCATGGCCCTCAGGTTCAGGCCCCGCCGCTCCCGGAGGTCGTACAACACCAGCTCGGCGAGCTCCTCGAGATCCACGGCCTCGGGCCCGACGCTGGCGAGCACCGACGCCACCCGCGCCTTCACCCGGTTCGACTCGCCGCCCAGCAGCCGATACCGCAGCATCCGCACCGCCGGCGCCGCCGACCACAGGATCGACCCCACCTGCAGCGTCGGCAGGGAATCGTCCGTGGGGTCCGCCGACGTGGACATCAGCGTCATCGACGCCACCCGCTCCGGGGCCTTCAACGCCACCTCCTGCACCAGGAAGCCCCCCAACGAGAGCCCCACCAGGTGGGCTCGCTCCACCCCGCAGGCGTCCAGCACCGAGAGCGCGTCCTCGGCCATATCCTCCAGGGAGTACGCGTCCTCGCGCCGCCAGTCCTCCAACCAATCGGACTCCCCGGTCCCCCGGTGGTCGTAGCGAATCACCCGAAACCCGGCCTCCCCCAGGGCCGCCATGAACGCCGGCGGCCAGAAGAGCCCATCCCCCCCGATCCCAAAGTTCAGCAACACCGTCCCCGCCACCTCCTCGCCGACCACACCCCCGGGCCACCG
>SKON01000180.1 GCA_007120035.1 Myxococcales bacterium
CTTACGTGCACAGCTGACTATGAGCAGTTATCGGGCCCGAATCTGCACGGTATTGGAAACGCGATCCTGGACGCCTGCCAGGAGCTCCAAACGTACATCGATCAACACACAACACCAAAGTAGTTTTTCACGTCTCTCAAGGCATCAAAATTACGGTAATCCAAGCTCATCATCATTCAAACGTTCATGGACATACATGCGCAAAGTGGTGGCCGGGTCGCTGTGTCCGAGGTAATCGGCGACCGCACGGATCTTGCCCGTAGCGGCGATACGTTCGGTAGCAAACCGGTGTCGAAAGCTATGTGCGCTAAACTCCCGGCCGAGCACACGCATGGAAAGCGATCGGATCCGGTTCGTGGTTGCTACGCGGGAATATGGCTTCTGATGGTGCTCGAACAGGTACTCGCGGCCGGCAAAGCACTCGCGGATTCTGCGGTAGAGCTGCTGAGGGATGAGTACTTCCCGTTCTTTGCGGCCCTTGCCGAGGATCCGAACAGCAACAAGACCTCGACCTCGATCGCTACAGGTACTGTGGCGAGCAGAGAGGGCTTCAGAGATCCTGCAGCCGGTGAGTGCAAGGAACTCGATCATCAGGGCAAGCGTCGGCTCAGCGGCATCTATAAGGCTCTGTGTCGCCTCAGCATCGGGGATGTCATCGGGGGATACCTGGCTACGAGAAGCGGCACGGCGCACTGATGGAATGCGTGAGAGCAGGTGTTCAACGGCAAGTACGGTTCGCCCATCAAGCTCGATCTGGCTTCGCCGCAGAAGCCCTCGAAGTGTTGATCGCAGTATCGAGGTTTTAAGCGCGTAGGTAGATGCAGCGATCTCTTGCCGTGTGAGTCGCCCACTGAGATCATCAACATACTTGTTCACTGCGTGATCGCTAAAATCAAGCTCATGCTCACGCAGAAACGAGAAGAACAGCCTGACCTCTCGGTGCGCTGTCTCGCTTTCTGCGATCGATAGTGCTGCGTGTTCTATGCGTACAAGTGCTTTTTGCGCATCTCCCTGGCGTACTGGCGTATCATTTTTTGCCATGCATGAAGTCTCCGGTATATCTCAATACATAACACAATTAACTTTGTGTTATGTAACACTATACGCCGGATCCTCTGCAAAAGACCAACACCATCAGCACGCATTCCCGGTCGTATCGCCAGGCTGGTCATTCACACCACCGGCGCAAAATATCGTTTCCACGCGAGGCGATTCACGATCAACATACGCTTCAATAAGCTGGCGAGCCCTCTCAACAGGATCAACACCATTGAGCGCGCACAGCACCTGAAACCGATTGGTGAGTACTGAGAAATCTCGTGTTTGTTCGTTTGAATGATCCATATACCGCCTTTTACATACCGTGAACATCTCCGAGCATTCGAAAATGGTGTACTGGGTGTCAGGCCGGTACCCGATTCGGCATCCTCGGACACGCTTGGGTATCAGTATTCGGCACGAAATCCGTTTTAGACGTACACGTCAATATATACAACACGAAAACAATTACTGTACACTAAAGCCAGAAAATACTTAAGGAGATATTAATATGGTACGCGTTACGGTCCGGGCATTTTTTGCCCTCTTTTTTTTGGTGTGTGTCGTGTCAGTTGGAGCGCAGTCGATTCGAGGAGGCGCAGTACTCGGCGGTAATGCCTCGTATGATATTTCCGATGAACTAGACGAGATACTCGATGAGTTTAATGACATATCGGGGTTATCAGCTGGAAGAACTACGAATTTTGGGTTTTCGGTAGGACCGATTATTATGATCGATTTTACGCCGGGGTTTGGCCTTCAGATACCTCTCACTACTACACAAAGGACAACCGGCTATGAAGTGACGGACGACGGATCCAGCGACAGAATTACATTTGAATTTACAACGCTTGCTGTGGATTTTTCGGTACTAGCGAAGCCGATTTTTCCGATAAGTCCGGATTTTTCATTCCATGTGCTCGCCGGACCTCAGTTGAGTTTCATAATTGGTGATCTTGAAGGCAAGTTCACCGAACGAATTGGTGGAGTGTCTCAAAGCGAAACCGTTCTTGTTGAACTGGACAATTCCGTCATTTTTGGAGTTTCTGCTGGAGCCGGTTTTGGCTATCAAACTGGTATTGGAATACTTGCATTCGATTTCATGTACTATCGATCACTTCAGAGTGCTTTTGATATTGCAGATGATTTTGTACAGAGCTTTGGGGTGTCCGCGAACTTTACCGCACCTTTCTAAGAACACCCGGTCTTTTTCATTCGTGTCCAGGATCCCGATAAAGCGGATCCTGGACAAACCCAGAAGCTGAACCCCGGCACGCCTTGCAATTACCTCCGCTGCAGTCTCGTGTGAGGTCGACCTTTTCTGCGTAAATCTAAAACAGATAGAAAGCCTGACGTAATACATATAAAAATGCTGTAAACCTTAACAGCATAAGTAAATAGCGATTCAAGAAACCGAAAATGTATTACATTGCTAAAATGAGATGTATTACAAACCGGCATACATAAATAATTGTAGTAGCAAATACATAGGCATAGACAACACAAAAAACACAAAAAAGGTAATACATCATTGGCCAGCCCAAAAAGAGTGGCTAACTAATTCTGTTGTAACAACTTGTAGCGCTTTCGGGCGTTGTAACAGAGGGCTATTTACTTCTAAACCAGCATACATCGTGTGCCCATGTAATACATATAAGTCGTTAAACCAGAATGGTTTACGCGCAAATGTATTACCCCCTTTATCTTGCCCTCACCATGTTTTGGTGCGTTTTCCTGATATTCGCGTACCAAGCTAAGCTATCTATCCTAGGAATGTCGTGCGGGGTGGGTTTGATTAATGCAGTGGAAATAATAGGCGAGAAAAAAATGGAACAGGTATGATAGTTTTCAGCTACTCTACAATTATGACTTTTGGACTATCTACACTGATGTGCAACAGGAACTGAATAATTGAACTTGAAAGGACTGAACGATGTCACGGCTGACTGATCTACTCGCGCAAGTGAAGAAAAAGGACTCCGCCCTTGGGACGGAATTGGAACGTGAGTTCAACGTTCTTTCTGGACGGCGGGCCTTTGGGCTCAATTTCGAGCGGCACCGACCGGAGAGTGTTGAGCTTCCGGGACGACCGGTGAATAGTAGGAAAAGTTATCCGGAAGCGCAACCGCGAAACGGCGATGAAGGGCAAGATCTCGCGAAAGTGCAGCACCGAGCGTGGTTCGGAGGCTCATAACGGCGGTGACGGCCGC
>SKON01000100.1 GCA_007120035.1 Myxococcales bacterium
TGATCAGCGAGCTTCGGGCCCCCACGGAGATCGACGTCTCGGTCCGGGCCGGGCGCACCGCCGACGTCCGCGTCCCCATCGGCGGCAACCAGCGACGCACCATGGAGTTCACCGCCCTCGTCCCCCCGGAGCGTGACCGCGCCGGCTGGCCCCGACGGCATATCGACCTCGTCCTCCTCGACGACGAGGGCAACGCCGCCGAGGTGGCCCGCGACGGCAGCATCGCCCTGCCCGTCCGTATCCCCGCCTCCGAGGAGGACGCCACCTCGGTCTTCTCCGTACAAGCCGACACCAACGCCTGTTGCAACGGCGGCTCCTACACCACAGAGCTCGTCCTCGTCCCCTCCGGCGGCGCCCAGACCCCACTGCGCATCCCCATCGTCGTCGACGTCGAAGAGGCTCGCCTCTGGCAATGCTGGGGCCCCACGATCCTGCGGACCCTCCTGGCGCTGCTGATCCTCTTGCTCCTCGCCTACCTCTTCAACATGTGGCGCTCCAGCCACTTCCTGGACCGGGACCGGCTCGCCGACCGCATCGTCCCTGTGTACTGGAGCGACTATGGCGAGACTCGCCCCCACACCCGCTCCGCCGCCGACGTCCGCCAGATGGTCCGCCGGTCCATGAAGTTCACCGATCGGGCCCGGGCCTGGCTCAAGGCCAACCCCCTGGTCTTCGGCCTCCCGGGGCGCGAATACGACGAGACCGTCGAGCTGATCCTCGACGGCAGCCGCAACGTCCAGCGCTCCCGCATCCGCCTCATCGAAGAGCGGGACTTCATCGCCGAGATCCGCCAGAATCCCCGGGCCGGCATCGCCAAGATCTACGCCACCGCCCGTGGCGGCATGACCTTCTACGCCGTGCCCGGCGAGGGCGACCGCATCGCCACCTTCCGGCTCCAGAGGGACTTCGAGGACTTCGGTGACGAGGACTTCGAGCCCAAGCTCGAACCCCTCCGTCGCCGCGCCGAGCTCCTCTCCATGCACTCCGATCAGGAGCCCGACACCATGGCCGGCTGGCGAGTCGGCTGATTCGGCGGTTCGCTCGGGCGCCGCCCATCTGGCCCAACATGTAACCAAACCACCTACATCTGGTGACAAGATCCCACAACCGCACCTCATGTGTGTCAGCTTGTCCCACATTTCTACTCCTACCTACATAAAACCACCTCTCCTCACAGGGTGGCACGCTCCTTGCTCTCGTTGCCCCGCAAGACGCGTGACCTTTGTTCGACAACCCTGAAATTGAGGAACAGAAGATGGATCTCCGCCCCTCCTTGCGCACCGCCCTGGTCGCTCTCTCCAGCGCCGCACTCCTGTCCGCCTGCGCCGACTCCACGGTCGGCGAATACGGGCACGACATCGCCCTGGCCCCGGAGGCCATGGTACTCATCCCCTCCGACGGGGAGTACAACGACGGCTACGAGCCCCTCTTCAACGTCTTGATCTCCAGCCCCGCCGACGCCCAGGCGCTCTTTCGAGACGGCGTAGCCACCTTCGAGTCCTCCGACCCCTTCCAGCAGGTGAGCTGGATGATGGACGCCGACAGCGTCGAGGGCCTGCAGTTCCGGGCCCTCCTCCGGGACCGCTGGACCGACTGGGACGACGTGGAGATCACCTTCCACGAAGGGCGCATGTACAACGTCCTGATCCGCCTCGACGAGCCCGCCACTCAGCTCGAGCTCCGCGGCGGCGAGTCGATCCTGGAGGCCAACCTCGAGTTCTACGACCGGATCCTGGCCCGCGAGGAGTTCATCGCCTTCCCCCACGAGCTCGAAGGCGACGACGACCGCAGAGAACTCCCCACGGCTGCCGAGATGGCCACCATGGTCGCCCCCTCCAGCCTGGTCGTCAGCCGCAGCCAGTGGAACGCCGCCTACCCCAACCAGATCTGCGGCAACCCCGCCAACGTCTACCGCATGGCGATCCACCACACCGCCGTTCCCTCCGGCGATGACGGGGATCCCGCCGCCCGCATGCGAGGCATGCAGAGCTACCACATGAACAACCTGAATTGGTGCGACATCGGCTACCACTTCGTGGTGTCCCAGAGCGGTCTGATCTTCCAGGGACGGTCCCGCTCCAGCCACCCCGCCGCCCACGTCTACCAGCAAAACAACGGCAACGTCGGCATCAGCTTCATCGCTAACTTCAACAGCCAGACCCCCACCAACACCCAGAAGAACGCCGGCGCCGACATCGTCCGGTGGGTCCACGAGACCCACGGCGTCCCCTTAAACCGCAACGCTATCAGGGGTCACCGCGAACACCCCGGCCAGTCCACCTCCTGCCCCGGCACCAACGGCATCCCCCTGATCGACGAGCTCATCGACCGGGCCCAATCCGGCGGCGCCTCCCCAGAGCCCCCTGCCCCCGAGCCGGCCCCGCCCACCCCCGGCGGCTGCGATCGGATCGCCCACGACGACGCCACGGGCTCCTTCTTCAAGGACTACCCCACGGGCCAACTCGGCTACCAGGAAGCCCTCCGCCTCTACCATGCAGGCATCACCAACGGCTGCCAGGACTCCCCGCCGATGTTCTGCCCCTCCTGCACCATCACCCGGGGCCAATGGGCCGCCTTCATCGCCCGGGCCGCCAACCTCGACGTCTCTACCCCCCCGTCGCAGCCCACCTTCTCCGACGTCCCCACCAGCCACACCTTCTACCGGTACATCGAGGCCCTCGCCGCCGCCGGCATCACCCTCGGCTGCGGAGGCGGTGAGTTCTGCATCGACCGAGTCCTGACCCGGGCCGAAGCGGCTACCATGCTGGCCCGAGCCCGAGGCTGGGACAACCCCAACCCCTCGGCCCCCACCTTCGCCGACGTCCCCCGAGACCACACCCACTTCGCCGGCGTCGAGGCCCTGGCCGATAACTGCGTCACCAACGGCTGCGGCGACGGCACCAACTTCTGCCCCGCCAACGAAGTCCCCCGGGCCCACGCCGCCATCTTCATCTCCCGGGCCTTCAACCTCGAGGGCAGCAACCCCTGTGCCGCAGACCCCACCCCGGGTCCCGCTACCCCGGCCCCCGCAGACCCCGACCCGTCCTTCGACCTCGCCGAAGACTCCGCCGGCTCCAACGACACCGGCACCCCCTCCAGCAACATCACCGTCCAGAACGGCGGCTGCTCCACCACGGCCCCCACCCCGCTCTCCCCCGCCCTGGCCCTCCTCCTCCTCCTCGGCCTCCTCATCCGCCGCCGCTAGCCCCCCACCCCAA
>SKON01000229.1 GCA_007120035.1 Myxococcales bacterium
CGACGTGACCGAAGAGCTCGCTCTCTACGAGGCCCTCGGGGAGGGCCTCAACCGGGCCTGTTTGAGGACGGAGCCCCGGTAGATGGTGCCGTTTCGGCTGTCCAGGTCGCGGACCTCGAAGAAGCCGTCCACGACGCAGACCTCCAGATGTCGCCGGGACACCCGGTCGTCGATGAGGACCAGGTGGCAGTGGCCGTCTTCGGTGCCCACCCGGATCGGCAGGGCGCCGACGTCGACGCGGGCTCCCTCGTCGGGGCCCTCGACGACGACGAGCTCGCAGGTGGGGTCGAGGTCTACGGCGGGAAACGCCTGGGTGTGTACGGTGATCCGTCTCATGATCGATCGAGTACCAGAGGTGGGGGGTGTTGACCAGTGGTCGAACCCCCTACTGGCAGTCGGCGATCCAGGGCTCTTCTTCGATCTCCGCCCAGAGGGCGTCCAGATCGTTCTGGTTCCAGGCGCTGGTGCGGTCTGCGGTGCGATCCCGGACGGTGCGGACCATGCACTCATCGACGGTGGAGGCGTCGTTACCCCAGGAGGTGCGGATGTAGTTGAGGAGCTTGGCCACCTCCTGGTCCGAGAGTTGGGCCTGGCCGGGCATGAAGCCGTCGTATTCGTCGCCGTCGACGTCCAGGGGACCGGCGACGCCGTCGAGGGTGATGGCGATCAGGGCGGTGGGGTCGCCGAGGGCCGTGGAGGTGTCGACTAAAGGAGGGAAGACCTCGGGGACGCCCTGGCCGTCGCGGCCGTGGCAGGCGGCGCAGTAGTCGACGTAGAGCGCGGCCCCCGGAGAGAGCGCCGAGTCCTCGCCGCCCTCCCGGGAGGCCCGGGTGCCCTCGGGGACGGGGACGGCCTCCGGGGGGACCTCCACCCAGAACCAGCCCCGGAGGTCGCCCTTTCGATAGCCCGTGGCCTGGTCTTCGGGATAGTGAAGGTTCAGGGCTTCCGGTACCCCCGGGGCGAGCTGTTCGGTGGTGCCGTGGCAGTTGGCGCAGGGGGCGGCGAGGTGGATGGGGATCGCCGTGCCCAGGGTGCCGTCGTTGGCGGCGGCGAAGAATTGATCGTCGACGCCGGCGGCGATGTGGTCGCGGGCCCACTCCGGGGGCTGGTTGTCGGGGTTGCGCAGCTCCGTGGACGTCCGACCGATGGCGACGCCTCGGAGCTCGGAGATCTCGGCGGCGATGGGTTCGGCCTCATGGACGCAGACTTCCACGGCGGCGCCGAACCCGTCCTCGGCGGCGGCCTCCATGACGGTGCCCATCAAGCGCTGGCCCATCAGGCCTCGGGAGGCTCCGGCGTAGTCGGCCAGGGCCCGCTGGTGCGGGGTCAGGGCCCCCGGGTCAAGGGGCTCCCACTGACGGGGTCCTGCGGGACCTTCTGTGGTCTCGGGATCGACCTCAGCGGGGCCTCTGTCACAGGCAGCGACGGAGAGGACGGCGATGAGCGGGAGCGCGATGGCGATGGGGGTGCGGACGTAGATGGACATCAGATACCCGGCGAAGGTGGCGTGATCGACGGCCTACGGAGGGCGTTGATGAGCACAAGCCGTGCCATGTTTTGCGAAGGAAGCACTCACGAACGTGTGCCCCTGAGAAACGAAGGCTGAACGCCGGTGAGGCGGAAGACAGGCGAAGGTGTTTTGGTTCGCATTGTGTTGCGGTGTTGGAATGGTCTGAAACAGCCCCGTTTGTTCCCATATCTGCAACTGGCCACATAGGGGTTGATGAAGACCGCCGGTTGGGGGTAGGTTCCGGTTCGGTGAAGAGCCTGGAATCAGTGAGGGACTCAACGAGGAGTAGTACCATGGGAGAGAGCACGAAGATTGCGGTGGCGAGAGGGGACGGTATCGGTCCGGAGATCACGGCGGCCTGCTTGGAGATCTTGGAGGCCGCTGGCGCTCGCCTCCAGATCCAAGAGATCGCCCTTGGGGAGTCGGTGTACCTCAATGGCGAGAAGTCCGGGATTAGCCCCGACGCGTGGGACGTGATCCGCGAGACCGGCGTGGTCTTCAAGGCCCCCCTGACGACTCCTCAGGGCGGCGGATTTAAGTCCGTGAATGTCACCTTGCGTAAGACGCTGGGGCTCTTTGCCAATGTGCGTCCGGCACGTTCCTATGCTCCCTGGGTACAGACCAAGCATCCCGAGATGGATCTGGTGATCATCCGAGAGAACGAGGAGGACACCTACGGCGGGATTGAGCACCGACAGACCGATGAGGTCTATCAATGCCTGAAACTGATCACCCGGCCGGGCACGGAACGGATCGTGCGGTATGCCTTTGAGTTTGCCCGGAACACCGGTCGAAACAAGGTCAGTTGCCTGACGAAAGACAACATTATGAAGCTCACGGACGGGCTTTTCCACCGGGTTTTCGACGAGGTCGCCGCCGAGTACGACGACATTGAGTCAGAACACCTGATCGTGGATATCGGGACTGCCCGTATCGCCGACACCCCGGAGCGGTTTGACGTGGTGGTCCTCCCCAACCTCTACGGCGATATCATCTCTGACATCACCGCCCAGCTGACAGGTTCCGTGGGGCTCGGGGGATCGTCGAACATCGGCGAGACCATCGCCATGTTCGAGGCCATCCACGGGTCGGCCCCGGACATCGCCGGACGGGGCATTGCCAATCCCTCGGGGATGCTGATGGGCGGTGTCCTGATGCTGAACCATATCGGCCAGAGTGACGTGGCCGAGAAGGTCCACAACGCCTGGATGAAGACTCTGGAGGACGGCATCCACACCGGCGACATCTACCGAGAGGGACAGAGCAAGCAGAAGGTGAATACCAAGGAATTTGCCGACGCCGTCGTCGAGCGCCTGGGAGAGAAGCCAGAGTCCTTGAAGCCTGTGGACTACTCTGAGGTCACCGCTGTGGCCATCCCGCCGGTGACCCGGACGCCCAAGGCTACCAAGACCTTGGAAGGGGTGGACGTCTTCCTCGATTGGGATCAGGGCTCCCGGGATCCGAACACCCTGGCCATGGCTCTGGAAGAGGCCAATGGCGAGAAGTTAGAGCTGACCATGATCACCAACCGAGGACAGAAGGTGTGGCCTGACGGAGCTCCCGAGACCTTCTGTACGGACCACTGGCGGTGCCGGTTTTTGAATCAGGGACCCCCGGGCAGCAACCTCCACCAGCGAGAGATTTTCGCACTCCTGGAACGGATCGACGGCGCCAGCCTGAACGTGATCAAGACAGAGTTCTTGTTCCGATTTGGAGAAGATCGGGGATACTCCCTGGGTCAAGGTGAGGGGACGAAGACGACCCGGGTGCCGGTGACGGTGTAGCCCTGCCTTTCTGTCGGATACACTGAAGGCATCATGAAGCACATGGGGTGTGGCGAGTGAAAGAAACCCCGGCGCCCCGACGAACACCGCCGTCAGTCTACCGCCGCAGCGCCGCGCTCTTTGCGTGCCCCTCGAGCCCCTCCATCTCGCCGAGGGCCTCGGCGTCGCTGACGAGGCCGGCGGCAGCGGTGGGGTCGTCGATGTGCATCCAGGTGGAGATCTTCAGGAAGTGGAAGACCGAGAGGCCCGATTGGGCGCGGGCCGTGCCGCCCGTGGGGAGGGTGTGGTTGGGGCCGGCGCCGTAGTCGCCTAAGACCTCGGCGGCGGCTTCGCCGATGAAGAGGCCGCCGAAGTGGCGGAGCCGTTGGGCGACGTCGAGGGCGTCGGCGGTGAGGACTTCCAGGTGCTCCGGGGCGATGCGGTCGCAGAGGGCGACGGCGGCGTCGAGGTCGTCGGCGATGAGGGCGAAGCCGTTCTTGAGCGCCTCTCGGGCGGTCTCGGCGGTGGTGAGGGTCTCGAGCTGGCGGGCCAGTTCGGCCTCCACTCGGGGGAGCAGCGCCGCATCGGTGGTGATGAGGATCGGGAGGGCGTCGGTGTCGTGTTCGGCCTGGGCCAGGAGGTCGGCGGCGACGATCTCGGGGTTCGCCGTGGCGTCGGCGAGGACGACGAGCTCTGAGGGGCCGGCGAGCATATCGATGCGGACGTGGGCGCTGACGACGTGCTTGGCGGCGGTGACCCATTTGTTGCCGGGGCCGACGATGACGTCGCAGGGCGGGAGCAGGCCCTCGAGGCCGAAGGCCATGGCGGCGACGGCCTGGGCCCCGCCGACCTGCAGGAGGCCGTCGGCGCCGGCGATGGCGGCGGCGGCGAGTGTCTCGTCGGTCGGGTTCGGGGACGCGACGAATACCTCGCGGACGCCGGCGGCCCGGGCGGAGATGGCGGTCATGAGGACCGATGAGGGGAGGGGGAATCGGCCGCCCGGGGCATAGCAGCCGGCCCGGTCGACGGGGATCACCCGGTGGCCCACGGTGCCGCCGGGGATAGGCAGCTGGAGGTCGGTCAGAGCCTCTCGCTGGGCTCGGGCGAAGGTCTCAATGCGTTCGGCGGTCCGCTCCAGGACGGCCCGGCGATCTGCGGGGAGTCGGTCCAGCGCCGCCTGCAGGTCTGCACGACCGACGATGGCCTTCTGGCCAGGATCGAGATCGCCGAACCGCTCGGCGAAGTCCCGCATCGCGCGGACGCCGCGCTCTCGGACCTCGTCGACGATGTCGCCGGCCTTGGCGAGGGTGTCGGGGTCCAGCGGGGCCGTGCGGACCTGGTCGATCTCTTCAGGGGGGCAGATCCGGAGCAAGGTCATGGGTTTTCCTTGTTGCTTGCGGTGTCGCTGTCGCTCTCGCTGGAGGAGTCGCCGGAGGACCGACGGCTCACCCGCAGGGACCGTTGGTGGAGGTGGCGCTCCACGTCGGCCAGGCTGACGCCGGCCCGGGTCATGGCGACCATGGTGAAGTAGAGGACGTCGGCGGACTCCCAGGTGACCTCGTCGGGGGAGACGGCGTCGGCGAGCTCCTGGGCCTCCTCGAGGAGCTTGGCTGTGAGGAGCTCTCGGTCGTCGAGGAGCTTGCGGGTGTAGGAGCCCTCGGGGGCGCTCTCGGCGCGGGCTCGGAGGGTCCGCTCCAGAGCGCCGAGGCCCCGATCTTCGCCCCAGCAGGTCCAGGTGTCCTCGTGGCAGAAGCCCGGGGTCTTCTGGCGGACCGTGAAGCGCAGGGTGTCGCGGTCGCAGTCCAGGTCGACGCGGAGGAGCTCCTGGGTGGCGCCCGAGGACTCTCCCTTGCGCCACAAGCCTCGGCGGCGGGAGTGGTAGACGCCGGTCCGGGAGCCGACGGCCTCGCGGATGCTCGCGGCGTCGGAGTAGGCCAGACCCAGGGCGACGCCCCGTTCGTCGCAGATGACCGTGGGGAAGAGGCCGTCGGGGCGGTCGCTCTTCAAGGGCGCGGCGACGGCGTCGCCGAGGTCCATCAGGCCCTTGTAGAGGGCCATGCCCACCTGGGCGTCGGCGCCGAGGCGGTCCAGGGCGGCGATCTCGTCGGTGGTGGTGACCCCGCCGGCGATGGTCACCCGGGCGTCGCCGGCGGCTTCGACGACCTTCCTGGCGAGCTCCTCGTCGGTGCCGCCCAGGCGGCCTTCGCGCTCGACGAAGGTGACGAGGAAGCCCCCCACGTAGGGGCGGAGCTCCTCGATTCGGTCCAGCACGTGGCGTCCCGTCTTCTCGGTCCAGCCCTCGACGACGACCTCGCCATCGACGGCGTCGAGGGCGGCGATCAGGCGGTGCCGGGGGAGCTTCTCGAGGAGCTCCGGTCGGGCCGCCGTGCCGAGGATGATCTTCTCGGCCCCGGCGTCGAGCCACATGCGAGCCCGGGCCTCGTCGCGGATGCCGCCGCCGACCCGACAGGGGGCCATCCGGCAGAGCTCCCGGATGGTCTCCTCGTTGGAGCCCTGGGAGAGCGCGGCGTCGAGGTCGATCACGGCGATCTCACCGGCGACGCGGAACCGCTCGGCCAGCGGTCGGGGGTCCCCGGCGTCGAGCTCGCGCTCCTTGCCGCCGATGAGCTGCACGGCCTGGCCGTCCATGAGGTCGATGGAGGGGATGATCATCGTCGGACCTCCACGCCGGCCTCGGCCAGGTCGTCCTTGAGTTCGCCCACGGTGAGCTCTCCGTCGTGGAAGATCGAGGCGGCGAGCACGGCGTCGGCGCCGGCGTCGAAGGCGTCGACGAGGTGACCCACGTGGGCGGCGCCGCCGGAGGCGATCACGGGGATGTCGACGGCTTCGCTGATGGCCGTGAGGAGCGCCAGGTCATAGCCCGCCCGGGTCCCGTCGCGGTCCCAGCTCGTCAGGAGGACCTCACCGGCGCCCAGGTCGGCGGCCTGCCGGGCCCACTCCACGGCGTCGAGGCCGGTGTTCTCTTTGCCGGAGCGGATCACCACGTCCCAGCCCTGAGAGGGGTCGTCGGGGTCCCTACGCTTGGCGTCGATGGCGATCACCGTGCACTGGCTGCCGAAGCGGCGGGCCATCTCGGAGAGGATCTCCGGGGTGATCACGGCGGCGGTGTTCACGCCCACCTTGTCGGCGCCGGCGTCGAGGAGCCGTCGGGCGTCGTCGGCTGCCCGGACGCCGCCACCGACGGTGAGGGGGATGGAGAGGATCGCCCGGACGGCCTCGATGACCTCCACCTGGTGGCCCCGGCCCTCGGGGGTGGCCGAGACGTCGAGGATCACGAGCTCGTCGGCGCCCTGGGCCTGGTAGGCTTTGCAGAGCTCCACGGGGTCGCCGGCGTCGCGGAGCCCCTGGAATTTGATGCCTTTGACGACGCGGCCGTCGCGGACGTCGAGGCAGGGAAGGATTCGGCGGCAGAGCATCAGGCCTCCTCGTCGAAGAGCCAGCGGCGGAGGATCTCCTGGCCCCAGGGCCCGGAGATCTCGGGGTGAAACTGGCAGGCCAGAAGCCGGCCCTTCTCCATGGCGGCCACGAAGGGCACGCCGTGGGTCGAGGTGGAGGCTGCCCAGCCGTCGGGGGGCTCCACGCAGGCGTAGGAGTTGGCGAAGTAGGCGTGGCCGTCGGTGAGATAGCGACTCTCGGGGGCGGCCTCCACGCTGTTCCAGCCGAACTGTGGGGTGCGGACGTCCCGGGGGAACCGCCGGATTGTGCCGTCGACGATGCCCAGGCCGTCGACGCCGGGGCTCTCCTCGCTGGCCTCGAAGAGGAGCTGCAGGCCCAGGCAGATGGCGAGCGTCGGGGCTCCGGCGGCGAATCGGGTCTGCAGGGCCCGGGCCAGTCCGTCCTGGCGGAGGCGCTCCATGCCGGCCCCGAAGGCGCCGACGCCGGGGAAGACCAGGGCGTCGGCGTCGACGACGGAGGAGGCGTCCTCGACGAACCGGACCGCTACGTCGAGGCGCAGCAGGGCGGCCCGTACGGAAGCGATGTTGGCGACCCCCGTGTTCAGGAGGGCGACCTCTTTCATAGGACCCCCTTGGTGCTGGGGATCTCGTCGGTGCCGTCGCGGGCGACGGCCTCTCGGAGAGCCAGCGCCAGGGCCTTGAAGGCGGCCTCGGCCCGGTGGTGGTCGTTGTCGCCGCGAAGGACGTCCACGTGGAGCGCCGCCCGGGCGGTGTGGGCGAAGGAGACGAAGAAGTGGTGGAGGTTCTCGCAGGAGACGTCGCCGATCTTGTCGCGGCGAAGATCGAGGTCGATCACCGGCGCCGGGCGGCCCGAGAGGTCGATCACGACCCTGGCGAGCGCCTCGTCCAGGGGCGCGAAGGCGTGGGCGAACCGCCGGATCCCCCGACGCTCGCCGAGGGCCTCGTCGAAAGCCTGGCCGAGGGCCAGGGCGCAGTCCTCGATGGTGTGGTGGTCGTCGACCTCGAGGTCGCCGTGGCACCGCAGGGTGATGTCGAAGCGGCCGTGGCGGCCCAGAGCGGTGAGCATGTGGTTGAAGAACCCCAGGCCCGTGTCGACGTCGACACGCCCGGTACCGTCGAGGTCGACGGTGAGCTCGACGTCGGTCTCGCTGGTCTTGCGCTGGATCGTGGCGGAACGGTCGGTCATCGCAGTAGCTCCAGGATGTCTGTGAGGTGATCGAGGACCCGGCCGGCGCCGGCTCGCAGCAGGGCGTGCCCCATGTCTTCGGGGCCCTCGCCAGGGGCGATGATCCCCAGGGGGAGGACCACGGCGCCCCGGCCGGCCCGCATGTCGTCGGGGGTGTCGCCGATGAACCAGGCCGTGGAGACCCTGAGCCGTTCCAGCGCCAGGGTCACAGGCCGGGGGTTGGGCTTGATGGGGGCGTCTTCCATGCACACCAGGACGTCGAAGTAGGCCCGGAGCTCGAAGTGGTCGAGGAACCGGTCGGCGTCGTTTCGGGGCCGCCCGGTGACGATGCCCAGCTTCGGGCCCCGGTCCTTCAGGGCGCCCAGAAAGGCGGTGTCCGTAAGGAGGGTCTCCTCGGTCCAGAGGCCAGGCTCCTCGGGGGTGCCCTGGTAGAGGGCCTCGAACCGGGAGGTCACCTCGTCGAGGGAGGCGTCGACGCCCCGGGCCTTGAGGATCTCCTGGGTCACGCGCCAGTCGTTGTTGGCGTTGCCCCGGGCCTTGATGGCGCGGATCTCCTCTTCGTCGATGGACTGGCCATAGCTCGCGGCGGTCTGGATCACGGCCTGGCGGTACGACCGAGAGACGTCGGCGAAGACCCCGTCGAGGTCGAAGAGGATCGCATCTGGTGTGGCGATGGTGGCGATCCCGCGGAGGACTCGGCGGAGATCTTGGCCGGCTCCCGGACAGGCCAGGCGGACGTAGGCGGCGAGCTCGTCGCTGCCGGGGAAGGCCCGGACGCCGATGCCCATGCCGGCCATGGCGTCGCGCCAGAAGAGGCCGTCGCCAACCCTGGCGAGCACGAAGTTGCCCCGGGAGTCCGTGGTGGCGATGCCCCGGGACGCGAAGGCTTCTGTGATGATCTGGCGCTCTGAGGCCACCTCATCGACGAAGCGCTCGACCTCTCGGTGGCCTTCGACGAGCCAGTGGGCGGCCAGCGCCAGGGCCGGGCGAGACACCGGGTAGGGGTTGCCCGCGGACTTCAGCCACCGGATCACCTCCGGGCAGGCCACGGCGTAGCCCACTCGGAGGCCCGCCAGGCCCCGGGCCTTGGAGAAGGTCCGGGTGACCACCAGGTTGGGGTGGTCCGGGGCGTCCGAGGTGAGGTCGTCGCCGCCGAACTCCACGTAGGCGTGATCCAGGAGGAGGAGTGCGTCGGGGCAGGCCTCGAGGATGGCCTCCACGTCGTCGCGGTCGATGGTGAGGCCCGTGGGGTTGTTCGGGGAGATCAAGACGATCAGCGACGTGGTGTCGTCGACGGCGTCGAGGATGGCCTGGCGGTCGAAGGCGAAGCCCCCGCCGGGGATCCGTCGGACCTCGGCGCCCGCCAGGGCGGCGTACCGGGGGATCATCTCGAAGGTCGGCGACGGGATCACCAGGGAGCGGCCTGGCCCGAGCATGGCACGGCAGACCCTGTCGATGGCGTCGTCGGCGCCGGCGGTGACCAGGACCTCTTCGGGGCGGACCCGGTGGTGGAGTGCCAAAAGCCGGGTCAACTCCCCGGTGTTCGGGTATCGGCGAAGATCCTCGGGGGTCAGGGTCGACAGGGCGTCGAGGAGTTCGGCGTGTGGGGCCTGCCCCTCGTTGCCGTCGAGGACGAGGTCCACCGGGGTCGGGGCCCGGGGGACCGAGTAGGGCGGCGAGGCGACGGCCGCTACCGGTGTGGGGTGGCGGCGAGGAGTGGCGTTGGTCGGTGGGTCGGACATGGGTGGCTCGCGTCGAGGGGCGCTCACCGTCAGGTATATTCGCAACGGTCGGGATGGGCAACTGGCGCGTGACCTTCGAAAATCTTGCCCCTGCCGGGCGCCGGGGTATCGTCGTAGCGTAGTTACTCCAGGGGTTCGTGATGCTCACATTGGTACCAGAATATTCCTACTACCTCGCCGTGGCCATCGAGGGAGTCGCCGTGTTGGTGATCGTCTTCGGCCTGTTGATCGCAGTGGCTCGCACCGTGATTCACCGGGCTCGCGAAGGCGGATGGTTCGGATCCTACGCGGATCTCCGCAAGAGCATCGGCCGTACCTTGTTGATCGGCCTCGACTTTTTGCTGGCTGCTGAGATCATCCGGTCCGTGATGGCCGGTGAGACCATGTACGCCGCGGCGACATTGGGTATCATCGTGGTGGTTCGGATCTTCTTGAGCATCGCCATCGATATGGAGATCAAGGGGAGATGGCCCTGGCAGGCCCGGGCTATCGAGCTCAAGGAGCGCCGACTGGCCGAGGAGATCGAGGCCAATCTCAAGAGCATCGCCGAGGCCGCGGACTGACACCGCCGACCACTCCGGGAGGTTTCAATGAGCGCGACGTCACACAGAGAGGAGGCGATACGATGGGCGGTGCGCCTGGCCATTTGTCTCGGGATCGCAGGCGCTGTGGCGTGCACCCCGGATCTGACCGGGGATCCCGGAGATCCGGGGACCGCCGATGCCGGCGACGTAGGCGACGATCCCGATGGTGACGTCCGTGAGGAAGACGTTCGAGAGTCGGACACAGGAGGGGCCAACGCGGGTGAAATCGACGCTGATCTCGACGCTGATCTCGACGCCACCGACACCGCCGACGCCTCGTCGCCGGAGCCCTCGTGGGACCGGTTTCAGGCTTTCTTCAACGAGCCTGAAGGAGGAGAGAACGATCCTCTCTTAGAGGACGTGCTCATCGATCTGGTGGGCATGGCCGAGCCGGGTTCGGCGATTCGGGGCGCGTTTTACACCTGGACTCGAACCGGAGTGGCCCAGGCCTTCGTCGACGCCTACGAGGCCGGCGTGGATGTGCGCCTGGTGGTCGGAAACAACAACTTCGACTCCGAGACGGGGGTGCCGAACGGGGCCATGGAGATCCTCCTCGATGGGTTGGGGGATCGCCTGACCGTCTGCAGTGAGGGGCAGTCCAGTGGTGGCTGTATCGGCGATGGGATCCAGCACAATAAGTTCGCTCTCTTCTCGGAGCTGGGGGATGGGTCCTCGCAGGTGGTCTTTCAGTCGTCGGCGAACCCGACCAGTCCACAGCGTCGATCCTTCAATAATGCCGTCGTGATTCGCGGCGACGGGGGCCTCTATGACGCCTACCTGGGATACTGGGAGGACTTGCGAGAACAAGAAGAGGATCTGGACTACTACCGCAGCTTCGTGGGCGACCACGGTACCAAGGCGTACTTCTTTCCCCGGGCCAGCGGTGACACGATCGTCAACGTGCTGAACAATATCACCTGCGACGACGACTCCGAGATCCATGTCGGCATGGCCCGGTTCACCAATCCCCGGGTCGCCATCGCCGAGGCCCTCGCCCAGCGAGCTGCCGAAGGATGTGAGGTGTCCGTCCTGGTGCGGGAGTCCTTTACCAGTACGAGCGTGATCGATGCCCTGACGGCGCCCGGGGTCTTTCTGGGGGTCTTCCCAGATGGAGCGACACACGCGGTGCACTCCAAGTACCTCCTGGTTCGGGCCCCCTATGGCTCCAATGAACGACGGCAGCACCTGGTGTGGACCGGATCTCATAACTACACCGGGCCGGCGCTGCGCAGGCATGACGAGACCCTCCTGAAGATCGAGGACGAGGAGCTCTACTCGGCGTTTCTTTCGAATTGGGAGATGATGCGGGATCGGCTCGACTGAGGCGTCCCGCTACTCCTCTAAGACGGGGAGGGGGCTCGGGCTTCGCTGTTTCCTCGGTGGTTCGCGACTATCTCGCACGTCCGGGCGGCGCGGACGACCCCTCCGCCCTTCGGGCACCTCCCCGCAGGCGGGGAGGGGGTCACGGGCTTCGCTGTTTCCACCGGGGTTCGCGGGGAGGTGCCCGCAGGGCGGAGGGGTCGTGTGCGCCGCCCGAACGTGCGAGCAAATCGTGAACCCCAGCCGAAACAGCGAAGCCCGTGACCCCCTCCCCGCCTGCGGGGAGGTGCCCGAAGGGC
>SKON01000270.1 GCA_007120035.1 Myxococcales bacterium
GTGGTTGGGGGAGTCCGTGGAGTTTGAGGTCGATCGATGGCGAGTCAGGGGGGGTGGGGAGTCCCTGGAGGTGCGGGGCGTGCAGGGGAGGCTCGGCTCGTCGGAGTTTCGGCTGGAAGAGTTCGGTGGCGAGGTGGTGTGGGGGGAGTGGGTGGTGCCCTTGGAGCTTCGGGGAGAGCCGGGGGAGGAGGAGTTCTTCGCGGGGCTGGAGGAGGATCTATGGGGCCCGTTCTTGCCGTCGGGGGTGCAGGGGTCATTGGAGGGGGTGGGGATCTCGCAGGCGGAGCTGTGGGAGGCCCTGGGGCGGCGGGATCTGGGAGGCCTCGGGGTGTGGGTGTACGGGTTGTCCGGAGAGTGGGAGGGGGCGGCGGGGTTGCGGGTGAGCGCCGAGCGGTCCCAGGTGCGGGCCGACGGTGGTGCGTTCCGGTGGCTCTCGGAGGAGACGAAGGTGGAGAGCGCGGCGGGGGAGGTGGAGCTGCGGGAGGTGGAGCTGCGGTACCAGGCGGACGCTCGGGGGTTTCGGTTCCGGGGAGAGGTGTGGGACGACGACGGTGGGAGAGCAGAGGTGGACGGGGAGTGGCACCTGTCGACGTCGATGGTGAGCGTGAACCTGTGGGCGAATCGGTTTCAGTGGGATGGGCGGTTGCCCGTGCCGGAGGCGCTCGCTGAGGAGCTGCCCTTTCGGGGGGGAGAGGTGGACGGGGTGTTCCACGCCGATCTGGACTTGATGCATCTGCTGGTGGGGATCGACGGGCAGTTCAGCCTGCGGGATTTCACGGTGGACCTGCCGCTTTTGGCGAGTGAGCCCGTGACGTTTGAGGAGGTGCGGTTTGAGCTCCCTGCGACGGCGGATTTCAGGGGCCGGGCGTTCAGCGTCGCCGGGGGGACGTTGGGGTTGGGAGAGCTGACGGATCTGAGGTTTGACGGGCACCTCGTGGACGCCGGGGAGAGCTGGGCGTTCGGGGCGAAGCTCGTGGGAGAGGAGCTGGACGCCGCTCGGATCGGCGACGCCCTGCCGGGGCAGCTATTGGGTCCCGTGGAGGATACGGAGATGGCCGGGCGGTTCGGGGTGGAGATCCGGGCTGAGGGGCACTCGGCGTTTCCGGAGAGCCTGGTGTTGGAGGTGAACTTCACGGGGGACGTGGAGATGGTGCGGGATGTCTCCTGGGATCGGGTGGAGGCGCTGCGGGCGGGAGACGCGGCGTTCTTTGAGTCTGAGCATCACCCGGGGCGGACCTTCGTGAGCGGGGCGTGGACGTCGCTGGAGAGCCTGCCGGCCCATGTGCCGGCGGCGGTGCTCTCGGCGGAGGATACGGCGTTTTTTGAGCACCAGGGGTTGGATTGGACGGGGCTGCGGTTGGCGATGGTGCAGAACCTGGAGGAAGGCGCTCTGGTGCGGGGGGGGAGCACGATCAGCCAGCAGGTGGCGAAGAATGTGTTCTTGAACCACGATCGGAGGATCTCGAGGAAGTTGCAGGAGGCTTTTTTGACGTGGCGGGTGGAGTCGGCGCTGTCGAAGGAGAAGATCCTGGAGCTCTACCTGAACGTGGCGCAGTGGGGGCCGGAGATCCATGGGATCTACGGGGCGTCGCATTACTACTTTGGGAAGCCGCCACAGGAGCTGACGCCTGTGGAGAGCGTGTTTCTGGGGTCGATCTTGCCGAGCCCTGTGCGGTTCGGGGAGGCGGCGCGGGCGGGGTATCTGCCGACGTCGAGGGATGGGAAGATGCGGCGGGTGTTGGTGAATATGCGGTGGGTGGAGGACTTGACCTGGGGGGAGTACCACGAGGCGTTGGGGTCGCTGGAGGAGGGCCGGGTGGGGCGGCTGGCGGTATCGTTGTGTGAGGACGAGCCCGTGGAGGAAGAGCTGCCTCGGTGTGATGAGATCGAGGTGGCTGCGCCTGAGGAGGAGGAGATGCTCTTTGAGGCGTGGGAGGTGGCGGGGGTTCATGGGGATCCGGGGTGGGTGCCGTTGACGCATTGAGGTTCGGGGGTGGGGTGTAGGCTCAGGCGGTGCGGACGACCCCTCCGCCCTGCGGGCACCTCCCCGCAGGCGGGGAGCTGGGGTTTGCGGTGGGGTGTAGGTTCGGGCGGTGCCCACGACCCCTCCGCCCTACGGGCACCTCCCCGCAGGCGGGGAGGAGGCCAGGGGTTTCGTTGTTTCGGCCGGGGTTTGCGGTGGGGTGTAGGTTCGGGCGGTGCGGACGACCCCTCCGCCCTACGGGCACCTCCCCGCAGGCGGGGAGGAGGCCAGGGGCTTCGTTGTTTCGGCCGGGGTTTGCGGAGTTCTTGACTGCGTGGGGTGGGTGGGGAATGCGTGTAAGTGTTTAGTTTTTAAATGGTTACGTGTTTCCCGGGGGTGTCGAGGTGAGCGTGAGACGAGCGTGGACGGGAGTGATAGTCGCGGTGGTGATCGGGGTGGGAGGGCTCGGTCTGTGTCGGGGTGGCGAGCCTGAGGAGGAGTTCTTTGAGGAGCGGGAGGAGCTCGTCGAGGCCGAGGAGGGGCCCGGTATGGATGAGGCGCCGTCGGTCGGGGTGAGTCCCGGCCTGGACGCGGCGCCTGCGGAGGTGTCGCCGGCGGTGGAGGAGGCGTCGCCGACGCGGGTGACCTTCGAGGAAGAGGAGGAGGAGTGGGAGCCCGAGGTCCGGGAGGAACCGCGGGTTCGGGCCGTGCCGGAGCACCTAGAAGGGGTGAGGGAGGAGTTGAGGGCTGAGGAGTCGGTCTGGGAGCCCTACCTGGAGGAGGAGTTCGAGGAGTTTGAGGAGTGGGAGGAGTTTGAGGAGTTTGAGGAGTTTGAGGAGTATCGAGAGGGAGCGGTGGAGTTTGTGGAGAGCGGGGAGGGGCGTGAGAGTGACGAGTGGGATGAGGAGCAGTGGGAAGAAGAGGAGTGGGGTGAGGAGGAGTGGGAGGAGTTGACGGAGCGGGTGGCGGCGGGGTCGCAGGCTCAGGAGTCCTTTGAGGAGTTTCAGAGAGATCTGGATCAGGTGTTGGATGGTCGGGTGACGGCGGAGTGGAGCCCGGAGCAGTGGGATGAGGCTCAGGTGAGCGCTGGGGTGGGGGCGATCGAGACGCTTTATTGGTTGACCCGGGAGTTGGCGATGAATCGGGGGATGGCGCCGCAGCGGCGGCAGGTGGTGGAGGAGTCTCTCCAGAGTGCTCCGGAGGAGACCGTAGAGGAAGACGGGCCAGAAGTGGAGGGGCTGGACGAGGAGGAAGAGGAGCGGTTGTCGTTCTGGATGGAGACGGCCCGGTGGGTGCGGGAGATCCAGGAGGAGAGCTTCCCGGAGTTGTGGGCACTGGCGGATGCCGTGGAGGAGGCGGCGGCCCAGATCGATCCGGAGCGGCCCGAGGGGGAGCAGCGGGAGGAGATCGCGGCGTTCTTTGAGGTGCTGGAGGAAGCGCTGGCGGCGATGGTGCCGGGGGAGGAGGCCGGTGTGGGGAGCTAAGTGGTCTGGTGGGTGATCTCGGACGGGTCGGGCTGGGAGGACTGGGCCTCGAGGTAGCGGCCGCGGAGGGACTCGAAGGTCTCGATCAGGTTCTGGCGTTCCCGCTCCAGGGCTTCAAGGAGGTTCTGCTCGGTGCGGAAGAAGGTCCGGAAGAGGATCCGCTCGCGGTAGGCGAGGATCTGGCGCCACCAGCGGAGGAAGAAGAGTCCCGTTACGGGGAGGGTGAGGACGTAGAAGAGGACCGTCAGGACCGAGTAGTCTGAGAGGTGCCAGAGGGCCCAGGCTTGCAGGGAGTAGAAGAGGGGGAAGGCCAGGAGGCCGGTGAAGAAGCCGGCGAAGGCGACCATGGCTTCGTCGGGTTGGCGGCGGGTGATGAGGCGGACGATGAGGGCGGGGATGACGTTGTTGATCAGGCCGTAGATGGCGATGGGGCCGAGGAGGACGGCGTAGGTGGTGAGCTTGACGGCCTCTTTGCGGCGGCGTCCGTCTTTGAGGCCCTGTTCGACGAGTTTGTGGCGGATCTTGAGCTGGCTGAGGTGGTCGAGGTACCGGCGGACATCCATGCGGACCCGGGCGACGAGGCCCGGGTCGGTGCGTTGGAAGAAGTCGACGGCGTCGGCGATGCGTTGCTCGAGCTGGAAGCGGTCCTCGAGCTTGGTGCGGGGCTTTGCCTTGATGGCGGCGTTGTGGTCGCGTCGGTCGAGTTGGTCCTGGCGAGCGGTGCGGTCGAAGAGGTCGAGCTCGAGGTTGAGGTCGCCGAGGACCTCCTGGTTGATCTTGGCGCCGTAGATGGCGTGGATGTCCTGGACGAGCTGGTGGTTGCGTTGGTCTTCGATGTGGGTGGCGAGGTGGCGCATGTCCTTCTGGAGGCGGTCCGTGAGGGCCCGGGCGGCGTCGCGGGGATCGATGCGGTAGAGATCTTCGTAGTCCCGGACGTCGATGGGCTCGCCGAAGCGGATCAGGACCCGGGAGAGGAAGCGGTCGCGGTCCTCGAAGTTGAGGCCTACGGGCTGGATCTGGACGCCGAGGGAGAAGTCGTTGCGGTCTTCGGCGGAGAGGGCGATCCGGGCGGTGCCGGTCTTGAGCTCGCGGACCTGGCGGTCCGGGGAGTTGCGGCCCTCGGGGAAGATGCCGATGCAGCCGCCCTCTTCGAGGGCTTCGAAGGCTTTCTCGAAGCTGGACTGGTTGTCCGAGGTGTCAGAGCCGTCCTGGGAGCGGTAGACGGGGATCACGCCGAAGTGGTTGAAGATGGCCCGGACGGCGAGGTTTTTGAAGAGGCCGCTGCGGGCCATGTAGCGGATCTGACGGGAGGTCTGGGTCCCCAACATCACGGTGTCCATGATGGAGTTGGGGTGGTTGGCGGCGAAGATCAGGGGGCCGTCGGCGGGGATCAGGTCCTGACCGGAGGCGCGGATGTCGACGAAGTAGACGTCCACGGCGGAGCGGAGGATGAATCGAACGATGCGATAGGTGCGGGACATCGGTGGACTCGTCGGGCCTTACGATGGCGAAGCGAAGTACCCCGAGTATGGCAGGCATTGGCTAGCGGCGCCAGAAGGCGATGCGGTCGAAGGTGCGGACCAGGACGCTGCGGCGGCTACCGAGGACGGTCTCGGCCAGGAGGGCCAGGGTGACGAGGAAGAGGAGGTAGGACCAGAGGTTGACGCGGCGTTCCTGGGTGGTGTCGCCTTCGACGAGGAGGGTGCCCTCTTTGTCGCGTTGCCAGCGGTCGAGCTCGGCCAGGGGGAAGGTGGCGAGCAGGGAGCCCGTGCGGTCGACGTTGACCGTGAGGTCGAGGTTGTCGATGCGGTGGCGTTCGTGGTCGTCGCGATCGGCGAAGAAGCGATAGACCCCGGGGCGGGTGGGGTGGAAGGTGGCGACGCCGTCGGTGATCTCTTCGACGAGGCGGTCGCCGTCAGGGCCGTGGAGGATGGCCCGTTCTCTGGCGAGCTCTCCGACCTCGAGGCGCAGGGGCTCTCCGAGGGTGTGGACGTCGTCGGTGCCCGAGGTGGCGCGGCGGGCGAGGTAGAGCAGGGATCGCTGGACCGTGGGGAGGTAGGCGGTGCGGATGGGGAAGTCGGACCAGTCGCGATCGATGGAGGTGGTGAAGAGGAGGACTCGGCCCTGGCCGACGGAGCGCTCCAGGAGGGCCGGGGCGTTGTCCTGGTAGGCCAGGAGGATCCGGGACTCCCGGTCGGAGGGGGCGGGGTCGAGGAGCATGTAGCTGTAGACGGAGACGGACTGCAGGGAGGCACCGCCGGGGAGGCCGAAGACCTGGAAGACCGGGTGCTGGCGCTGGGGTTGGCCGAGGCGGGTGGTCTTGATGGGGGCGTCGGGGTCGTCGCGCTCGGCCAGGAGCTTCATGCCACGGAGGGGGCGAGGGAGGAGCTCGGAGAAGTGGCGGTTGTAAGCCTCGGTGTCGACCTCGTCGCCCATGGTGACCAGGAGGCCGCCGCCGTTCTCGACGAAGCTGTAGAGGCGGGCGGCGTCGTCGCGGGAGAGGCGGGGGACGTTGGCCATGACGACGACGTCGAAGTCCTCGAGGGTTCGCCGGGAGAGGCCGTCGACGGTGGTGACCGTGGAGGTGATGGAGCCGGCCTCGGCGGAGCTCAGGGCACGGGTGAGGAAGAAGAGCTCGTCGTTGAGGGGGTTGCTGCTGGGGCTGCCGTTGATCAAGAGGGCACGGACCTGGCGGCGGGGGCGGATCAGGAAGTGCCAGGTGTCGTCGACGGAGAGGTCGCCGGAGTCGACGAGCTCGACGGCGGCGGGGAGGGGTTCGTCGCCTTCGACGCGGTGTTGGAAGGAGTAGGTGGCGTGTTGTCCGGCAGGGACGTCGACGGTGCCGCCGGCGACGACGTGATCGTCGACGCGGAGCTGGACCCGGAGGCCGTCGCGGTCGTCGTCGCCGAAGTTGCGGATGACGGCGTTGAACTCCCAGTTGCCGTCGGCGGCGGAGCCGTACTGTCGAGAGTCGACGGCGACGACGGCGGTGTTGGGGGTGGTGGCGTTGTCGGCGCCGCGGCGGACGGAGACGTACTCCACGGGGTGGCGAAGCTCGAGGTCGGGGCGTTGATTCGCCAGAGGAGAGGTGGTGCCGCTGCCGACGATGACGATCCGGCGGTTGGGGAGCTGGGAGCCGGAGAGAAGGTCGGCGGCCCGGGTGAGGGCGGCGGGGAGATCGCCGATCTCGTAGCGTCGGGAGAGGCCGTCGACGGCCCGGCGGGCGGCGCCGTGGTCGCTGGTGAGGCGGGCGGCGGAGCCCGGGGGGCTGGCGGTGGTGAGGAGGGCGACCTCGTCGAAGGGGCGAAGGCCGCCGATCTGGTCGCGGGCCTCCCGTTGGGCCCGGGGCCACCAGTCGTCGTGGTCCATGGCGAAGCCGTTCTCGACGATGAGGACCACTGCGGTGGGGAGGCGCTCCTCGGCGGTGATCCCGCGGGTGCTCAAGAGGTAGGGCTTGGCCAGGGCCAGGGCCAGCACGGCGATGGCGAGCATCCGGAGGGCCAGGAGGATCCACTGACGGACCTTGACGCTGCGGGCGACGCGCTCGTTGGACTCTTTGAGGAGTCGCAGGGCCGGGAACTGGCGAGTGACCGCCTTGCGGCGGTTGATCAGGTGGATGAAGAGGGGGACGGCGATGGCCAGGAGTCCCGCCAGGAAGAGGGGCTGTAAGAAGTTCATCAGCTCCTCCGGAGGAAGTTCTGGCAGACCTTCTCCAGGGGGGTGGAGGTGAAGGTCCGCAGGTAGGTGATGTTGGCCCGCTCGCAGGTCTCCTGGATGGCGGCGCAATGACCGCGGATCGCCTGGCGGTAGCGCTCCCGGATGTCGTCGGGATCGACAAGAAGCTCGCCGTCACGTTCGAGTCCCTCGAAGAGGGTGAGGCCCTCGTAGGGGAGGTCCCACTCGGCTTCGTCGAGGATGTGGAAGAGGCAGACGTCGAAGCGACGGCTGCGCAAGACCCGGAGGCGCTCGAAGGTGCGGTCCGTGGCGTCGAGGAGGTCGCTGAAGATCAGGACCAGGCTGCGGCGGCGGGCTCGCTCGGCGATGGTGTGGAGGGACTCGTCGAGGGCGGTGGTGCCTTCGCCGTCGAGGGACTCCAGGAGGTAGAAGATGTCGTCTAAGTGGCGAGTACGGGCGGCGGCGGGGAGGAATGCTCCCGTGGTGTCGGCGAAGCCCATGGCGCCGACGGCGTCGCCCTGTCGGATCAGGAGATAGGCGATGGTGGCGGCCAGGTGGGTGGCGTAGTCGAGCTTCTTCCAGGGGGCGTTTTCGCCCTGGAAGTTCATGGAGCCCGAGCCGTCGACGAGGAGGTAGGACTGGAGGTTGGTCTCATCCTCGTACTGCTTGATGTAGTACTTGTCGGACTTGCCGTAGACCTTCCAGTCGACGTGGCGGAGCTCCTGGCCGGGGGAGTACTCGATGTACTCGGAGAACTCCACGGATCCGCCCCGGTGGGGGGATCGGTGGAGGCCGGCGATCACGCCTTCGGCGAGCTGGCGGGCTCGGACCTTGAGGTTCCCGAGCTCCTGGAGGACCGCGGGGTCGAGGTACTGCTGTCGAAGAGTCTCAGCCATGACCCAGGAGGCGTTCGATCACGGTGTCGGGGGTGATGCCCTGTGCCTCGGCCTGGAAGTTGGTGAGGATCCGGTGGCGGAGGATGGGGGCGGCCAGGGCGTCGACGTCTTCGGTGGCGACCGTGATGCGGCCGTGGAGGAGGGCCCGGGCTTTGCCGGCGAGGATCATGGCCTGGCCGGCGCGGGGCCCGGCGCCCCAGGAGAGGTACTGGCGGACGAAGTCGGGGGCGGAGGAGTCGTCGGGGCGGGTCTTTCGCACGAGGTTTACGGCGTGTTGGACCACCTCGTCACAGACGGGGACCTTGAGGACCGCCTCCTGGAGCCGGAGGATAGTCTCGGCGTTGAGGACTCGCTGGACGTCCGGGGTGTGGTTGGTGGTGGTGTTCTTGACGATGGCGAACTCGTCTTCCTGGTCGGGGTAGTCCACGCGGAGGTGGAACATGAACCGGTCGAGCTGGGCTTCGGGCAGGGGGTAGGTGCCCTCCTGCTCGATGGGGTTCTGGGTGGCGAAGACCAGGAAAGGGAGATCGAGGTCGTAGGTGGAGCCGCTGGCGGAGACCCGGTACTCGGCCATGGACTGCAGGAGGGCGGCCTGGGTCTTGGGGGGCGTCCGGTTGATCTCGTCGGCGAGGAGGAGGTTGGTGAAGACCGGCCCCTGGATAAACTTGAAGAGCCGTTTTCCGGTGGTCGGGTCTTCCTCGAGGATGTCCGTGCCGGTGATGTCGGCGGGCATCAGGTCCGGGGTGAACTGGATCCGGTTGTAGTCGAGGTCGAGGACCTCGGAGAGGGTGGCGATGAGGTAGGTCTTGGCCAGTCCGGGGACGCCCATGAGGAGGGAGTGGCCCCGGGCGAAGATGGCGATGAGCATGTGCTCGATGAGCTCATCCTGTCCGTAGATCCGCTTGCGGACCTCCTGGACGATGGCGTCTCGGGCGGAGGCGATCTCTTCGACGGCCTGGAGATCGTCGTCTCGCAGTTCCTGATCGGGGACTTCTTCCGGGGTGAGTTCGGTGGCCATATCGTCTCGATGTATGTCGTGTGAAAAGCAAACGAGGTGGTCAAACCTGATGGACAGCGATACAACAGGGGAGACCGGTAAATTCCTTCCCGAAAGACATAGCGCGAAAGCGATGGGCGGGAAAGGGTGGCGAGGAGGCGGAGATGATCGACGTGCTAAAGAGTCGGTTTGGGGGCAGTTGGGATGGGGAGGCGCCGGAGATTCATGGGCTGGTGAAGGTGGGGACGAGGGCGTTGAAGGTGGAGCTGTTGTGGGTGAAGGCGACGAGGAAGTGGCAGATCTGTGTGTTTGAGGGGGGAGAGTGCGTGGCGTTGGTGAGTGGTGAGGAGCCGGTGATGGCTGTGGCGGAGGCGTTGGGGCAGGCGCGGTGAGGGACTCCCTCGGGAGCCCGTGCGTGAGCAGAGGGCCCGTGGAGCAGAACCCCTTCCAGGGGTGCGCGCGCAAGCGCGCGTGGGGTCGCTGGCGCCACCCGTGCGCTCAACGAAGGCAAGGGGAACACGCTCCGAAGTGAGGTTCCGCGGCGCCCCCGATTGTCGCTGGCGGATCCGATCGGGCGCTCAACGAAGGCGACTACGCGCGCTTGCGCGCGCACCCCTGGAAGGGGTTCTGCTCCACGGGCCCTCTGCTCACGCACGGGCTCGCGGGGGAGGCTTCGTTGAGCGGCCGGGCGGTGCCAACGACCCCACGCGCGCTTGCGCGCGCACCCCTGGAAGGGGTTCTGCTCCACGGGCCATCTGCCCACGCACGGGCTCGCGGGGGGAGGCTTCGTTGAGCGCCCGGGCGGCGCCAACGACCCCACGCGCGCTTGCGCGCGCACCCCTGGAAGGGGTTCTGCTCCACGGGCCATCTGCTCACGTACGGGCTCGCGGGGGAGGCTTCGTTGAGCGCCCGGGCGGCGCCAGCGACCCCACGCGCGCTGACGCGCGCACCCCTGGAAGGGGTTCTGCTCCACGGGCCTTCTGGTCAGGGAGGGGCTCGCCGGTGCGGTGAGGGAGGTTGAAGTGTGGTTGGGGGGCGCGTACCTTCGAGGGGGATTGAGAGACACGGCCGGGAGAGAAGCGATGGGTGTGAAGAGAGTGGCGTGGTTGGTGATGCTCTGTTTTGTGGTGTGGGTGGGGGCCTGTTCGGAGGGGCCGGAGCCGAGAGATCCCGGGGGTGGGAGTACTCCTCCCGGTGGCAGTGGGGGCGGCGGGGACGATCCCGACGTCGGGCATGATGTGGAGGACGACGCGGAGGACGACGCGGGGCCGGCGCTCTGTGAGCTGGAGCCGCGGATGGCCGTGGATCCCGACCGGCAGCCCTGCTGTTTCAACACTCTCGACTGTGTGGAGAGCGACGCCAACGAGGCCGCTGATATGGTGTGCTACGGGGCGTCTTGTGTGGAGGATGGCGAGGGGGTGTGTCGGGTGCCGCCGGAGGTGGGGTTGTGTTGGACCCGGCGGGACTGTGAGGAGGGAGAGCAATGCGTGGGGGCTGTAACGGGGACCTGCGAGGAGCCCATGGATCCGCTCTTGGAGGTGCCGGGGAACTGCCAGTAGGTCAGGTGTCTGTCCGATCGCGGATCTTGCGGTGAGTGCGGACGGTGGTGCGTTTTTCGCGGCGCTTTTTCTTCTTCTTCTCGTCGTCGGGATCTTTGGGGAAGAGGGTGGAGACCTCGTACCAGGGGACGCCGGCGCGGGCGGCGCGCTCCAGGTCGGCGATGACCTGGGCTGCGACGAGGACGATCACGGCGGCGACCTCCAGGGAGAGGAGGACGATCACCACGGTGGCCAGGGACCCGTAGACGACGTTCACCAGGGAGATGCTGGTGAAGTACCAGACGAGGAAGTGGCGGACGATCTCCCAGAGGATCGTGGCGGTGATGCCGCCGATCAGGGCCCGGCGCAGAGGGATCTTCTGGAGGGGGAGGACCAGGTAGAGGCAGGTGAAGATGATGATCAGGCCGACGACGCCGGAGAGGTAAAAGGCGAGGCTGGTGGCGGCGTCGATGTTGATCGAGAAGCCCAAGAGGGGGACTTCGAAGGCTTCGCGGGGGATGGCGTCGAGGATCGAGGTGGCGGCGGTGATGACGACGATGCCGAGGCCGAGGATGCAGATGAAGAGATAGGGGATCAGGGCGGAGACCCAGAAGGAGCGCTTTTCCTTCTCGGCGGGCATGTCGAAGATCACGGCCATGGCGTTTTCGAGGACGCGAAAGGCGATGGTGCTGAAGAAGAGGAGGACGATCAATCCGATGATCCCCACCACCTCGATCTGATCCACGAAGTCCTCAAGGACCTCGCCGACAGCATCGGCCTGGCCGGGGGCGATGAGGACGAGCTCGGCCTGGATGGTGATCAGGAGCTCTTCTTTGTCCTGGAAGACGGAGAAGAAGATCAGGATCAGGGCCAGCAGGGGGAGCATGGAGAGGAGCGTGTTGTAAGCGGCGGCGCCGGCGAGGATCAGGCCGTTGTTCTTGCCGAAGAAGCGGAATAGGACGCCGAGGCCGAAGCGAACCAGGTGCCCGGGGACACCGGGAAGCCCGCGGATCCAGGCGATGATCCGGGCGGGGATGGGTTGTGGTTGGTCCATGATACGGCTCGGGGTCGGAAGGGCCGACGAGGGGGCAGAGCTGATAACGAGAGAGGGGAAACGTCAAGGGGCCAATGCAGGACGGAGAGAGAAGATCGAAAAAAGTTGCAGGAGAGTTTGCAGTTGTGGGCCGATCTGGTAATTTGATCGCAACGACTCGAACAACTCAGGCGGCCGAGAGGCCGACAGCGATGAATCGGTGAAGCTATGTTGTCATCACTGATGGAAGAGCTGGAGGGAACACGACTTTCACCAGGACGAAGAAGTTTCGCGGTGCAGGGGATGGTGGACCGCGCCCGGGAGATGAACGCCCCAGGGGTGGTGGAGAGTCTGGAGAGTGTCCTGAGGGTCGATGAGCGGCAGTTCTCGAGGCGAGCTCGGCCGTGGAGGCCGGAGCGGCGGTTGGGGAAGGTGCGGGAGATCGGAGAGGGGCATCGCCTGTTCATGATCGTGGTGTCGACGGTGGTCCGGGAGCTGGCCCCGGCGATCGCCGGGTATGTGTTGGAGCCGGCGGTGGTGCAGGTGCGGCGGGTACGGGAGTATCAGGCCCGGGCTGCGGAGCGGCAGGTGTCGGTGTCGGTTCGGGAGGTCAGTGCCGTGGGAGTGGGGGTATCCTGAGGGTGTGAGAGGGGGAGATTCTACTTGCTTTGGTGGGCGAGGGGCTTATAGTTGCGGCGAAAGTTCAAGAGGTTTTGAACACCTAACAAGTGACGCCGCTATGACAGCTTTTGCATCCCCGACGCCGGGGTTTTTGAGTCTCTTCGAAGAGCATCTCCAGGAGGTCCTGGGGGACCAGGAGATGGAGAAGAATCGGGATCCCCGGGTGTTGGTGGAAGCCTGCCGGCATTTGAGCTGGGCCCGAGGGGCGAAGCGAATGCGACCGCTCCTGGTGGACTACTTCGGGGCGTCCCTGGGGGTCGACGATCAGGTGCGGCTGAAGATCGCGACCACGGCGGAGCTGGTGCATACGGCGAGCCTCTTGCACGACGACGTGGTCGATGAGGGGAAGACCCGGCGGGGGCAGGAGACGGTGAACGCACGGTGGAACAACTCCGTGGCCGTGCTGGGCGGCGATCTGATGCTCTGCGTGGCCCTGGAGCAGCTCTACGAGTTGCCCCGGGAGATCACCCGGAGCGCCGTGGATCTGGTGGCGGAGATGACCCGGGCGGCGATGTGGGAGGTAGAGGCCCGAGAGAAAAAGGGGTGGACGCTTGCGGAGTGGGAGAGAATCGCCGACGGAAAGACGGGAGCGCTCCTGGCGTGGTGTGGGCGGGCGCCGGCGCTGGCGATGGGAGAGGCCGAGCTGGCCGAGGCGTTTGGGACCTGCGGGCGGAGCCTGGGGCTCGCGTTCCAGCTCACCGACGATCTGATCGATCTGATGAGCCCCGTGGCCAAGAGTGGGAAGAATCGGTACGCCGACTTGAAGACGGGGAACCCGTCGTTCCCGGTGGCTCTGGCCCGCTCGGAGAGCCTGAGCGTGCGGAGCGCCCTTGACGAGATGTGGTCCGTCGGTGTGTCCTCAGAGGAAGAGTTGGAAAAGATCGCCGGAGTGATCCGGGAGCTGACCGTGCCGGCCACGACGCTGGAGCGGATCGAAGGCCACCTCGACGAGGCCCTGGAAGCCCTGGGGCCCTTCGCGGACCGGCCCGGGGGGGTCCACATCGCCGGGTGGGCGGCGCAGCTCCGAGAGATGGCACGGCGCACACTAGGAGGGTAGATGAAAGGGTACGCGTATCGGTCGGGAGAGGGAGAACCGTCGTTGCAGCTCCCCATGTGGGAGGCCCTGGTCACGGACGCCGTGGGAGACGTGATCGAGTTCTGGGGGTTCAAGAGAAATCATGGGCGAGTGTGGGCGTTGCTCTATGTGCGGGAGGAGCCGATGAACTCCAAGGAGCTTCAGGAGGATCTGGAGCTCTCCAAGGGGGCGGTGTCGATGATCGTCCGGGATCTGGAGCAGTGGAAGGTGGTGCAGCGGGTACGCAAGCCGGGGAGCTCGGCCTGGCATTTCGAGGCGGAGCTGGACTTCATGGAGATGATCACCCGGGTGCTGCAGGAGCGGGAGGGGGAGTTGATCGCCCGGGTGTCGGAGGACTTGAAAGACGCGGAGAACCTGGCCCGGACCAGCGACGTCGACGAGGAGACCCTGGAGCGGATCAAGAGAATGCGGACCCTGGCGGGGCTGATGAAACAGGCTCTGGATGTGTTCGTGAAGACGGCGCAGTTGGATGTGAGTCAGACTAGGGATCTTCTGGGGTAGTGGTGTCACGGTTGCGTTCGGGGTTCGTGGTGTGGCGAAGGTTCGGGCGGCGCGAACGACCCCTCCGCCCTTCGGGCACCTCCCCGCAGGCGGGGAGAAGGCTCGGGGCTTCGTTGTGTCGTCGGGGTTTGCGGTGTGGCGAAGGTTCGGGCGGCGCGGGACGACCCCTCCGCCCTACGGGCACCTCCCCACAAGTGGGGAGAAGACCACGGGTTTTCTGTTTCGGCTCGGGTTCGCTGTGTGGCGAAGGTTCGGGCGGCGCGGGACGACCCCTCCGCCCTACGGGCACCTCCCCACTGCTAGCAAGAGGCGTACCAGAAATCAGGGGAGGGCTTGCGTGGTGTGGGGAAGTTCACTATCATCAGGTGCGTTCGTTACGAATGAGCGCGTGAAATCTGGACCTGCCGGGAGAAAACGCCATGGCGATGGAGCTTCGTCAACAAGCCAAAATGTCGCAGCAGTTGAGGATGACCCCGCAGTTGCAGCAGGCGATCAAGCTTTTGCAGCTGTCGCGGATGGAGCTGATCGCCGAGGTCCGCCAGGAGATGGTGGAGAACCCGGTGTTGGAGGAGGTCCCGACGGTCTACGACGGGGATTCGGAGCGAAACGACGAGAGGGAACGGGAGAATTCCGACGAGACGGCGGAGGTGAAGGCCGACGAAGGGGACATGGAGCAGATCGACTGGGAGGCTTACGCGGAGAAGTACTCCTCCCAGGGTCCGGGGAACCACTACTCGGGGCTGCGGGGCGATGAGGACTATCCGTCGTTGGAGCAGACCTTGTCGACGAGCGAGTCGTTGACGGAGCACCTGCTGACGCAGCTGCGGTTGGCGGAGCTCGAGGAGACGGCGGAGTACATCGGGACGTTGATCATCGGGAACCTCAACGAGACCGGGTTGTTGACGGGGGTGACCGTGGAGGACCTGGCTGAGGACGCCGGGGCCAGCGTGGAAGAGGTGGAGGAGGTCCTGGAGCTGATTCAGGGCTTTGATCCTCTGGGGGTGGCGGGGCGAGATCTGGGGGAGACGCTGATGATCCAGGCTCGGGTGAGGTTCCCCGAGGAGGATCTGCTCTTCGCGATCATCGAGGAGCATATCCCCGATCTGGAGTGCAAGAGCTACGGGCGGATCGCTCGGGCCCAGGGGGTGAGCAAGGAGGAGGTGATCGAGGCGGCGAAGCTGTTGACCGACCTGGATCCGAGGCCGGCGCGGCACTTCTCGAGCTCGAGCGCTCGGTATATCACTCCCGATCTCTACATCCGGAAGATCGACGGGGAGTGGGTGATCATGTTGAACGAGGACGGCCTGCCCCGGCTGCGGATCTCAAACTTCTATCGGCAGGAGCTGGCGCGAAAGAAGGAAGAGGGAGAGGCCGACGAGGTCAAGGACTACATCCAGGAGAAGCTGCGGGGGGCGATGTGGCTGATCCGGAGTATTCACCAGCGGCAGAACACGATCGTGAAGGTGGCGGAGAGCATCATCAAGTTCCAGCACGAGTTCTTCGAGAAGGGGATCGAGTACCTGCGGCCCCTGGTGTTGCGGGACGTGGCCGAGGACATCGAGATGAGCGAGTCCACGGTGAGCCGGGTGACGAGCAATAAGTACGTGCACACTCCCCGGGGGGTGTTTGAGCTGAAGTTCTTCTTCAACTCGTCGATCACCAATACGGGAGGGGCCGATCTGGCGAGCGAGGCGGTGAAGGCGAAGATCCGGGACATCATCGCCGAGGAAGATCCGAAGAAGCCGCTGTCGGACTCGAAGATCGTGGAGCGGCTGAAGGCGGATAAGATCGACATCGCGCGGCGAACGGTGGCGAAGTACCGGGAGGCCATGGGGATCCTGTCGAGCTCGAAGAGAAAGCAGCTCTTCTAGGGGCGGCGAAGATCACAGGGTGGCCGAACGGCCGTCAAAGGGGTAAGATGTAACGTCAGGGTCAATCGTCCCTGTCTGTCTGTTCCCACCCTCGATGAAGGAGTTGTTTATGAACGCGCGCGTATCCTTCCGGAACATGGATTCGTCGTCGTCGCTGCGGAGCTACGCCACGGACAAGCTGGAGCGAATTTGCGACAAGTATGTCCAGGGCAATGTCGATGCGTCGGTGGTGATGACCGTGGAGAAGTTCTGGCACATCGCGGACTTCACGCTGCAGATCAAGAATTTGACGGTGAAGGGGAAGGAGCGAACCGAGGATATGTACAGCTCGATCGACATCGCGCTGGATAAGATCGAGAAGCAGTTGCGGCGGCATAAGGATCGGCTCCGGGATCACCAGCCGACCAACGGGGAGGCTCGGCGGTTCAAGATGGGAGTGCTGACGCCGCTGGCGCCGGAGGTGCCCGCCGAGGAAGAGCTCAGCGATTTCGAAGAGGACTTCGAGCTCTATCCTGCGCCGGCGGAGCTGTCGGAGGCCGAAGAGCAGGAGACGGTGACGACCTCCGATGGAGAGGTGAAGTTGCTGCGGCATCAGGAGTATCAGGCCAAGCCGATGGCGTTGAACGAGGCGGTGCTGCAGTTGGAGCTCTTGGAAGACCGTCAGTTCTTCGTGTTCACGAACGCGGCGACGGAGTCCTTAAACATCGTCTATAAGCGGGATGACGAGCAGATCGGGTTGATCGAACTCTGAGGCCAAACGGCTGTGCCTGCTCTGCCAGAACTACCGCGTCCGGGGGAGGTCATCGACGGTCGGTATCGGATCCTCGAGCCCTTGGGGAAAGGAGCCCGAGGGGTGGTGTTTTTGGCGGAGCAGGTGCAGGTGGGGCGGCAGGTTGCGGTGAAGTTTCTGCACCCTCATGTGGCCAAAGATCATAAGTATGTGCAGCGGTTTCGGCGGGAGATCGAGATCGCGACGCTCTTTGACCATCCGTCGATCGTGCGGGTCTATGATGTGGGGGAGTCGCCGTCGGGGCTGCCCTTTATCGTGATGGAGCTCTTGAAGGGCCAGGATCTCTCGGTGGTGATGAAGGAGACCCCGGGTTCGTACTCGGCTGAGAGGGTGATGGAGCTGGGGGAGCAGATCCTGGACGGATTGGCGGAAGCCCACAGCCATGGGGTGGTGCATCGGGATATCAAGCCAGCGAACCTCTTTCTGGTGGAGGGGTCTCGTGGGGAGTCGTTGCGGATCCTGGATTTCGGGGTGGCGCGGTTGATGGACCCGGATCTGACGCGGCTGACGGCGGCGGGGACCTACACGGGGACGCCGGCGTATATGCCGCCGGAGGCGTTTCTCTTCCCGGACAGCTCGGGGCGCAAGACGGCCGATGTGTACGCCGTGGGGCTGGTGCTCCTGGAGCTGTTGATCGGGCGGTCGATGATGCGGAAGGCGAGCCTGGATCAGCTGGTGATCTTTCATCTGTCGTCGCCGCTGCCGATGCCGCGGCGGGTGTACGAGAGTCCCCTCGGGGAGGTGATTCGGCGAGCGACGTTGAAGCATCCGGGGGATCGGTATCAGAGCGGGGAAGAGATGCTGGGGGCTCTGCGGGAGGCCCGTCGAAAGATGGAGAACTTTCGGTTGGAGGCGGAGGAGATCCCTCCGGTGCCGAAGCTGGTGGCGACGGAGTTTTTTATGAAGTTGGGGGAGGTGGAGGGGGAGGAGGAGAAGCTCGGGTTGCTGCGGAGGCAGGAGCAGCATCGGGTGTTTCCGGAGGTGGAGGCCCCGGCCGCCCCACCCCCCGCAGAGGTTGGGGAGGCCCGTCGGCAGGGGGGGATGTATCTGCTGGCCGGTGGGGTGGTGGTGGTGGGGTTCGTGGTGTTCGTAGTGGTGGTGGTGGGGGTGTTGTGGTGGTGGTTGTAGGGTGAAGGTGTGGGCGGTGCGGACGACCCCTCCGCCCTACGGGCACCTCCCCGCAGGCGGGGAGGGGGTCACGGGCTTCGGTGTTTCGGGTAGGGTTCGCGGTTCACCACTGCGCTCCAAGCTGTGCCCCCTGCAGTTTGGGGTGGGGTGCTCGGCTACCCGAAGATCACGTGGCGTTGGAGGAAGTCGAGGAGGGAGCGGTGGAAGTGTTTGATGGTGTCGGTGCGGCGCCAGCCGTGGCCTTCGTCTTCGTAGACATGGTGGAGGAGGTCGACGCCGCGGCGGCGGAGGGAGTCGGCGATGGCCTCGGCCTGGTCGGGGGGGACGACGCGGTCTTTGGCGCCGTGGTAGATGGCGAGCCGGTCCTGGATGGCTTCGGCGCGGAAGATGGGGGACCGGGCGCGGAAGGTCTCGGCGTCTTCGGGTAGAATGCCGATCAGGGTGTCGTTGTAGTGGGCCTCGAACTTGTGAGTGCCCATCTGGAGGGCGAAGAGGTCGGAGATGCCGTAGAGGCAGACGCCGGCTTTGAAGACCCCGGGGTGGGTGGTGAGGGTCTGAAGGACGGTGTAGCCGCCGGCGCTTCCGCCCATGATGACGAGTTGGTCCTTGGCGGCGAGTCCTTCGTCGACGAGGAATCGGGCGCCGCCGACGGCGTCCTCGACGTCGACGACGCCCCATTGGCCGAAGAGGGCCTCCATGTACTGGCGGCCGTAGCCGGTGCTGCCGCGGTAGTTGACGTCGAGGACGGCGAACCCGCGGCTGGCGAAGTACTGGTTGCGGGCTTCGAAGCGCTGGGTTCGCTGGGAGGTGGGCCCGCCGTGGATCATGACCAGCGCCGGGGGGCGACCTGTGCCTCGCTGGGTGGCGTTGGTGGGGGGGTAGTAGAGGCCGTGGACGGTCTCGATGGGGCCGGCGGTGCCGGTGCTCCAGCTCACGGGTTTTACGACAGCGAGATCGTCGGGGCCGAGGCGTTCGCTGCTGCTGAAGCGCTCGATGTGGGTCTTGCCTGCGGTGGCGGAGACCACACGGGGTGGGCAGAGGGAGGACTCGGCGAGGCAGGCGACGTGGCCCGATGGGGCGAGGGAGAGCTGGGAGAGGTGGGTGTAGTCGTTGAAGAGTCCCGTGGGTTCGTGGGCTCCGTTCAGGGGGAGGCGATCGATCCGGGAGGCACCGAGGTCGCTGGAGATGGCGAGGACCGAGTCGCCGGAGGGCTCCCACGCGTAGTAGCGCAGCCCCTGGATCCAGGCGGGGCCGCCGACGTCTCGGAGGGGGTCGGAGAGGGCGGTGGTTTGGCCGGTGCTGAGATCCTCGACGATCACCTGCCACCGTCCGGACTGGTCGGAGAGGTGCGCGAGATGAGTCCCGGTGGGGGAGAAGAGGGGCTGCTGGCGAGCGATGTCGCGGGGGTCATCGGCGCCGTAGAGGATCTGGGTGTCGCCGACGCTGGGGGTACCGTCGTCGAGTGAGAGGTGGGCTGCTTCGACGCGGGTGGCCATCCAGGGCATGGCGGGGTGGTCCCAGGCGACCCAGAGGAGCCGGCGATCGTCGGGCTGGAAGGTGGGCTGCATGTAGAAGTCGGCGCCCTGGGCGGCGATGGTGGGCCAGTGGGTGCCGCCGATGTCGACGAGGCCGATGCGATCGACGTCTTGGTGGGAGTGGACGAAGGCGACCCACTCTCCGTCGTGGGAGATCGCGGGGGAGGCGACGGCCCCCCAGGGCGGGGTGATCGGGCGGGGAAGGCCGGTGTCGAGGTGGGCCGCGTAGAGACGGCCGTCGTCAGCAGCGAAGACGACGGAGTCGCCGCGGAGCGCGAACTCGCCGCCGCCGTAACCGCAGCCGCCGCGGATGTTGATGCTGTCGTTGAGGCGGCGGGGGGCCTGGCCGGGGCGGCGGACCATGAGGCTCGTGAACCCGTCGTGGCGCTCGGCCCAGACGAGGGTTTCGCCGTCGTCGGCCCACTGGACGTCGATGAGGTTCAGGGAACCAGCGAGCATCTCCTCGCTGATAGGGCTGGACCAGGTGCCGTAGGGTTTGGGTGTTTTTTCCATGGTGGGGTGGTCTCGTGGGGGCTGGTAGGGGCAGGGTGTTGGTGGGGGGCATTATTCATGAAGGGGGGTGGGGAGCCAAGGGGGCTTCGTGGGTGGACGTATGGGCGGCGCGAACGACCCCTCCGCCCTGCGGGCACCTCCCCGCGGGGGCGGGGAGGGGGTCACGAGCTTCGCTGTTTCGTTTCGGGTTGTCGATGGTAGTGTGGGCGGTTGTAGGGGCGTTTAGCTGGCGCCGGGCTTTTGCGTGGCTAGAGTGAGAGGGGTCCATTGGTGATGTGTGAACGAGCGAATATGCTGGCGAGCCGAAGTAGGGAGTAGAAGGAGGTCGCGCATGGCAAGAGAAGAAGAGAAGCACCAGCGTTCCGGAATGGAAGCGTTGCTGAAGAAGGTCGACTTCTCATACATGGAGCGGCTCAACGCCGACCCCGAGGCGAGGCTGGATGGTCGCGATCATCGACCTCGTCAGGTCCGGTCGGGGCACTATGTCCCGGTGGCACCCACACCGCTCGCTTCGCCTGAGTACGTCAGCCACAGCCATGGTCTCTTTCGGGAGCTCGGGCTCAGCGACGAGTTGGCGCAGGATGAAGGGTTCCGAAGGATCTTCTCGGGGGATCTCTCCGAGGCGCCTGACCCCTTCAAGCCGGTGGGTTGGGCGACGGGGTATGCGCTGTCCATCTATGGGACCGAGTACACGCAGCAGTGCCCGTTCCAGACGGGGAACGGCTACGGCGATGGTCGGGCGATGTCGATCGCCGAGGTCGTCGCCGATGGAAAGAGATGGGAGCTGCAGCTGAAGGGTGGAGGACCTACGCCGTACTGCCGGGGAGGCGATGGCCGAGCGGTGTTGCGGTCCAGCGTTCGGGAGTTTTTGGCGCAGGAGTTTATGCACGCCCTCGGCGTGCCGACCTCCCGGTCACTGTCGCTTTATGCGTCGAAGACGGAAACCGTGATGCGTCCGTGGTACTCGGTGGGGTCGCGGTCCTACAATCCAGACGTGATGAAGGCGCACCGGGTGGCCATCTCGACCCGGGTAGCTCCGTCGTTTCTGCGTGTGGGACAGGTGGAGTTATTCGGCCGACGAGCGCGGTCTGAGGCCCATGGGCGCGCACGGGAGGAGCTGCGGATGATCGTGGCCCACGGGATTGAGCGGGAGTATCCCGACGAGATCGATCGAGAGCGGCCATTCGGGGAGCAGGTGGTGGCGTTGGCCCGTCGGTTTCGAGCCCGTCTGACAACGCTGGTCGCGGAATGGCTCCGGGTTGGCTACTGCCAGGGGAACTTCAACAGCGACAACTGCGCGTTGGGTGGATTTACGCTGGACTATGGACCCTTCGGGTTCTGTGAAACATTTGATCCCTGGTTTCAGCCCTGGACCGGAGGTGGACAGCACTTTTCGTTGTTCAACCAACCGGCCGCTGCGGAAGCCAACTTCCAGATGTTGTGCCGCTCCCTGAAGGTAGTGCTCGATGATCCAACGCTGGAGCCTGAGCTCGAGGACGTCGAAAAGGGATTCGCTGCCCAGATGAAGCGTAAATTGGAGAGGATGTGGGCGGGCAAGCTGGGTCTGGATCGGTTCGACGGGGAACTCTGCTCGGAGCTCTTTGGGCTGATGCAGGAGTCGCAGGCGGACTACACCCTCTTTTTTCGAGCGTTGTGTGACTTCCCCGACGAGGCGGAGGCCTTGGAGACGACGTTCCAGGTCGATCTATCGGAGGAGATCCAGGGGCGATGGCAGTCGTGGCTGGATCGGTGGCATGAGCACCTCCGGGATGATGGTGTGCGGGACCTCGACCGGGTTTCGGCGGAAATGAAGGGGATGAACCCGCGCTATGCGTGGCGGGAGTGGTTGGTCGCACCTGCCTACGAGAGGGCAGAGCGGGGTGACTACACAGGGGTCAGGGAATTGCAGGCGTTGTTCAGCGATCCCTATGTGGACCAGGAAAGTGACCTCGCCGCGAAGGCCGATCGGAAGCGACCGGAGCGCTTCGAGGGGCTCGGTGGGGTGTCGCACTTCAGCTGCTCGTCGTAGAGCGAAGGGGTGGCCCGTTATCCGTCGAGGGTGACGCGGTGGAGGGTGCCGGTGCCGGTCTCGAAGGCGGTGGCGTTCAGGAGGGTGGTGTCGGCGATGTTGGCGAGGGCTTCGGTGGTGAAGAACCCCTGGTGGCCGGTGATGAGGACGTTGGGGAAGGTGAGGAGGCGAGCGAAGACGTCGTCCTGGATGACCTTGTCGGAGAGGTCTTCGAAGAAGAGGTCGGCCTCCTCCTCGTAGACGTCGAGACCGAGGGCGCCGATCTTCTCGGACTTCAGGCCGTCGATGACGGCGCGGGTGTCGATCATGGCACCGCGGCTGGTGTTGATGATCATGACACCTTTTTGCATGCGGGCGATGGCGTTGGCGTCGATCAGGTGGTGGGTGTCGGGGGTGAGGGGGCAGTGGAGGCTGATGATGCGGGAGCGGGCGAAGAGCTCGTCGAGGTCGACGTACTCCATGCCGAGGGCTGTGCATTCGTCGTTGGGGTAGGGGTCGTAGCCGAGGATATGGCAGCCGAGGCCGGCCATCTGACGGGCGAAGACGAGGCCGATCTGGCCGGTGCCGATGATGCCTACGGTCTTGCCGTGGAGGTCGAAGCCGAGGAGGCCCTCGAGGGCGAAGTTGCCCTCGCGGACCCGGTTGTAGGCCCGGTGGATGTGGCGGTTCAGGCTCAGGATCAGGGCCAGGGTGTGCTCGGCGACGGCGTGTGGTGAGTAGGCCGGGACCCGGGCGACCGTGAGGCCGAGCTCGTGGGCGGCCGTGAGGTCGACGTGGTTGAAGCCGGCGGAGCGGAGCACGAGGAGTTCAACGTCGAGGGCGGCGAGGATCTCCAGGGTGGGGCGGCTGAGATCGTCGTTGACGAAGGCGCAGACGGCGGCGGCGTCTTGGGCCAGGGGCGCCGTGTCGGGGGTGAGGCGAGCCTCGAGGTAGCGGATCTGGTGGTCCAGAGAGTGTGTGTCGTTGGCCCGGTCGAAGGACCGGCGGTCGTAGTCTTTGGTGCTGAACATGGCGATCTTCATGGGGCTCCCGGAGCAGAAGGAGAGAAGGGATCAGAAGGTAAGGGCGATGAAGACCCAGGCCAAGAGGCCGCCGAGGATCACGTAGATCGCGCAGGCCCCGAGGGTCCGTCGAAGGACCTCGCCCTCACGGCCGGCGATGCCGACGGTGGCGCAGCCGGCGATGACGTTGTGGGGGCAGATGATGTTGCCCACGGCGGCGCCGAACCCCTGGGCGGCGACGAGGCGGAGCTCGTCGAGGCCGAGGCGGTCGGCGGTGGCGACCTGGAAGTCAGTGAACAAGATGTTGGAGGCCGTGGCGGAGCCGGTGACGAAGGTGCCGAGGACGCCGACGACGGGGGCGACGGCGGGCCAGAAGCCGCCGGCTGTGCGGGCGGCGGCCTCGGCCAGGGCGTCGATCATGGCGGTGTGGACCATCAACCGAGAGATGGCGAGCATGGCGATGAGGGCGATGGTGACGGGGCCGAGCATCTTCAGAGCTTCTTTGAGAGCGTCTTTGATGACCGCCCGGGAGGCGCCCTGGATCCGGGCCCCGAAAAGGGCGCCGAGGACCAGGATCGTGCCGGGGTGGTAGAACGGTTGGAACCGGCCCTGGAAGGTGTCGTGGAGCTCCCACTCGAAGAGGATCGACTGGAAGAGGGTCTGGATGGGGCCGATCAGGCGAGTGAGGAGGATCAGGCCGATGACGATCAGGTAGGGGGCGGCGGCTCGGAGGAGGGGCATCTGCTCGGAGGCGTCGGCGTCGTCCACGGCCTTGGTCAGATCCTTGCCGCGGCGGAAGTTCAGGGCGGCGATGAAGAGGGCGCCGCCGACGAGGGCGCCGCCCATGGTGGGGAGCTCGGGGCCGATCCATCGGGAGATGGCGGCCATGGGGAGGAGGAAGGCGGCGGCGGCCAGGACGAAGTAGCCGGCGATGGGGACGAGGTCGCGGTCGTCTTCCCGGGCCTGGCGGGTGACGAGGAGCAACACTACGGCGAGCATCACAGCGCCGAGGATCAGGTGAAACTCGCCGGTGGCCCGGGCGATCTGGGGGCCCGTGAAGTCCGTGGCGGCGATCTGGGGCATGATCGGGGTGCCGACGGCGCCGAAGGAGACCCCTACGGAGTGGCCGATGAGGACGATGGTGACGGCCTGGACGGGGCGGAAGCCGAAGCCCACCAGGAAGGGCGCAGCCAGGGCGATGGGGGTGCCGAAGCCGGCGGCGCCTTCGATGAAGAGGGCAAAGAACCATGCGATGAGGATGGCGACGATCCGGGGATCGTCGGAGAGGCTGCCGACGCCGGCCCGGAGGGACTCGATGGCTCCCGTGCGGAGCTGGAGCTGGTGGACGCAGAGGGCCCCGAAGATGATCCAGAGGATCGTGGCCGCCGTGAAGGTGGCCTCGACGAAGGAGCCGATCAGGCCGGCAACGCGGGGGGTGGCGTGGGCCGCGAGGGCCGGGAAGTCGAAGAGGGTCAGGGAGAGGACGACGGTCAGCAGGAGGCCGAGGACCCCGGCGAAGGCGGCGGTGCGGCGAAAGACCACCATGGCGATGAGGATCAGCGCCACGGGGGAGAGGGAGATCAGGGCTGTGAGCCACCAGCTCATGGTCGAAGGGTTCCTCGCTGGACACTGTCGATGACTGTGGCACTCTGGCGGCGTCGCCGACGGCGACCGAGGAGGTCCACGGAGACTTCGCTTACCATGTTTGAAACCGAGGAAGCTATGATCGCTCGCGGAAATTTCATCGCCAATCGTTGGGTGCTCGCCGAAGGAGGAGAGGTGTTCCGGCGGGAGAATCCGTCCCGGCCCGACGAGGAGGTGTTCGGGTTTCACTGGCATGTGGACGCCGTGGATCAGGCCGTGGCCGTGGCCCGTGGGGCGCAGCCGGCATGGGATCGGGCGGGGCAGGCGGCCCGGGTGGACTGCCTGGCGCGGCTCCGGGAGGCCCTGGCGGGTCGGCAGGAGGAGCTGGCCCGGGCGATCTCGTTGGAGATGGGCAAGCCCCTGTGGGAGGCCCGGGGAGAGGCGAAGGCCCTGGTGGCGAAGATCGACATCATGACCGGCGAGGGGCTGGAGGTGACGGCGGCGGTCCATCCGGATAGGCTCGATGGGGGGAGCTATCGGTATCGACCTCTGGGGGTGTTGGCCGTGTTGGGGCCCTTTAACTTCCCGCTGCACCTGGCGAACGGGCATATCGTGCCGGCGCTGGCGACGGGGAACACCGTGGTGGTGAAGCCCTCGGAGAACGCGCCGTCGTCGATGCAGCTCTACTTCGAGTGCGTGGAGGAGGCGGCGTTTCCGCCGGGGGTGATCAACATGGTGCAAGGGCCGGGGCCTGTGGGGGCCCGGCTGGCCGCTCACGAGGACGTCGACGGGGTGCTCTTTACGGGATCCTGGGAGACGGGGCTGCGGATCAAGGAGGCGACGCTGGCGCAGCCCGGGAAGTTGCTGGCCCTGGAGATGGGGGGGAAGAATACGTCGATCCTGTTGCCCGACGCCGATCTGCAGCAGGCGGCGACGGAGATCCTGCAGGCATCGTGCTTGACGACGGGGCAGCGGTGTTCGGCGACGAGTCGGGTGGTGGTCCATCGAGAGGTGGCGGCGAAGTTTACGGAGGTGTTTCGAGGGCTCTTGCTGCGGGTGACCACCGGGGATCCCCTGGAGGGAGACGGGCCGTTTATGGGGCCCCTGGCGACCCAGGGAGGGTACGAGGGGTTCGTGGCAGCCCAGATGGATGACGAGGACGGGAAGCTCGAGGTGCTGCTGGAGGGAGGGGCTCGCCCCGAGGTGGGGCCGGGATATTTCGTGCGTCCCGGGCTCTGGCGAGCCCTGGAGGTGGACCCCCGGGGGAGCCATCAGGGACGGGAGATCTTCGGGCCCGACGTGGTGATCTACGAGGTGGGGGATGACGCGGAGGCCGTGGCGGTGGCGAATGGGACGAACTACGGGTTGGCGATGAGCGTGTTCACCGCCGACGAGGAGCGGTTCGACGAGCTCTCCTATGAGCTGAAGGCGGGGATCTTGAACCTGAATCGATCCACCGTGGGGGCGTCGAGCCGGCTGCCCTTCGGGGGCGTGAAGAAGAGCGGCAATCATCGGCCGGCGGCGATCCTGGCCGGGCTCTACTGCACCTACCCCCAGGCGACCCTGCGGGTGGGGTGCGGAGCGGGCGGTGGGGCGGCGGTGTTGGACCGGCTGAGGTGAGGTCTGAGGTGACCAGTGTGAGAGGTGTGGGATTAAAGTCCGGGTGAGGGGGCTTTTCAATGGGGTCGGGCGCGGCTAGGTTGCCCGAAGTGGTGTATTGGAGGATCGTAGACGCGGCGATCGATGCGGGACGACAAAGAGGAAGGAGCGAAAAAAGGGGCGGCCAAGGATCTGCGGACCCTGCGGGTGCTCTTGCGGCGCACCGGGAGGGACCTGGTCCGGCCCGTGGTGATCGAGGGAGCGCTGTGGTTTGGGGCGACCGTTTTGGCGGTGCTCCTGGTGGGGCTCCTGGTGGCGGCGGTGATCCCGAACGGGTACACCCTGGGCCGGTGGGTGATGGGGATCGGCCTGTTGTCGGCGACCCTGGGGGCGTTGTCGGCGTTGGGGATGTTTTTGTGGCGGCGGCCCGACGCGGCCCAGGTGGCGGCGCGGGTGCAGCGGCACAGTCCGGAGTTTCGAAGCGACCTTGTGGCAGCCCTGGAGTTCGGGGAGCGGCTGACGGGAGAGCGGGGAGAGAGCCTCGCCGACCAGGGGGTGAGCGAATCCCTGGCGGCGGCTCACCTGGCGCAGACCGTGAAGCGGGCCAACGAGGTAGCGAAGAAGAGCTCCCTGGCGCATTTGATCCCGCGGCGAGATCTGACGCCGCCGATTTTGGCGGTCTCGGGCGGGCTGGCGCTGATGGTGATCCCCTTCGTGTTGGACGCGGGGTGGACGCTGGGGGTGCTGAGCGGGGAGCGGATGGGGAGCCCCGTGGTGGGAGAGCGGGTCGACGAGCGGCCCATGGTGAGCTCTGTGGACGCCGTGTTCGTGTACCCCTCGTACACCGGGCTGGACCGGCAGTTCGTACACCTGGGGTCCGGGGGCCTGGAGACGTTGGAGGGGACCGAGGTACACCTGACGGTGCGGCTCGTGGAGGAGTTCCAGGACGTGGAACTCGTGGTGGAGTCTGGAGACGGGGAGAAGCAGGCCCAGGAGATGCGTCGGGAGGGGCCGACGACGGCGTCGACGACGCTGGAGATCGCCGAGAGCGGTCACTACTGGTTCCGAGGGGTCACGGCCGAGGGGCGTCCCGTGGAGGATCGGACCCCCCGACGGCTCCGGGTGGTGGCCGATGAGGCGCCGCGGGTGCGGCTGACCTCTCATGAGCCGGGGCGGATCGAGGCCCAGCCCGAGGACGTGGTGGAGTTCTCGTTCACCGCCACCGACGACTTCGGGATCCAGGCGGTGACGGCGGTGTACTACTTCGAGGGGGCCGACGAGGAGGACGCCCACCGGGAGCGGCTCGAGCTGCCCGGGCTGTCGAATTCTCCGCGAGAGGTGGACGGGACGTACACCTTCGACCTGCAGCCTCTGCATCTGCAGCCGAAGGACTCGGTGGTGGTCTACTTCGAGGCCCGGGATAATAACTCGGCGACGGGGCCGGGGATCGGGCGGAGCGGGCCCGTGGTGCTCTATGTGGAGAGCCCGGAAGACCAGCATATGCGGAACCTGGCGGATCAGCAGGAGATGATGGAGGCCCTCTTGCTGCACCTGGCGGACTTCCTGGAGTCCCCCGTGGGGCCCCGAGAGCGGCAGCGGGACGGGACGTACATGCAGATCGCCGACCGGGAGATGCCGTCGGTGGAGCGGGTCGACCAGGTGCATCGGATCGGAACGCTCCACGGGGATCGGGTGGAGATCCTGGCTCGGATGGAAGGATTGATCGAGGTTATGGAGGAGGACCCCCTGGTGGTGCCGCGGAACCTGACCCTCTTTCAGGGGCTGCATCGGCGGCTGGATCGGGTGCATCAGCGGGGCGACGAGCTGTTGGGGCGGCTGCGCCCCCGGGCGGATCGGAACGATGTCTCCGATGGGAACCTGCAGGATCTGGCGGATTACGCGTCGGTGACCGAGGAGGAGCTGGAGCGGGGGATCCTGAGCCTCGAGGAGCTCTTGATCTCGCAGAAGATGGAGCTCGTGCAGGCCACGGCCGATGAGATCGAGAACCTGCGCCAGCGGCTGCGGGAGCTTTTGGAGCAGTATCAGGAGACCCAGGACCCGGAGCTCCGGGAGGCGATTCAGCGAGAGATGCAGCGGCTGAGGCAGCGGCTGCAGGAGCTGATGGAGCGGATGCAGATGCAGATGCGGGAGATGCCCCGGGAGCACGTGAACATGGAGGCCCTGGAGCAGATGAACCTGGAGGAGGACACGGGGAACGTGGCCGATCAGCTCCGGTCCATCGAGGAGATGATCGAGGCTGGGGACATCGAGGGGGCGCTGGCGATGCTCGATGAGATGGAGATGAGCCTGCAGAACTTGTCCCAGGGGATGGGAGACTCCTTCTCGCAGCTGGAGCCTCAGGGGATCTCGGAGCTCGACGAGGCCGTGGCGGAGATGATGGACGAGGTCAACCAGCTCGAGGAGAGGGAGCGGGCCATCGAGGAGCAGACTCGGGAGCTGCAGGAGCAGCTTCGGGAGGAGCGGCAGGAGGAGTTGGAGCGCCAGCTGGCGCCGTTGCGGCGGGAGCTCTTGCGGGAGATCGAGAGGCAGGAGAGCCAGATCGAGAGGATCGACGAGCGGCCCCTGCCGTTGCGGGAGCGAAACACCGTGGATCGGTCCCGGGAGACCATCGAGCGGCTGCGGGAGATGGTGGAGCAAGACGACCTGGAGCAGGCGCTGGAGCGTGCCCGACAATCGGAGACGGACCTGCGGCGGATGCGAAGCAGCATGCAGGGCTCGGAGCGGTTCACCCGAGAGGAGGAGCAGCGGCGGGCCCTGGAGCAGTCGTCGGCGGACTCCAACCAGATGATCCAGCGGGCCTCGGAGATTCGGGAGCGGCTCGAGGAGTTCATGCAGCAGGCCCAGCAGGACCTGACCCCGGGGCAGGAGGGGCAGTTCGACGAGCTGGCCCAGCAACAGCAGGAGGCCGCGGAGCGGGCCGAGGCCCTGCGGCAGCGAGTGGAGCAGGAGGGGGAGCGGTTCCCGGCGCTCCAGGAGGAGCTGCAGCCGTCGCTGGAGTCCGTGCAGGAGGCTATGAATCGAGCCACGGAGAGCCTGCAGGAGCGGCGAATGCAGCCGGCCCTGGACGCCGAGCGGCAGGCTATCGAGGAGCTGGGGCAGCTTCGGCAGTCCATGAGCCAGGCCCTGGAGCGACAGCGTCAGCAGGATCGGGACCAGTCCGGGCAGGAGCGATCGTCGGAGCGGGTGGAGATCCCCGGGGAGGACAGCGGGGAGGCCCGAGAGCGGCTGCGGCGGGAGCTGATGGAGGGGATGCGGGAAGGGCGGCTGGACGACTACGAATCACAGATTGAGCGGTATTTCCGGAGCCTCGTGGAATGAGAAGAACGGGAAAGATACTGGGGTGGTGGGTCACCGTGGGGCTCTTGCTCTGCCTGTCGGGGGTGGCCTGGGCGTCGTCGCCGGTGGAGAGGGCCCATCGCCATCTGACGGCGTGGCAGATGACCGAGGCCCGGGCGGCCATCGACTCGCTGGGGCAGGGGGCCCGAGTATCGGGGCAGGCGGACTACCTGGAGGGACGGTACGCGTTCTACATGGGGGACTACGAGGGGGCGCTGGAGCACCTGGATCGAGCGTTGGAGCGGAGCGACAACGGGCAGTGGCGGTCGCTGCGAGAGCTCGTGGCGAGCACTCTGGAGGTGACCGAGGACTACGAGAAGCACGTCAGCCCGTCGGGGCGGTTTGAGATCTTCATTTCCCCCGGACGGGATGAGGTGTTGTTGCCCTACGCGTTCGAGGCGCTGGAGGCGGCCTATGAGGCTTTTGGGGAGGAGCTGGGGTATCGGCCGGAGCCGCCGGTGCGGGTGGAGATCTATCCCCGGGCGACCGTGTTGGCCCAGGTGTCGCAGCTGACGGAGGAGAATATCCGGACCTCGGGGACGATCGCGTTGTGTCAGCACAACCGGTTGATGATCACCAGTCCCCGTGCGGTGCTGCGGGGGTACGGGTGGGTGGACACCTTGATCCACGAGTACGTGCACTACGTGATCAACCAGGCGACCACGGCGAACGTGCCGATCTGGATGCACGAGGGGCTGGCGAAGTATCTGGAGCGACGGTGGCGAGGGCCCGACGAGGCGCGGTTGGACGCGGCGTCGGAGCGATTGTTACGGCGGCGGATGGAGGCTGGGACGTTGATCCCCTTCGACGCGATGCACCCGTCGATGGCGCTCTTGCCCAGCCAGGAAGACGCGGCGGTGGCCTTTGCCGAGGTGTACACGACGATGGAGTACCTGCGGGCGGAGGTGGGCCCCGGGGCGTTCGCGAAGCTCCTGGCGGAGATCAACGCCGGGCATGATGCCCGCACGGCCTACGCCCGGGTGTTGAACACCACCTGGCGAGAGTTCGAGGATCGGATCTGGCCGGCCTATCTGCGATCTCGGCCGGAGCCGGGGCTCGGGGACGACGATGAGGTCTTCGAGGAGCGGATCGTGCTGCAGGAGGACGCCGGTGCGGCGGGCAATGAGCTGGAGCAGGTGGAGGTGCCCGAGGCTCGGGAGCATATCCAGTTGGGGATGATGATGCAGGCCCGGGATCGGTACGGGGCGGCGGTGGTGCAGTACCAGAAGGCCGCGGAGTTGTTGGGGGAGCACAACCCGGTGCTGCAGACCCGGTTGGCCCGGAGCCTGGTGATGAGCGGGCAGGCCGACGGGGCCCTTGAGGCGTTGGAGCCCCTGAGGCTGTTGAGCCCGGGATATCCGACGCTCTGGGTGGAGCTGGGGCGAGCCTACCTGGCGATGAATCAGTACGGGGAGGCCCGGGAGGCGCTGCGGGAAGCGGCGCGGATCAACCCGTTTAATCCGGATGTCCACGAGAAGATGGCCCGGGCGTATCGAGGGTTAAACCGCGGGGAAGAGGCCGAGGAGGCGCGGCGTCTCGCGGCGTTGGTGCGCGGGCGGTAGGCCCTGTACTAACCTTCCAATTCTTCGAGGAGGAGGGCGGCGGCGGCGAGCTGGTCTTCGGTGAAGACCGGGATGTCGTGGCGTCGTAGGAGGGCCGCCGTGGCCCCCGAGCCCGGTCGAAGGGTGGAGGAGAAGGAGCCGTCGTAGATCTGGTGGGATCCGCAAGAAGGGCTGCGGGCTTTGAGGATCGCAAGGGCGACGTCGTGTTCTTGGGCCATCGCCAGGGCGGCCTGAGCGCCGGCCAGGAAAGGGGCGGTGACGTCGCGGCCGTCGGCGGTGAGGAGGTGGGCGCGGCCGTCGAGGACGTCGTTTCCGTCGCCGCCGACGATCTCCGCGGGGGGGCGGGGGACGGGGAGGCCGCCGGAGACCTCGGGGCAGATGGGGACCAGGCGATCCTCTCGTCGCCACCGGTCGAGTAGATGGGTGGGATCGTCGGGATGTCGAGCGCGGCCGTCGTATCGGACGGGTCGGCCGAGGAGGCAGGCGCTGATGAGGATCTTGTGCATGATGGTCATGGGGGGAGAGTTGGGCCTATGCAGGCGGTGATCATGATACTAGACTAGGAGGTTCCATGACGAGACAAGAGAGAGTGCCATGACGTCTGAATCGCGGGAGCGGTCCGCGGAGGTTTCCGAGGAGGGGGTATCCCGGGAGCGAGGTGCGCTGGAAGCCTACCCGGACCTTCGGTTTGAGCTGTCTTCGGGAGGGAGGATTCTGGCCTACCAAGAGGGTGTGGAGACGCCGCTCTATACGGAGCCCGAGAATTTTCTGGGACGCCGTGTAGGAGAGGTGTTGCCGGAACAGGCCGCCCGGAAGGTGATCCGAGGGTTGGAGGAGCTGGATCGGGGCGTTGACCGGGTCACGGTGAATTACACTCTGCCGATCGGAGAGGCGCTGCGGCTCTTTGAGGCTCGGATCTTGGCGCTCAGTTCGGGCAACCGACTGGCGGTGATCCGGGATATGACCGACGAGTGGCGAGCGAAGTCGGCGCTGGAAGAGAGCGAGGCGAAGTTCCGAGCGCTGGTGCAGAATATCCCGGGGATGGTGTACCGATGTGAGGCGGAGTTCGATTGGCCGGCGACCTATGTGTCTCCCCAGGTGGAAGCGATCGTCGGGTTCCCTCCAGAGGAGTTTGAGAGCGGGGAGCGAACACTTGGATCCGTGATTCATCCCGAAGACCGGGCCGGGGTGGCCGCCGAGGTGGAGCGGTGCGTGGTGGCGCGGGAGCCGTTTTCGTTGAA
>SKON01000226.1 GCA_007120035.1 Myxococcales bacterium
CCCCCCATACAGACCTCCACCTCATAGAGGAATCGATCCACGTCGAAGGGCTTCTGCACCACACAGGCCGCCCCCAGCCGCCGACCTTCGGCCCGAATCTCGGCGTCAGCCTCGCCGGTGACCAGCATCACCGGCGCCCGGGTCTCGGCCTCCTTCATCCCCTCCAAGAGATCGAGCCCCGAATAGGTCGGCATATTGATGTCGGCCACGATTAAGTCCGGGCTTCGCCGCTGGCCGGCGTACACCTCGGTGAAGGCCAGATAGTTCAGCGCCTCCATCCCATCGCAGAGCTCCACCACCTCGAACCCCTCGCCACGCATCAGCATGGCGATCAGCTCCCGGATCCGGTCGTCATCCTCGACGATCAACACCTTCGGCCTACGCTGCTTTCGGACCTGTCCCTGGCCCCCGTACTCTCCTGATTGCCCCGTGATCATCGGCTCCCGTCTCCCGTTTCCACCTGAAGTTTCATACCCTTTCCCAACAACAAGGGTCCCCATTCTCTTCCCCACTTTTCCCACAATCGGAGCGCACATCTCGCTCAAAGATCGGGAAACTCTACCACCCGCAACTGCCGTGCTTCCATATCCAGTAATATGACACCTTCTACATCAAAAGCACAGCGATATTCCAGAAGTTGTCGTCTCGTCGCCCGATTTCGGATCGACGGCGCGTGCCGCCCGGTCTTTACCTCCACCAGAAATCGGGCCCCGTCGCGCTCCACGAGCCAATCGCCTACCAGGTCAAAGCTGTGCTCCTCCCCGTCCACGATCACTCGCCAGCTCCCCTCTACCTGATCACTGATGGGCACAAACCCGGCCTTCCGCAACACCCGCTCGGCCCGGATCTCCGCCTTTCGCGCCCGCCGGCCCTGCCGACGCCGACGACTTCGATGCCACCGGCGGCGAACCATCGCGGCGACCTGGACCGCCAACAACACCCCGGAGGTCGCCATCATCACCCCCCACCAGAACTCCTGTGGCATGTGCAACCGCTCCTCGCCAGGGCCAGCCTACCGGGTTACCGGCAGTGCTCCTCGTCGATACCGATCTCTCTGGTACCACAGAACTGCAATCGGATCGCGTCAGCGGCGGGATCATCAGGCCATCGGGCCACGAATTGGTTCAAGTGCTTCACCCCTTCCTGAGGTTCGTTCAAGACATGGAGATGAATGCGGGCCAACTCCAGGAGGACATCACCGTGGACCTGCTCCGTGGGGGCCGTCTTTGCCAGGGCTTGCTCCAAGAGGCCCACAGCACGCGGGGGATCTCCGTCATGAAGCGCCTGCAACGCCAGTTCCCGCAGTCGTCTCGGTGATCGCTCTTCGGGGGCCTCCTCGCCCTCCTCGTCTACGACTACGTTCACGACGGGCTCCACTTCCGGTGGAGCACTCCGGGCTTCTTCAAGGGCCTCAAGAGTCCGGCGGTGGGCTTCCAAGTCCACGTAGGACTCCACCGCCCGGACCGACGCTTCATCGAGGAGCTCTCGCCGCCCTCGCCAGTACGACTGGCCCGCCTCCAGGTAGTGATGGTCGCCGCCAGCCTCGATGATCCGCACAGCTCCCTCGAAGACCTTCACGCCGAGGTCTCGGTCCTCCACGGTCACGGCGAACACCGTCCCTTCCACGATCACCCGGCTCCCGGCTGCGGCCACGGCGAACTCCTCCTGGGCCCCTCCCGGAAAGTACTCCACCAGCACCGTCCCGGCGTCGAGCTGGACTTCCGACGGGACCTCCTCCCGATCGATCTGATACCGAGCTCCTTCGCTGGCGAAGAGCCGGAGCCGGTCGCCCTCGGAGATCGCCTCCTCCAACGGTGGCAACGACGCCACCTCCGGCTCTGGCGGGGCCTCCGGCGGGGGCACCTCCTCCTGGGGTGTCTCCTCGATCTGAATCGCCACGGGCTCCTCCCCGGTGGGCTCTTCCGCCGGGGGTGGCTCCCAGGTCGCCCAGAAGAACGCCACCGCTACCCCGGCCGCGGCCACCACTCCTGCCTGCACCCAACGCCAGGGGCGCCATGGCTCCACCGCTGGCTCCTGACCTCCTTGCTCCCCGCTGGCCACGGCTTCGGCGATCCGACCGAAGAGAGCCTCCTCATCAAACTCGCCAAACTCCTCCCCGCCGGCCTCTTGAGCCAGCTGAAAGCCTTCCTCGAGTCGGGCCTCCATCATGGCCGCGCCCTCCCCTGCTCCCTCCTCCAGGATCCCTGCCACGATCGCGGCGTAGGCCTCCTCCTGGTCGATCTCGGCCCACAGCTCCGCCGGCGCCTGCCGCCCCAGCGAGACCATCTCCTCCAGCTTCACCCGCAGCGCTTCGCAGGACCCACACCTGCTCAGATGCTCCTCGACCGCTGTCTTTCGGAGATCCGAGAGGTCTCCTCGGAGATGCTCGAAGATCAGGCCCTCGACGACTTCGCATCGCACTTCGTCGCTCATGCCTGCTCCTCGTTCTCCAGGATTCCAGCTTTCTGCACTCGCTTGAGAATCTTCACCATCTGCTCCCGTCCCCGTCGAACCCGGGAAGCGATGGTGTTGATCGAGGTGTTCCGAGCGTCGGCGATCTCCTGAAGCGTGTGCCCCTCGATCTCGTACATGATCAGGGCCTCCCGCTGCTCCTCGGAGAGGCAATCCAGGGCGGCATAAAAGGCCCGGAGCTTCTCCCGCGCCTTCAGGCGGCGCCACAGGTTCGTGGGCTCCTTCAAAGCCTGCAGAGTGACCAGGTTCACGGACCGAGACCGTTTGCGAACATGGGAGATCGCCACGTTCCGAGCCACACGATGAACCCAGCCGCCGAACCGCTCCGGCTCCGACACCTTCCCCAGGCTCTTATGAAGCTCGATGAACGCCTCTTGGACCGCGTCCTCGACGTGGGAGCCAGGTCCCATGTACCGGCCCACGGTCCGCGTCACCTCCCCGACATACCGCAGGTAGATCTGATGGAACGCCTCCATATCTCCTTGAGCGGCAGCCTCGATCCATTTTGTTTCGTCTTTCATCAGATCAGAACCTCGCCGTCAGACCCATCAGCGCCCCCACCTCCACTCGCCCCAGATCGAGGATCACTCGCTCTCCCTCGACTACTCTCCGATCTGCCAGACTAAATGCGCCGCTGACATTCCACCCCAGCGCGAAGTGGCGAGTCAGGGCCACCTCCACCCCCAGGGAGGACACCGCAGACCACGACGAGAGCGCATTGGGCGCCGTCGGCCCTGGTCCCCCAGCCACTCGCCGAGGCCGCCCTTCGGGATCCGTCGCTGGTTCCACGCCGGAAGGGTCAGTCCCGGAGACCGCCGATCCCGTCTCGGCTCGATCCCGCGACTCTCCACCGACCTCCGTTGCTTGTCCTTCCGTTGCCTGCGCTTCCAGTACCTGCCCTTCGGCTTGGTCGTTGCCGCCCCCCACCAGATCGACGGCCGACAAGGTCGACCAAGTCCACCGAGCCCCACCAAGAGCGTGAATCCGCCACCGGTCTCCCAGGGAGAAGCCGACCCGAGACGTCAACTGCGTCGACCAAGGTCGGTAGGTCAGTACCTTCTGGGGGCTCGCGATCTCTGCGCTTCCCCCGGGCACCTGCACGGCCGCCCCGAACTCCAAAAACGGCCAGGGGCTCCACCCGAGGCCGCCCTGGACCAGAGGAATCGCAGACCCGATCTCCGGTATCCACAGCGCCCCTCCCTCTGCTTGGGCTCGAAACCGGGGCGGGGCCACGGCCGGACTGTCCTCGATCAAGCCCGGCCCATCCGGTTCTTCTCCGATCGGGGCCTCTCTTCGGCGACGATCGACGACAAACTCCAGCGCCGCCGGTTGCTCGGCCTCTGGAGCTTCGTCCCACTCCTGGCCGACCCCTTGCACCGGCCCACCATCCAAGATCCACACCACCCGGTTGACCACAGTGGCGATCTCCAGACGATCAACCTGGTCCTTGACCACGAATGGGACGCTTCGGTCTCCTTCCCCCTCGATCAACCGCACCTCACATCCCCCGTCCACGGTGGTCAGCGAGACCCTCCAGGCCACCTCCCCCGCCGGGTCTCCCTTCGAGGTAACGCCCACCTCCGCGGAGGTTCGCAGGCGCATCTCTTCCATCACCAGAGATCCCACCTCCGGGGAACAACTCATCCGTTCATCGTCGACCACCACTCTCACCGGTCCTTCCTCGGCTCCAGCCATCACGCTCAAGAAGACTACCGCAAGACCTGCCATGGTTCCCCCGAGGCCCCTGGTACCGCGAACCAACAGCTCCTGCGTCGTCATACCTCTATTGATCCCTCGCGCTGGGTCGACACTTTTGTGCACACCCATCGTAACTGATTCTCTCAGCAGAGAAAAACATCCCCCCGAGATCGTGAACCTCGGGGGGATGCGAGTGCTTCGTCGATGATGTGCCGTGTACTAGCCCTCAGGGCGCGTAGGGATTCCCGTGAGTCATCCGGGGCGTGATATAGGCCACAGCCGACATCAACTCCAGATAGTTGCGCAGCTCCGTGGTCGCCCGAGCCCGCTGGGAGTCACTGACGCTGACGCAGTCGTCGTCGGGCGTCTCCGTTCGCTCCTCGTCGTCACACATCGACGTCCGGGCCAGGAGGTAGTTGGCCCGATCGATCATCTTCTGACCGGCGCTCGTGAACCCTCCCTGGTTGGTCGTCTCGTAGACGTGGCCCGACCAGGGGTCTCGGAAGGACACCAGATACTCATCGTCAATATCGGGCGCGTTCCCCAGCCCCCGGATCCAGATCCGGGAGTTCTCCATGAACGTCTGGTCGTACCCCATGGGGAACCGGGCCTGACCCAAGACCTGCCAGTAGAGCTGGATCGTGAACGTCGCGAAGGGATCGACCACACCAGTGTTCGGCGTGTCCAGAGGCTCCGTGTAGTCCGGGAACTGGAGCTGGCCTCCGCTCAGGTACGGACCGACCTGAGAGAAGTTTTGACCCATGATGGCCTCGTTCAGGGCCAGAACGGAGTCGCCAAACGTGTTGAAGTAGCCCACCTCCCACTGCCGGATGTCCTCCGGGGTGCTCCGAGCCACGAAGTTCGTGCTCGTATCGCTCAGGGCTTCCATGGCCATGATCTTGTCCAGATAGAACCCGATATGGCGCAGACACTCCCACCAGAAATAGCCGCACTCCCGGTTCCCGTCGTGCCAACTCGTGGAGTAGTACCGGGCCTGGCTCACGTCCAAGAACGCCCCAAGACCACCACCCTGTACGTACTGCTGATTACCGTCGATCAGGGTAGCCTGGCTGTAGGTACCCACGTTGGGCATCATCAGGGTCTGCATCAAATGGTTAAACGCGTTCTTCACCGCCCAGGTCTTCCCACCCCAGCCGTTGACGGGGTCCGTGAAGAACTGCTCCACCTGCTCTGGCGAGTAGAACTGAGGCAAGAGCTCGGCGTACAGACCATAGAGGTCATGCCACCGCTTCAACCGGCCGTAGATGGACGGGTAGAACGACGACACGTAGCTCCCCGAGTCCACGCCGATCCGCCCTCGGGGGAACGACCGGGTGATGTACCAGGTGTTCAGGTCGTCGAGCATATTCTTCATCCGCTCGTAGGAGTCAGCACCCACGGAACGGGTCAGACAGCTATCTCCGAGGTTGAAGTTGGCGTGGGAGCAGTAGATGTAGGGCACACGGTAGTAGATCTCGCCGTCAATCCGGGCTCGTGACCAATCGCGGTTCCCGTTCTGGTCGACCACCAGGTCATCGATGCTCACCAGCATCCGGTTGTCGTCGCTGTACAAGAGCTCTCCCATCTCGTTGTAGAGCGTCGTGTAGTGCACCGCCTGGGGGCCGGACACCCAGAAATTCAAGATCTCTCCCCGGCGCTCGAACCAGTCCCGCAGATAGGTCGGGTCGATCCCGCCGGTGTCCCGAAACACCTCGACCTTGCCGGCGTACGCGAAGAGCATCGCCGCCCGGTCGTACTTACCCACCCCATGTCCATCCAGGGTGTACCGACCGGCGTAGTCCATCACCGAGCTGTAGGCGTGGTGGTAGATCTTCTCGTCGATCTCTTCCTGGGTCAGGGGCTGCTGGATTCGGGGCAACACCGGTCCATCGTGACGATCCCGGATCTCCCAGTACTCGTCAAAATAGTTCACCGCGTCCTCAGTCCCTGAGAAGTTGTGCATCAGGCCCACGGCGTGTCCCACCTCGTGGGCCAGCACCGCCGTGTAGATCGCCTCTCGAATCGTGTTGTAGACGTCGTCGGGATCCTCATCGGCCAACTCTCGGGCGATTCCCAGGAGAGCGTCGTCGGCCATCTCCGGCAGATACATATTTCGCTGCTCGGCGAATTGCTCCCGCAACTCCGCGAGCTGGATCGCGTGGGCTCCCAGGCCACCCCGCAGGACGCTGGCGGCGTTGAGGTCGTCGTCGGTCACGGGCGTCCCGGGGACATGGCCGGTGGCCATCAGCACCCCGTTGTTCACCAGGAGATCCTCGATGTAGGTGCCCTGCAGGGCACGCAGCTTGGCGTCCGGCGCCCTCCGCTCACTGCTGAGGGGGCTGTCTCGGTGGATCACGTCCAGGTGAGGTTCCATGAACGCGTCGAATCCGCGCTCTCGTTGCAGGTGCTCATCGGCCTCGGTGATCAGAATTCGATCTCCCCGGAACCGGTTAGCGAACCGCTGCACGAAGTGCTCGTTCTCTTGCAGGTCGAAGGTCCTCGCCGGCGCCTGCTCCGGGTTGTTGACCATCTCCGCCCAATCCGTCAGGTCCACGCCGTCGATGAAGGCCGCCGGGTCTCGGGTCCCGTTCAAGAGCTGCACCATCTCCTTGGTCCGGTACGCGGCGATATCGTTCCAGTGATAGACATACCCCATGCCGCTGATGATCTCCCCGGTGAGGGGATCATTATTTGACGGTCCCAATCCCAGCAGGCCGTACTCCATGAACTTCGGAATGTAGGCCATGAAGGAGTATCGGATATCGCCGAGCCGCGGCGAGTTCCCCGCGCCGCCGCAGGCCTCGGGGTCTCCCTCTTCCACGGGGTTGTTGGGGCAGAGGATGAAGACCTCTTCCCCTTCTGCGAGCTCGTAGCCCACGGCCTCCACGATGTCCGTGAAGATCCCGTTCCACTGGTCCGCCACGTTGCGGGCCACTCCCTGCAGATCGTCGGGGAAGTCTCGGTTCACGTGGTAGACCACGGGCCGCAGCTCTCGCTCGGCGTAGGGGATTTCGTCACCGTTCTCGTCATACCACTGCTTCCACAGGTTGTACCGCGTCAGGTACCGGCTTCGGTTCTGCTCCCGAATCCCGTCCTGGCTGTCGTAGGACATCCGGTCCGTCGTAAAGAATCCGAACACCTCGGTGGCTTTGCCCTTATATGGCATCGGCACGTACTGGCGGTCCGGGTCGATCCGCTGAAAGCTGTTCCGGATCGTGTACTCCCCGGCTCCACATTCGGTGAACTCGAACCCTCGAAGCCAACACAGGGGGATCATCCCGAACCCCGGGAAGTAGATCGTCCCGGCCCGGGCGTGGATCCGGTTGGTGATATCGAAATAGTCCAGTTCGGGTTCACCGTCGACATCGGCGTCGGCATATTCGAAGACCGGGGCGTGGGGGGAACCATCACCGGTGTCCTGCACGAAGTAGGGCACGGGCTCGATGGCCGCCGCCTCGAAGTCCAGGTTGTAGTTCGTCACCAGGTTGGTGGCCCAGTCCACCCGCATGTACTCTCGCTCGTACCACGGCCGATCCTGGGGGTTCTCTACGATCACGTTGCTCGGCTCCCCGGTGGCCGTGTTGTATTGCCGCTGGATGTCGAAGTGGCTCAAAATCCGGTAGGCCGCCACCACCTCGCCCTGGTAGTCGTCACCGAGCTCGTCCTTGTCGTCGGCGCCGTCGATCAGCTCTGTGTGGCGCCGGGCGTAGATAAAGTGCTCCTGGATGTCCCACTTGATCCGGGTCATCCCCGAGTAGTCCGTGGCACCCACGAAGGTGAACGTCGACGACGCCGGCACATCCACCACGGTGCGCTGATAATACCACTCATCATCTGGGCTCAAGTCGCTCTTCTTGATCGCGTTGGGCTGTGTGCGATCGATGTCGTTCACCTGCTCTGCACACCCTGTCACCATCGCCAGGGACAACACCAAGAGCAGCGACGACTGCATCCACCTACTGAGTACCTTCATTCGACTTCCTTGCAGCGACTTAATCCTTGTGTACACCGCGGGTGTACACGCCATGAGACGAAAACGACGATTACCTACACCTTCGTAAGCAACAACCGTTCCGATCATCGATTAACGATGGAGAGTAGACCCGGGAAACCTACACAGGAGCACACGCAAAGGTCAAGCGGTGACGCCACCGAGGGTGTGATCGGTTTCCGTCGGTGGGTTGTCTCCATTCCGCGGCGGGCCAAGGCCCGCGCCGCACGCGCGTCACCACCACGGCCGCACCACAACGCGCCACCCCACGTGGTCGGTGATCTCGCGGAGGCGAGGCCTTGGCCCGCCGGAGCCTTCGGGCCAACCGATCAACGTGGATCACACCCCGCCACCGACCGACCCTGCCTCCACATCTCCCCTACTTCGTCCACAGCCCCCTCCATCGCCAGTGATCCCTCTTGCTAATCAGAACGTTCATGGAACATCATCTCCAGTGCTTCTTTCGAACCTCTGAATCAATGGGCAGGGACATGCAAAGAACAAACTGGATTGCGATCTCGATGGCTGCGCTTCTGACAACAGCAGGACTGACGCTCCTGAGTTGCACTGCGTCAAGCGTGGATTCATCACCACCTGCGAAGAATCAGGAGGCGCCGGAGCAAGAGATTCCTGAGACCGAGGAGACCTCCGAGGCCAGGCATCGCGTCCTGCTGGATACAGCCCCGGGGGAGGGTTTCTGTGGCGAATGGGAAGAGGTGGGGCCCGAGGACTGGGATAAAGAGCCCGTGGTAGGGGTGATGGAGGCCCTCGGTATGTCCTGTCCCGTGGGAGTGAAAACCCGGTGCATTGACGATGTAAACGGTGACGGAGCCCAAGATTTGCTCGTACGGGTCGAGTCTGGGATAGAACGGTTTCCAGGCATTTGTAACAACTATGGGGAGCCAGGCTTTGAATGGCAATTCGACCAGGCGGCCGCCAGTGTGATTGTTGCCGGTGGCGCCATCTATCCCCCCTCCGACGACCCTTTCCTGGAGAACGAGTTTCGCTCCGAGGTCGCTCCAACACAGAGCTCCCGATTCTCATTGGTCGCCATCCCCCTCCTCGAGGATGGTCGACGGGCCTTCGTAGTGTCCGCCGAGTATTTCCACCCACTGGAGGGAACCCCCTGCGATGCCCGCTTGCTCGTGGTCGTCGAAGATGATGAGTTCGTGGCGCTGATCGAGGAGACGGCCTGCGAGTGACTCCTTACTTCCTCAAAGCTCTCCAGAGCTACCGGAGGCTGCGGAATCGCGCCCTGACGGTCACCCACGTGATCGCCAGCCCATCACCAGATCTTGAAAATCTCTCAGGGTAGTACGCTGTGCGGCCCAATCACCGATAGCGGGGATGATGCTCTCGTTGAGCGCCTCTGTCTCCGTCTTACGGGTAGTAATCGCTAGCCCTTGAGCGTCCCTCTGAGCGAGATAGATGCCTTCCAGCTCTGCAAAGGTCATATCTCTGCCTCCCCTCGGCGGCGACCACCTCTCCACGGGCGAGAATGACGTGCCACGCCGCTTGGCCGATCACCGCAAGCGCTTAGATTACCTCCTGAAATGGACATCCACAGCCCATCCACGTAAACGCTGCTCGCCAGGCTCTCTTCGCCTCGCAAGGCGTCCCCGGCTCTCCAACCCACTCCCGTGCCATGACAGCCAGCTACAAAGCAGTGATCATCCACCTGGACGGCGTCGTCGTGAAGACAGCTCCCCTGCATCGCCATCACCAACCCTTTGCGCTCGCCCTGACCGAGGAAGGGATCGAGACCTATGACGACGCCCTGGAGCAGCTACTGCGGTGGCAGGACGCCGGCTTCGCCACGGCTCTGCTCACGTCCAGCGGACACGGCGAGGCGATCCTGGCGGCGGCGGGACTCTCGCACCTGGAAGACCTCCTGATCGACGGTGGAGCCTCTGCCGATGATCGCCACCAGGGAGAGCCCCCCCTCGATGCCCTACAGGCCGCCGCCCGGAGCCTGGAGCTAGACCCCGACGAGGCGATCCTGGTGGCCGCCAGCGGGGCCGGGGTGGAGAGGGCCGCCGCCGCCCAGTTCGGCCTCGTGGTGGGGATCGACCGCCAGGGACAGGGTACGCTGCTGGACCATGGCGCCGACATCGCCCTGCTGGATCTGCGTGACCTCCCCGATCTACAGCCCCCGGACCGCGATCCGGGCTCCCACCGGGAGATGCACCCATGGGAGCTGATCTACACGCGGTGGGATCCCCAGGAGCAGGCCTTGCGCGAGGCCCTCTGCGCTCTCGGCAACGGCTGCGTCGTCACGCGAGGAGCAATGGAAGAGGCTGATGCCGATGAGGTTCATTACCCGGGCACGTACATCGCCGGGGGCTTCAATCGCCTGGAGTCCCTGGTCTCGGGCCGAGTCATCGAAAACGAAGACCTCGTCAACTGGCCCAATTGGCTTCCCCTGACCTTCCGCGTCCCGGGGGAGGCCTGGTTCGCCCTGGATCAGGTAGAGATCTTGGACTTCGACTTCCGATTGGACCTGCGGCGGGGTCTCCTCCAGCGCACCCTGAACTTTCGCGACGCCGAGGGACGGGAGTCCTGCCTGGTCACCCGCCGCCTCGTCCATCTCGGTCATCACCACCTGGCTGCCATCCAATGGGTCCTCACGCCGCAGAATTGGTCGGGCACCGTCGAAGTCCGCTCCGCCCTGGACGGCGCCGTGATCAATCAGAACGTCGAACGCTACGGCGATCTGAACAACCAGCACCTGACCATCCTCTCCACAGGCTGGGAAGGTGATGATGCCATGTTCCTCTCGGCGCGCACTACCCAGTCTCGACTCCAGATGACCCAGGCCGCGCGCACCCGCGCCTGGTGCGGCGACGCGCCGGCCCCGACGCGTCGCCACTACGATCAACGTCCCCAGAGGATCGCCCAGCACCTCTTCCTTCCCGCTGAGGAGCACAACGAGCTCCGCGTGGAGAAGGTGGTGTCCCTTCGCACCTCCCTGGATCGGGCCATCAGCGAACCCGAGATCGCTGCCCGCGAAGACCTCCGCGCCGCCCCTCCCTTTGACGACCTCCTGCAGTCCCAAACGACACGATGGGAGCACCTGTGGAGCCTCTTCGACATCGAGCTCCTCAATGGCGACGCCGAGACCCAGCTGATCCTCAGGCTCCACCTCTTTCATCTCCTCCAATCGATCGGGCCCAACACCATCGATCGTGACATCGGCGTCCCCGCCCGTGGATGGCACGGAGAGGCCTACCGCGGGCATATCTTCTGGGACGAGCTCTTCATCTTCCCCTTGATCGCCCTCCATCTTCCCGAACTGGGCCGCTCCCTCTTGATGTACCGCTACCGTCGGCTGCCCCGCGCTCGCGTCCGGGCCCGGCAAGAGGGGTTTCAGGGGGCGATGTATCCCTGGCAGAGCGGCTCCGACGGACGGGAGGAGAGCCAGGTCTACCACCTCAACCCCCAGTCGGGACGATGGCTCCCTGACACCACCCACCTGCAACGACACGTGAACGCCGCCATCGCCTTCAATGTCTGGTCCTACTTCCAGGCCACCGGCGACGCTCAATTCCTGGCCTCCTATGGGGCGGAGATCCTCCTGGAGATCAGCCGCTTCTTCTCCA
>SKON01000160.1 GCA_007120035.1 Myxococcales bacterium
CTCCATGGACACCCTGGTCGAGCTCTTGCGGTCCTGCGCCCAATCCCTGCAATACAACCCCCACTCCCCGATCTCTCCCCTGGGCGACTCCGGGCCGATCCCCAACCGCACCGGCCAGACCGGCTCCCGAGAGCTCCTCTTCGACGACGAGACCGGCGAGGCCACCCGAAACCTCACCGCCGACCATACCCGGCCGGGGCTGCCCTCTCTGCAGGACGGCCCCTCCACCCAGGCACCGGCCACCCAGGCACGGGCCTCCCAGACACCGGCTACTCAGGCCTCGCCCACCCAGGCTCCCCCATCCCGGTTCAAGCTCGCCATCCCCATCGGACTGGCCGTCTTCGCCGTCATCACCGCGGTCCTTGCCATCATCGTCTTCAGCCCCGACGACCCCGAACCGGAGAGCCCCGACGCCCCGGACCTCGCCGCAGTCGCCGACCCCGATCCTTCCGTGGCCGTTGAGGAAGCCGAGGTCATTGAGCCCGAAGACTCCGTAGCTCCCGAAGACTCCGTAGCTCCCGAAGGCGCCATAGAAATCGAAGACACCGTAGACATCGAAGACGCCGCAGACATCGAAGACGCCGTAGCTCCCGAACCCACCTCCCGCCCCGACCCGGAGCCGATTCCCCTTCGACGCCGGCCCACGCAAGATCAAGACCCCGACGACCCCCCTCGCCCCCCCGTTCAGATCCGTTTGGACCGCTGAGGTTGTTGTGAGATTTTTGCTCCTGGCGTTGCTCTTCGTCCTCCTCGCCACCCCGGCCCTGGCCCAGGAGTCCTCCCGATCCTCCACGGCCGACGAAGCCGAGGTAGAGTTCCGCCTCGGCAACCAGGCCTTCATGGACGGCAACTGCCAGCAAGCTCTGGCCCACTACTTCGCCTCCAACCGCCTGGTCCCCAACCGCAACGTCGTCTTCAACATCGCCGCCTGCTACGAGGTGCTCGACCGCCCCGTGGAGGCCTACCGGTACTACCAGTCTCTCCTCGACGGCGTCGCCGACGACGACGAATTCGACACCCTCCAGGAAGCCCTGGAGCGCACCCAGGAGCAGCTCGGCCTCCTCCACGTCGAGACCGATCCCCCGGGAGCTACGATCTACGTCGATCGTCGAGATCTCGGCTCCTACGGCACCACCCCCCAGACCCTGCCCCTGGCCCCCGGCACCTACCGCCTGATCCTCGAACACCAGGCATGGGAGCCCCTGGAGATCCAAGAAGTCACCATCGAGGCCGGCGACGAGATCGAGGAGATCCACACCCTGGTCCGACGAGAAGGGACCCTGATCCTCGCTGGCACCCCCGAAGAGATCACCTACACCGTCGAGCCCTTCGGCGACCCGCAACAGGCCACCCTCCCGGCCACCCTCTCCGTCCCCGTGGGCACCCAGACCCTCCTCATCGAGGCCCCGGGATTTGACCCCCAGCGCATCGAAGTCCTGATCCCCGACGCCGGGGAAGCCGACGCCTCCGTAGACCTCGCCCCCGAGACCGGCACCGTGGTCGTCACCGCCACGGAGGCCACCTCCGCCGTCCTCGTCGACGGCGTGGTCATGGGCTTCACCCCGGCGGTCCTCACCACGGTCCCCGTGGGCTCCCGCCAGATCTCCGTGCAGCAGGAGGGCTTCGCCCCTGAGACCTTCGACGTCGAGGTCACCACCGACGAACAGGTCGAGCTCCACGCCCGCCTCTCTGCCATCACAGAGGTCGCCGCCGCCTCCCGAATCGCCGAGGATCTCCGAGACGCCCCGGCCTCGGTCTCCCTGATCTCCGCCCGCGAGATCGACGCCTTCGCCCACGCCGGCACCGCCGACGCCCTCCGGGGCGTCCGGGGCGTCTTCCTCACCAACGACGAGACCTACAACCTCATCGGCGTCCGAGGCTACGGGCCCTTCGGCCAGTACGGAAACCGCACCCTCGTTCAGATCGACGGCCACACCATCAACGATAGTTGGGTCGAGGCTTCCTACCACCAGTTCGAGATCTTGAGCGACCTCTACGGCCTCGACCGCATCGAGGTGATCCGGGGCCCCAACTCCGTGCTCTACGGCTCCGGCGCCTTCCAGGGCGTGATCAACATGGTTTCCCCGGACATCACCGACTCCTACCGCCCCTCCCGGGTCGGCGCCACGGCGGTCTCCGACGGCGTCGTCCGCGGCTACGGCCACCACACCCACCGGTTCGACGGCGGCGGCCTCCAACTCTCCGCCGGCCTCGTCGGCGGCCAGCCCCGGGACTTCTTCTCCCCCGCCCGGGTCGGCAGTGAAGAGGCCCCCACGGGGATCGCCCCCGATATGGGCGGCTTCCAGGCCCTCACCCTTCGGGGGACCGCCCAGGTCGGCGACCTCCGCCTCTACTCCCATTGGCATGACCGGGACCTCCAGGTCGGTACCGCCGCCTACGAGACTATCTTCGGCGACCGGCGCTCCCGCACCAACGACCAGCGGGGCTTTGTCGGCCTGCGCTACGACGACTCCGCCACCGATCGGGCCGTCACCCTCCACGGCCGCGCCTACTACGACTACTACGGGTTCAACGGCGACTACCCCTACGAGGTCGAAGACGGCGGCGTCCTCTCCGACCGGTTCCGAGGCCACTGGGGCGGCATCGAAGGCCGCGCCGACTGGCGCCCCACGGAGAGCCTCCGCCTGAGCTTCGGCGCCGAGCTCGTCCGCCACTTCGTCCACGCCGCCACGAGCACCACCACCGAAGACGGCGGCGTCCTCGACAGCTCCAACCCCTTCTGGAAGACCTCGGCCCACGTCGCCCTCCGCCAGGAGCTCGGCGACCTCGCCAGCCTCTGGGCCGGCGCTCGCTACGACCTCTGGCTCTTCGACGGCCTCCAGGTCGGCGACGACACCTCCGAGGCCCGGTCCATCGGCAACATCAACCCCCGCCTGGCCCTCCTCTTGCGCCCCACCGAACCCGGCACCCTCAAGCTCATGGGCGGCCGCGGCTTCCGGGCTCCCTCGGTCTACGAGCTCACCTACAACGACGGCGGTATCACCCAGATCCCCAACCCCCGTCTGGAGCCCGAGACCATCTACTCCGCCGAGATCGAGTACCTCCACAGCCTCCCCAACGAGTTCGAAGCCGTCACCTCCCTCTACACCAACCGCATCAGCACCCGCATCGAGCAATCCGGCGAAGGCTTCGAGGACGACCCCTTCCAGTTCGTCAACCTCGACTCCAACCTCTGGACAGCCGGCGCTGAATTCGAGGTCCGCCGCCCCTTCCTCCAGGGCTGGATGGTCTCCGCCCAGTACTCCTTGCAGCGCACCGGCGAGGGTGAGGCCATGGATCTCCTGGGGAACTATCGGCCCATCAGCAACTCCCCGAACCACCTCGGCGCCCTCCAACTCATCGCCCCCATCGCTCGCCCCAGCATTCAGCTCGCCAACCGCCTGATCTTCGAGGGCCCCCGAGTCGACCGCGAGGGAGAGCGCACAGATCCCGCCGTTCTCTGGGACGTCGTCCTCTCCGGCCGCATCCCGGATCTCCCCTTCCGCTACGCCCTTGGCGTCCGAAACGTCCTGGACTGGACCATCCAGCACCCCGTCGGCGAGGAGATCCTCGACGTTCGCCTCCGCCAGCCCGGCCGGACCTTCGTCGTCGACGTCAGCACCGTGTTCTGACCCCCCCTCATCTGATCGACATCACAGGTGGAAGATCAAACGTTGATCTTCAACCGCCCCGGACTCATCCCCCGCTGCATCAGCATGGTCGCCACCATCTGGATCATCACCGGCGCCCCGCTCAGGTACGCATAGGCGTCGGTTACCGGTCGGGGACAGGCGTCGAAGGCGTGCTGCACGTACCGAAAGGGGAACGCTCCTTCTTCGTCGCCCCGCTCCACGGCCCGACGCACCCTCACGCCCTGAGCTTCCCACCTCTTGACGCGCTCTTCATAGGCGAAGTCCTCGGCCCGGCTCTCACCCACAAAGAGTGAGATCTGCCCCGGCACGTCCTCTTCGGGCCCCTCCAACCAGCCTTCCACGAGGGGCCGGATCGTGGCGATCCCGCTCCCCGTACAGAAGAGCAGCGCCTCTTTGCCCGCCCCTTCCCCGGCATCGAACCCCACCCCTTCGGGCATACTCATCAGCACCACGTCCTGGTCGCGCTCCCCGAGCAACCGCCCGGACTCGCTCTCCCGATCCACCAGAAGCTCCCATCGCCGATTTCCGGGCTGGTTCGCCAGCACGAAGAACCGGGCCGGCCACCCGTCGAGCTTCATCGTCACATACTGGCCGGGGCGCCGGTGGCACTCGGCGAACTCCCCGTCCACGGTCACCTCCACCCCCAGGTACCGGGGCCCCTCCTCCCACACCCGGGCCAACGGAAAGGCCCGACGCACCCGTCGGGCCTGTGATGGCGCCGCCGGCTGGGCCGTCAGCAGTCGCTCCACCCGGGAAGAGATCTCATCGCGACTACTCCTCATGTACCCTCACTTCCCCGGAGATCACCTCTTCGATGTCTCCATCGAACTCCACCTGCAGGCCTCCATCGGCGCCGATCCCCTGAACGATCCCCTGCCGGACCGATCCGCCGTTGACCACGTCCACAGACCGCCCCTTGAGCCGGTCCAACGCGTCGATCCTCTCCCCAAACCCGGCCAGACCCTCGGCCTCAAACCGACGAGCCCCGTCCACCACGGCCTCGGCCACGGCGATCGCCAGGCTCAGGCGATCCACCTTCTCCCCGGTCTCGATCCGCAGGCTCGTCGCTCGTCCCCGCAGCTCCTCGGGGAACGCCTCTTCCTCGACGTTGCAGTTGATCCCCAGGCCCACCACGGCCCCCTCCAGACCTTCGGGCCCCATGGCCCCCTCGGTCAGCAGCCCCCCCAGCTTTCGATCCCCCACGAAGATATCATTGGGCCACTTCAGCCACAGATCCACCCCGGTCTTCTCCCGCAATCTCTCCACCACGGAGGCCCCCACGGCCAGGGTGATCGGCGCCAGCCGATGAGGCGGCACGTCGGGCCGGACCACCACCGAGAGGTAGAGGTTCACCCCAGCCGGTGAAAACCACACCCGCCGCTCCCCATCGGTATGCCGTCGTCCTCGCCCGGCCTCCTGTCGATCCGCCAGGAACGCCTCCCCTTGCCGGGCCCCCTCTTCCAGGGCCTTCAGGGCCATCTCATTCGTCGACCCCGCGCTCTCCACCACAGTGATCGTCACCTTCTTCGTCATGTCCCCTCCATCCTCATCGAGATATCGGCGGCCTTCACCGAGTGGGTCAACCCCCCGATGGAGATCACGTCCAACCCCAGGTCCGACAGCTCGGGCAGCCTCTCCAGGGTCATATTACCGCTGGCCTCGATCACCACTCCTTCGCCTCGCTGATCTCCCCGGATCTTCGCCACCGCCTTGGCCATATCGTCGCGATCCATATTGTCCAACATGATGATCTCCGCCCCGCTCCGCAGGGCCTCCTCAAGCTGCCCCAGCTCTTCCACCTCCACCTCCACCCGCAGGGTATGGGGCATCTTCCGCCGGGCCGCCGCCACGGCCTCCTCGATCCCCCCGGCCGCGGCGATGTGGTTCTCTTTCAGCATCACTCCTCCGCCCAGGCTCAGCCGGTGGTTCACGCCACCGCCGCACCGCACAGCGTACTTGTCCAACAGGCGCCATCCCGGCAGGGTCTTGCGGGTGTCGGCGATCTTCGTGGAACTCTCACCGAGAGCCGCCACATGGGCCGCCGTGGTCGTCGCCACCCCGCACATCCGCTGCAGAAAGTTCAACGCCGTCCGCTCCCCGACAAGGAGAGAGATCACGGGCCCCTCGAGCTCGCAGATCACCGCCCCGGCCTCGACGCCTTCGCCCTCCGGGACCGACCAGGCCACCTCCACGGCCTCATCGACCCGGGCGAACACTGCTGACGCCACCGGGGCCCCGCACATCACCAGCGGCTCTTTCGCCACCAGCCGGGCCCGGCTCCGGTCTTCGTACGCGAAGAACGCCTGCGACGTCACGTCGTACCCGACGCTGTCTTCCACCAGCGCCAGGTCGATCAGCGCCGCCACTTCAGGTGTAATGTAAAGATGCACTCAATCTCCGATGCAGACCGCTGTCCGCCCGCCTCGCCCACGGTTCGACTCGTCGGAGCACTCGTAGTTTCGCCGACAGTCGGAGTCCCGATCGCACTCCGGCAGGCAGACCCCGCCGTTTCGATCGATGCAGGCCGCAAAGTATGGGCAGTCGTAGTGATCATCGCAGGGGTACGTACAGGTCCCGCCGGGATACCGGTTGCCCCGCAAACAAGTCATATACCCCGGACAATCGGAGTGACTGCCACAAGACTCTCCTACCGCGCCTCCCGGAGGTCCGCATCCCGCGGCCAACCACATCCCGGAAAAGAACATCCCCACGATAAGAAACGTCCACACCACCGCGCGCATCTTCATGATCTCTCCGATGTCATGGGCCTGAATTCAGTGGCGATCGCCACCGATCCCCTCCGCCGGGAGGAGATGAACCAGGAAGGCCGCTTGCACCGGGAGCTCCGACAAATCGGGGCTCACACGCTGCAGGCCCACCTCGGTCAGGTGCATCATGACGAATCGGTGTCGGTCCAGCAAGGGACTTGTCTCGGGGAGATCCATCGCCCGAAGGGCGAACTTCCGAGGGTCCTCGGACCGACAGGCGCCCTCCTCGTCGAAGACCATCGCGTACGACGGCCCGGGCAGCACAGAGTCACACCACTCAAAGCTCACCGCCCCGCTCTCGTACCGCGTCAGGTGCAGCGTCGACGCCGCCGGATCGTGGCCGAAGTAAGCCCCATCACACCCCAGCTCTTCCACCAGTGCCTCGGCCCACTCCGCGGCCATCACCTTCTCGTCGAGGTCCACCCCGGGCTCCCCGATCACGCAGACCTCCCCGTCAGCGGCCACGATCATCGCCTCTACCCACTCCTCCGGCGCCTCTAAGACGTCTGTCAGTCCCACCCCCAGCCGAGGCCCCGTCCGGGCCAGCGCTTTGGCCACCTGGGCCGTCCCCGCCCGCAGGATCAGCTGCGTAAACGCCGGCCACGGCGCCTCCTCCCCGTCTCGCTCAAACCGGGCCCAGAAGTCCACGGGCTCCGCCCCGGGAGAGAGGGGATGCACCCCATCATCGTCGATCAAGTACCACTGCCGATGCATGAACCGCCGCCTGCCGCTGGAGTCACAAACACCCCGACAGACCCTCGACCCGCCGGGATCTCAGAGCCTTGATCGACTCCCCCGTAGGCGCAAGAAAATCGCTACTCCCGAGACCCGCCGCCAAACCCCGGCATCAGCGAGAAGTCCACCCCCACAAACACCATCGCCCGCACTCCCTGGTTCATCCGCACCTGGCTCGGACCGGCCCCCACGGGCACCGACGCATACTGCGCCGCCAGCCCCAGATTCAGATCCACAAGAGGCCACCCCAGAAGGTCGAACTCCGCGCCGAAGGCCCCGTTGTACCCCACGCCCCCGATGTCCAGCGCCATCACCGGCCCGGCCTCGGCGAAGATCGCCACCCGGGTGTCGGGCACCTTCATCCGCAGGTGCGCGTTCAGATCGAGGTGGGAGTAGCTATGGTCGGGATCCTGAAACGCGTGATGGGCGAAGTTGATCTTCAGCCCGATCCCGAACTGCTCGATCCCGATCAGAGCCCGGACCCCCAGGCCCATACTCTCCAACTGTCGCCCCGGCCGGAAGCTCTCTCCCCCCTCCTCCATAGTCTCCACTCCCAGGGGGATCCACCGCAGATCTCCCCCGAGCCGGAGCAACGCATCCGCCGGCGGCGCCCACAACATCACCATCACCGCCGCCAACGCTCCTACCAACCCCCGACTCATCACGTCCTTCATCCTCACACTCCTGCACTCCGCCGGGCGTCGGCGATCATCGCCTCCCGGGCTGCCGGATCCATCCACGCCTTCCGCACCTCTTCGTCCAGACTGTGCAGGGGATCGTAGTACAAGAACGATTCCCCGGGCTTCACCGACGGCGCCGTGTACACGCTGATCCCCGTATCCCGATCGTAGTGCTCGTAGGAGTGAACCCCTCGCTTTCCGCCGCCTCCCGGGGCGTCCACCACGAACGTCGGGGTGTTGAACCCCGCCGTCACGCCTCGGACGTACTTCTCGATCGTCAGGTTCCGCAGCACCGACGTCCGCAGATCCTCGACGCCCTGCACCATGTCGTGCTGGTACACGTAGTAGGGCTCCACGTTGATCTCTCCCAACCGCTTCACCAAAAGCGCCATCCGCTCTTCGTCGTCGTTGACCCCGCGCTGCAGCACCGATTGATTCCGCACCCAGATCCCCCGCTCGAAGAGCTCGTTCATCGCTCGCTGGCTGATCTCGGTGATCTCCTCCGGGGTGTTGAAGTGGGTGTGGATCACCACCTGCTTGTGCTTCTTGCGACCCAGCTCGGCCACCTTCGTCATCGCGTCGAGCCACCGCTCATCGGTGAGGATCTTCATCGGCATCACGGCCAGCCCCTTCGTGGCGAACCGGATCCGCCGGATATTGTCGATCTCCAGGAGCTCCGTGCCAATCCGCTCGATATGCTTAAACGCCAGATTGTAGGCATCTCCCCCACTGATCACGATATCTTCCAACTCGGGTCGACTGGCGATATACTCAAAGGCCTTCTCCCACCGCTTCGGGCTGACCTTCAGCTTCACCTTCTCCACGGTGTCCGTGTCCACCCCGATGGCGTAGCTCCGGGTGCAGAACCGGCAGTACACAGGGCAGGTGTCCAGGGGCAAAAAGAGGGCCTTATCGGGGTATCGGTGGGTTAACCCCTCCACGGGGGCATCGGCCTGCTCGTGCAGGGAGTCCAGCGTCAACATGGGGTGATCCATGGTCAGCCGGCTCCCCAGGGGAATGAACTGGGTCCGGATCGGGTCGTCGAAGGGGTTCTCCCAGTCGATCAGGCTCAGCAGGTAGGGCGTCACCCGCACCGCCATGGGCGCCAGCTTGAACCCCCGCTGGGCGTCCTTGATGAACGACTCCGGCGCCAGGCCGTCCATCAACTCCATCAGCTTATCCTCCCCGTAGAGGGAGTTCTTCATCTGCCATTTGTAGTCGAGGAACTCCTCTTCGGAGACGTTGGCGAAGGCCGGCACCTCTCGCCAGAACTCCCCCCCTTTCAGGTCGCGGTGGGCCAGCGCCCCGGCCGGGGCTGGCGGTTTCTGGCGACGCTCCTGGGGGGCGTCGGCTTTGGCTTTCGGGGAGGGGTCCGGGGTCAGTCCTTCTGCGGTGGCCATGCGTCACTCCTTCGCGTGGATGTCGCGTGGCGCCGATCATCTCGGTTCGGGTCCATCTCACCCACACCACGCCGACGTTGTTCGCCTCCATTGAGGCATCTACGAGTCGTCAGTGGCGCGGCGGGCCGTAACCGCAAGCCTGATCCACACTCCCATCGCGGGAGCCCGGCACTGATTAATGTGTGAACTTCCAGCCTCCCTGTCAACAGCCGCGGACTTCCGGTGTGATCGGTTTCCGTACATCGGAGGGTCTCCGCCATTCCGCAGCGGGCCTTGGCCTGCGAGGACATTCGGGCCGCTGTTTCAGGCCCGACTCGCCCAGCCTCGTGGCCTTGGCCCGAGGAGAGGTTCCGCGCCGCCCTCCATCTCCGTCACACAGATCGGTCCTCCTCGGCGGTTCGTCGCCCAGCGACCCGAGGGGGCGAATCCGATACCTCCCCTCGGGCCAAGGCCACGAGGCTGGGCGAGTCGGGCTATGCCCGAGGGTCCTCGCGGGCCAAGGCCCGCTGCGGGCTGAAGGCCAACCGATCACCGCGGATCTCGCGAACTCCGGTCGACACCCTACAACCGATACCGCAGAGTCACCCCCAGGTTCCAGGTCACCCCCGACGCGCTCAAACTCCCCGCGTCGTAGGTCGCCCGGCTCCAGGGATCCTCCTCGGTGGGCTCCTCCGGCGCCGACGTCGACGACATCGCCCCGAAGCTCGCCGGAGTCTGCCACAGGTAGCCCATCAGGAAGTTGGCTCCCACCGACAGGGGGCTCGTCGACTGCGCGCTCGTTAACCCCACCTCGGCCCCACCCTGGGCCTGCACGGCGAACCCATGACCCCGGTCCTGATACTCCACGCCGTCCACCCGCATGGCGAGCTTCTGCCCTGAGTACCCCACGCCCAACCGGGCCAGGGGTCGCAGCCGCCCGTCCAGAAAGTCCAGGCCGTACTCACCACCCAGGAGCAACCGGTGACGAGCCCAGTCCACGCCGACCTGATTGCCGAACCGCTGCCCCGACATCCCGTCCAGCTGATAGGAGACGAGTACGCTCACCTCCGGCACCGCTCCCAGACGGTACCCCGCGATCAGCCCCACGCCGCCTGTACCGGCTTCTCCGCTGAGGTCCGAGAACCCCTGGTCTTGGCTCACCACGCCCAGGATCTGCCCTTCCAGCACCAGCTGATCCGCCGAGGCCGTGGTCGCCCCGAAGGTTCCCGCCGCAAGGAGCGCCATCGCAACTATGATCTGAAGCTTCTTCATCGTCTCCTCCTCAGTCCTGATCGGCGGGGCGATCCAACGCTCCCTCCAAGAATACATGTTCATAGAGCGTCCCGTTCTCCGGGGTCGGCTCCGCCACGGGCAGCACCGTGAACCGCCCGCCCCGGCCGTCGTGCCGCACCATCACGGCGTCCCGGTCCGGGCTCAAGTGAATCGCCCGGGCACGGGCCGGCAGCTCAAACACCTGGGGATGTCCCGACGCCAGGTCCACCCGCACCATATGTGGCGAGTTGCCGAAGATCCCGTAGGCCTGGGTGCTATCGAACACCAGATCGGAGAGCGAGAACCCCTGCAGCCGGATCTCCGTGTTCGTCAGGAGATCCAGGATCGTAAACCCGTCGTTGCCACCGGCGTGGAGCGCCACCGCTCGGGTCGCGTCCCCGGACCCATCCATCCGGATCTCCGACGGCGCCGCCGACATCCGAATCGCCTGTACCGTCAGCCCCAGGGTCGGCGTCTCCCCGCCCACGGCGATCGCCTCGGGCCGGATGATCGTCACCAGCTGGGAGTTCCGGGAGTACACCAGCACCTTCTTCTCCAGCCGCTCCTCCCCGGGCACCTCCGCGTAGAAGGGGATCATATGCTGCGCCGCCACGGACATCGGCAGGCTGTGGGTCACGGACTCCCCGCTGACCACGTCCATCAACGTGAACCGCGGCGAGCTCCGATCCAGAGCCAGGAGCCTTCGCCCCTGGGGCAGATCGAGCATCGCGATCCGGCCCGGGGTCTGCCCCGCCGCCAGCTGATTGATCGACACCGTGAACTTCCGGGTCGAGTCCGTCAGCGCTCCCGACTGGATCACCACCTCCGTGACGTCGTCGTCCTCGGCGGTCAACACAAAGGCGCTCACCGCGTTGGGGTTGGCCACGTCGAAGACCACCTCCGTGGGCGTCCGCACCGAGTCGGCCTGGCTCAAGGTCAACTGCACCCGCCGCCACTGGTCAATCGGTGAGTCCGTGGTCAGATCTACGAGGGTCACCTCGCTCTCGGCCAGGGCCGCCACCAGCCGCTGCTCCGCTCCGTCCATCTCAAAGGGCGGCGCGAACACCAGGTTCTGGGCCCGCGTGGGCAGGCTCAAGAACCGGGCCTCCAACTCGGCGCCCCGGAGATCCACGATCCCCAGCTCGTTCAAGTTCTGCACCACCAGGTTGGACCGCATCTCTCCCGAGTGGGACAAAAGCAAGAAGTCCCCCTCGGGGTCTACGGTCACCCGATCGTAGGCGCTCTCCAGGA
>SKON01000340.1 GCA_007120035.1 Myxococcales bacterium
ACCTGCGTGCGGGTCCCCGTGATGCGGGGGCACAGCGAGGCGGTGACCATCGATATGGACCGGGCGGTGACGGCCGCCGAGGCCCGAGAAGTGCTCGAGGCCGCTGCCGGTGTCGTGGTGGTCGATGATCCGACGGCGTCGAAGTATCCCCTGGCAAGGCAGGCCGAGGGGACCGATCCCTGTTGGGTTGGTCGGGTGCGCCAGGATCTGGATCGGCCCGAAACACTTCACTTCTGGGTCGTCAGTGATAACCTCCGAAAAGGCGCGGCCCTGAACGCCGTGCAGATCGCCGAAGCGTGGATGAAGGGAGATCGATGAACTACCTTGTGAAATTCTCGTCTGTCCTGGCGCTGCTCCTGATGGTCGGGGTGGCCCTGCCCGCCGATGCCCGGACCCCGACGACGGGTCGGCTGGTGGACGACGTGGAGATCAGCCTGGAGCCGTCGCATACCATCGACGGCGCCACGGTGTACGCCGGGATCGACCAGTGCAACCGGTTGATCTCGGACAACCGCACCGTGCGAGTGACCTACGAGGCGAACGTCACCGTGGAGAACCAGGACATCTTTGGCGGGGCGTACTTTTATCGCGTGGATCGGGACTCCGAGGCCAGCCGGTCGAACTGCCCCGACGACTCCGGGTGCAACGACATCCCGGACTCCGAGGTGGAGATCCAGAACAATGAGGTGACCGTCTCGGTGCCCTTCCGGACGCTGTCAAACCTGACGAACCCGAGCATCTGCGACGAAGGGGGCTACGATCGGTCGTTCTACATTCAGTTACGGCTGCGGGACCTGATCAGCGGTGATGAGTGGTCCCGGTCGGAGGGGCGAGTGGTCTTTGATCTGACGCGGCCCGAGGCGCCGACGGTGACGGACGCCATCGCCTCGGAGTATGCGATTCGGGTGGAGTTTGAGCCGTCGACCTCCCAGGATGTGTCTCGGTACCACGTGGTGTTCGGTTCCGAGGAGTTCTCCGGCGGGACCTTGCCGGAGGACGCGACGTCCCGGACGCCTCGGCCCCTGGAGGGCGGCGCCGACGCCGACAGCGGTCGGGTCAGCGTGGAGCTTCCCGCCGGTCAGGACCTGTGGGTGGCTGTGGCGGCCCGCGACGAGGCCGGCAACTTCAGCGGGGTCTCCGATCCCATCCGGGTGACCGTAATGGGGACCCAGAACTTCTGGGACTACTATCGGGACGCCGGAGGCAGTGAGGAGGGCGGCTACGGGTGCTCGTCGACGGGAGGAGCGCCGCCGATGGGAGCCCTCGTCCTTTTGGCCCTTGTGATGGGCGGGGTCCTGGTGCGGCGACGGCCACAGGTGGCGGCGGCGCTCTGCGCGGCGGGGCTGATGGCCTGGGCGGTGCCGGCGCAGGCCCAGTCGCAGCCGCCGCCGACGAACGGGTTCATGGAGTTGAAGCTCGGGCCTTACGTCCCCGGGGTAGATCAAGAGTTCGGCGGGTCCGGGCCCTACGAGCAGTTCTTCGGCAGGTCCATGCTCCATGGGGAGTTTCAGTTGGACTACCACCTGTGGCAGGGCGTCGGAAAACTCAGCGTCGCGGGGTCCGCCGGCTACGGTCGGGTGCGGGCCCGGGTGCGGTCCGACGACGGAGAGCCCGTGGAGACTGGCGAGCGAGCGACCTTTCGGATCATCCCCCTGCGGGCGTCTCTGGTGTATCGGTATGACTACAGCGCGTTGAACCACGGGGTCCCGCTGGTGCCGGTCTTGAAAGGAGGCCTGAACTACTACTTCTGGCGAGTGACGACGCCCACGGGAGACACGGCGATCAGCGACGGGGTCGTGGGGTCCGGTGGACGGCCGGGGTGGCACGTGTCGGCGGGGCTTCACCTGCACCTGAACTTCTTTGATCGGCGCAGCGCGGCGGCCTTCGATATGACCTGGGGCATCCATAACTCCTACCTCTTCTACGAGTACACCTGGAGCCGGGTGGACGGGTTCGGCAGCGGTGGCCTGAACCTGAGCGCAAATCATTGGGCGGTGGGTCTGGCGTTCGAGTTCTGATGCCGACGATTCGACTGCAGATCGCCTATCACGGCGCGGCCTATTGCGGGTGGCAGATCCAGCCTCGGGACCGGACCGTGGAGGGAGAGCTGACCCGGGCGGTGACGAAGATCCTCGACGCCGACGAGCCCGTGAAGGTGCAGGGGGCGAGCCGCACGGACTCCGGGGTTCACGCCCTGGGGCAGGTGGCCCATTTTCGACACCACTCGGGGAGGAGCCTGTGGGACTTCGCCCGGGGGCTGAACGCCCTGACCGCCGACGATATTTGCGTGGTCCGGGTGGAGGAGGCCCCCGATGAGTTTCACGCTCGACATAGCGCTCGGGGAAAGATCTACCGGTATCGGATCTGGAATCATCGGTTCGTGCATCCCTTCTTGCGGGAGCAGAGCTGGCAGGTGGGGCAGAGCCTGGATCTTCAGGCCATGAGAGAGGGGGCGGCTCTGCTCGTGGGGGAGCACGACTTTCGGGGGTTTCGGGCGGCTGACTGTGAGAGCGAGACCACGGTGCGGCGAATGGACCGGGTCGAGGTGAGCCGGTCGGGGGCGATGGTGGAGGTCGTGGTGCAGGGGGAGGCCTTTTTGAAGTACATGGTTCGGGTGATGGTGGGGACTCTGGTGGACGTGGGGGCCGGGCGGATCCCGGTGGGGCAGGTGGGAGAGGCGGTGGGAAGCGGGGATCGGCAGCAGGCCGGGCAGACGGCGCCGGCTCGGGGGTTGACCCTGGAGGAGGTGTTCTATCCCGGCTTTCCCTGGGTGGGAGAGGCGCCCCGGCTGGGAGCGCCGACGTTGCCCGTGGGGTGAGCGCGAATTTGCGGGGGGCCCGAGATTCCGATAGAAAGAACGGGCGCTTAATTGGGCTGTCTGGTCTCCTCGGATCTACGGAAAAATCGATGCGTCGTTATCCTCTCATAGTCGTGCTGGTGGCGTTGTTCTTCGGGACGGGATGCCTGGAGATCGAGCCGGGGATGCAGCTTCCGGGACAGGAGTGCCGGACCACGGCGGACTGCGCCGACGGCCTGGTATGTAGCGAACGGCGATGCCGCCCGGTGGGCTCTGGAGGGGGAGGGATCATCGATGACTCCGACGTCGGGGTCGACGGTGGGATCGATGACGTGTCGCTGAACCAGGTGGAGCCCGATTCGGATCTCAACGATATCGATCCTCGGGAATGCCAGGCCGGTGACCTGAGATGCGCCAGTGATTCCGTCGCCGAGATCTGCGTAGACGGGTTCTGGGAGAGCCGGGTGTGCTCCGACGATCAGGTCTGCTTCAACGGGAGATGCTTCGATGTGACCTGCACCCCGGGGGAGGGGCAGTGCATAAGTGAGACCGCTCGGGAGGTCTGCGACCTCTCGGGGCAGTGGGTGACGACGGAGTGCAACCAGGACTTCGGGCTGATCTGCGAGGACGGGCAGTGTGTACCGGGGCCGGGGCCGGACTGCACCTCGGGGCAGTCGACCTGTCTGGATTCGATCACCGCCGCGTTCTGCATAGACGGCGAGTGGGACGTCTTGGAGACATGTGGGCCCGGGTTCGTGTGCGATGACGCGTCCTGTAGGCCCGAACCGACCCAGGAGTGCTGCCCGGGAGGATGCGGTGAGGGCCAGATGTGCGATGGCTGTGAGTGCAAGGACTACGATATGTCGGTGTGCCAGTATCAGGACCAGCCCTGCAGCGTGGAGGGGCAGTTCGCCAACGGGTTCGGGTGCTACCGGTATGGAGAGAACGCCCCGCTGAGATGCTACGGGATCTGCAACACCTTAGCTCCTGACCCGGATGCCTCCTGTCCGGGGACGGATCCGGCGGTGTGTACCTTCGAGCAGGGCAACCCCAACGGGATCTGCCTGAAAGCCTGCGGTGAGGAGCAGTCCTGTGCCGACGATCGTGTGCGGTGTGTGTACAACGACGTGGGGCCCTACGAAGGGGTGTGCTGGCCCACCACGTCGCTCGCCCAGGCAGGGGATCCCTGTGACGAGTGGGACGTCTTCTCGTGCAGCGGGACGGCGCTGTGTATCGAGGGGATCTGTGAGGACACCTGTCGTCCCTTCCATGGAGGAGGGACGGATTGCGCCTCCGGGTACTGCCTGCCGATTGGGGAGGACATCGGCCTGTGCCGGCCCGACGCGTCCGCTGGGGTCGGATGTTCTCAGGAGGGTGGGGCCTGTGGGGCCGACGCCACGGGATGCTTCCCCGACGGCGCGACAGGGGTGTTGGTGTGCTACGAGTTTTGTCGGGTCGCCGAAGGCAATAGTGACTGCGGACCGGGAGAGACCTGCTTCCAATACGATCCGCAGTCGCCGATCGGTGTGTGCTGGTCTCCCTGACGAGCCCTTCTCAGGTCTCCTCGGCCTCCACCAGGGGGGTCTTGGTGCGGGCCGGGGGGACGGCCAAGACGTGGGTGGGGGCGGTGACGAGGATCCTGTGGGCGATGCGGCCCAGGCTCCCATGAGATCGATGGTTGGAGGAGGTGCCGACGACGATCAGGTCGTGGCCCTCCTGGTAGGCTCGCTCGGTGACGAGGCCGGCGGGATCGCCGATGTCCACGGAGAGGTGGGAGAGGAGTGTTGAGGCATTCTCCTCGTCGGCGAAGGGGAGCTCCAGGTTCTCGAGGGCCCGCTCGAAGTGGGCGTCTACGGTAGACTTCAGAGACTTGGAGAGGTCGGCGTGGGAGGTCTTGAGGGCTCGCTTGACCAGACTTCGCGTGTCGTGGAGCCAGGGAGAGGGGATCACGTGGATCAGGTCGAGCTCGGCGTCGGTCTGGAGGGCCAGGGAGGCGGCGATCCGGAGGACCTCCGGGGTCTGATCGCTGAGGTCGACGGCGACCAGGATCTTACGGACCCTCGGGTTGGGATCGAAGTCGCGCAAGACCGCCACGGGTCGGCTGGTGGTCCGCAGGAGCCGCTGGGTGGTGGAGCCCAGGCCGCCGGGGAAGGCCCCGGTGGTGCCGAAGGCGCCGATGGCGATCAGATCGGCGTCGACCCGACGAACCCAGTCGGTGATCAGGACCCGAGGCTCTCCAGGCTCGATCCAGGGGTCGGAGAGGAGGTGGAGGTCATCGTCGTCGAGGCCGAACCGATCGTAGAGCTCCACCCGAGATGCCTCCACCAGCTCCGCTTCAAACTCCCGATCGTCCTCGCCGAGGGGCGCATAGGGAAAGAGCACCCGCCGAAGGTGAGGCGCCAGGGGGGGGACGGCGTGGGCGACCTGGATCAGAGGGCGCTTCTTGCCCAGTCGAAGTCCACGGGCAAACTCCAGGGCGGCGCGGCTAAACTCGGAGAGGTCCAGGGGAACCAGGACCTGCTCGACCCGATAACTCAAGGGGGCCTCGGTGCAAGGGTAAGAGGTGCTCCCCGCTGCGTCGTCGAACGATGTTCCCTGAACTCAGAGCTGGTCGAAGGTGTCGGCCTGCCCGTCGCCGTTGGTGTCCCACCCGATCCGCACGCGCTCCCCACGCTCGTAGAACTCCCAGATATCGGGGGAGCCGTCGCCGTTGGAGTCGCGCTCTACCCGGAGGAGCTGCTCATCTCCGTCGTAGACCTTGCGGATCGGAAAGGACCCATCGAAGCCGGTGCTCATGAGCTTCTCCCGGAGCTTTCCATCGCGATAGAAGTGGACGACATCGACGACGCCGTCGGTGTCGAGGGCCATCTCTTCCTCGATGAGGTCTCCAGCGGAGTCGTAGTATTGCCACATGTCGACCTGACCATTGAAGTTCAGGTCGCGCTCCACCCGGACCAGGCGGCCGTCGCGGTCAAAAAAGGACCATTGGTCGGGCCGGTCGTCTCCGTTGAGGTCGAAGTAGACCACGTCGAGCCCGGAGGTGGAGAGGGTTCCGTAGCGTGCTCGATCCGCCGTCGCCCCTGTCGCGTCGTCGCCGCGGGTGGCCTGATCGCCGGCACACCCGAAGGCGCCGAGGATCAAGAAGACCCCGAAGAGGGCAGCGATCCCGACGTGAAGGGAGGAAGGAGGAGCGAAGTTCAAGGGATTCTCGTTGTTCGATTCAGCGGTCAGTACCGTAACGGTTGACTCCCTAAGAGGTGTAGCAAAATCGGTTCACTCTGGCAATTGCGCGGGGGGCGGCGGCTCGGCGTCCTTCTTTGCGATGGTCCCGTAGCGGTCGCCCAGGGGCCCGAGCTGGATGGAGACCCCTTCTTCTTGCTGGTACCGAGTGACGAATTGGTCGACCAGGAGCGAACGGTTGCGCTCCACGAAGGTCTCGCGGAACTCTTCCCGCTCCTCTTCGTAGGTGTCCCGATCGGGAAACCGTCGGTCCACGAGGCGGGCGACGAAGATCCGATTACGGTCGAGGACGGGCTCGGTGACGGGATCGTCGAAGTCGAGCTCTTTGACGACCTCCATGAGGTCTTCGGCGAGTCCGAGTCCGGGGACCACGGCGGAGGCCCGCACGGAGAAGAGTTCTGTGTGGTGGATGGCGGCGTCGGTCTCCTGGGCGAGGCGGTCCTTCAGGGAGTCGATCTCGGACTCTTGGAGGGGGCGGCCTCGGAGGTCGTCGGTGAGGATCGCCCGGAGGCGCTGAGCCTGTTCGAGGTTGGAGGGAGTGATGCCCTGGGAGCGGAGCATCTCGCTGGCGAGCTCTCGGCGGAGGCTGCGATCCAGGGGACGGATCCCTTCGTCGGTGCGGTCGACGACCAGCCAGGCGCTGGACCCGCCGCTGGCCTCCAGGGAGACCCCGGACTCCCCTGGGGCGGCGGCGAAGGCCTCGGGGCTGTCGGCGGGGCGGATTCGGCGGTCGACGCGGGGGATCAGGCCCAGGTCATTGGCGATCTCCTCGGGTGGATCCGTCGGCAGGCGGCGGGCCGCTTCGGCGAGGGCCTCCGTGGCTTGCTGCCGAGCCATCTCCGGGGGGGCCGTCAGGAGGGTCGCCCGGACGATGGCGGGGCGCCGGAATCGCTCCCGCTCGTCGCGGTAGAGGGCCCGGATCTCGGCGTCGAACCGGTCCATGGCCTGGTCGATCTCTTCTGAGGTGGGGGTGTTGTGGAGCTGCAGGACCAGGAGGTCCGCCTCGTCGCGAGCGGTCTGGTAGATGGCCCAGAGCTGGTCGTCGGTGAACTCCTCGGCCAGATGATCTCGGAGCTTCTCACCATAGATCATGTCTTCTGCGAGATGGGTCACGTCGTCGATGCTCAGGTCGAGGCTCTCGAGCTCTTCGGTCAGGGAGATGGCGAGCTCGTTCTCGTCGGCGTCGACGGCGAAGAGAGGCAGATACTGGCGGAGCTCGTCGTGTTCGCCGATGAAGGCGACCACGTCATCGCGGGTCACCGTGATGCCCCGCTCGGCGGCGCCGTGGCGGACGATCTGGAAGTGGACCAGGTTGCGGACCAGGGCGATCTGGGCCTGGGGAGAGCTCATCCACTCGGGATCGCCCTCGGGGAGGCGACCCTGGGAGTCCCGTGGCGCGATCAGGCGCATCCGGTGGACGGCGGCCTCCACGTCCTCAAGGGAGAGGTGGACGGCGCCGCCAGAGGCGATCAGGGTCTCGTCGGGGGTGTCCTCTTCGGTCGGCTCATCGGTCTCCACCGCTTCCGGGGGCTCATCGTCGGCCGGGGAGTCGCAGGCTCCCAGGAGGCCGCCAGAGATCAGCAGGGCCGCCACGAGGACGAGGAGGAGGGAAAAAGGTCGCGGGGAACTTGCACGCATGGGACCTCTCTGGTAGGAGTGCCGGCGGTTTTCGGGGCGGTCGGGATCGACCTGCCCCCCTGTCCGTCGGACAGTATAACAAAGACAGCGCCAGTGATAGTAGGCGCGGCGCGGTTGCCATCGCGGCCTCCGTCGGGTCTCTCCCGACCGGACGACAGGGCCCAGGGCGATCACGCATCATCGATGGGAGAAAAGTGATGAGCCAGAAGTCCCCCCTTCAAATCGTCCGCGAGGAGCACGGCTCCAAGGCGGCCCTCGCCAAGAAAGTCCTGGAGCTTTTGGAAGCCCCCGAGGACGAAGAGGACGCCGAGGTCTTCGAGCGGAACATTCAGACCATGAGCAACCGCAAGTTGTTGCGGCTGTGGAACTCTCACCAGCTCCTGGCGGATAAGTTCGGCTCTCGGGACGACCTGATCGGCAGCCTGGTGGCGGCGAAGTTCCCGAAGGGCAACGCCGACTACGAGGCGAAGCTCTCGACCTTCACGGTGCCCCGGCTTCTGGATCTGGCGCGACAGGCCAAGCTGCTGCGCCCCGCGGATCTGCGCGGCAACTGAGCGTCGGAATAAGGGGACCCTCCCCACCGTTGCCAGCCCTCCACGACCCTTCGTGGGTCCTGTCGTCTGCTTGTGTTGCGGTCGCGTTGCGACTACAATGACGGGACTTTGCGTGCGCACTGGCGCGCGCAGAAATGCGTTCCGTTATCGCGGTGTGACGCGCCCGCCTACCGCCAATTAAGGCCCAGGAGAAGTATGGTGACCACGCACTCCTTCAAAGTCGGAGACAAGGCAGTCTACCCCGCGCAGGGGGTGGCCGAGGTGGTAGGGATCGACACCAAGGAGATCATGGGGAGCAGCCAGACGTTCTATGTGCTGCGGGTGATGGACTCCGACAAGCGGATCATGATCCCTGTGAGCAACGTGGAGAACGTGGGGCTGCGGTCCGTGATGGACGATCGGGAGTTGGAGGAGGTGTATGACATCCTCCGAGAGCGGGACGTCGACTTGAACCAGCAGACCTGGAACCGGCGGTATCGGGCTTACCTGGAGAAGATCCAGACCGGCAGCCCCTATGAGATCGCCGAGGTGCTGCGGGACCTGAACCTGCTGAAGTTTCAAAAGACCTTGAGCTTTGGCGAGAAGAAGATGCTCGACAAAGCCCAGCGGCTCCTGGTGCAGGAGATGGCCGTGGCGAAGGCGGCCTCCGAGGACGCGATCATCGAAGAGCTGGAGCATATCTTCACCGCCTGAGTGGCGAGTCGTTCCGTGTTGTTTGGGAGGGCACCCCTTGACAGGAATGGGGTCGGGAACTAATTGAATGAATGGGCATTCATTCACCCAAACTGCGCACCTGAATCTCAGGCGATCCATGGCCGAAGCGGACCGACAACGCGACTCTCCAAAGCGGGAGAGGATCCTGCAGGGAGCCCTGCGGGCGTTCGCGAAGAAGGGGTTCTACAACACCCGAGTCTCGGAGATCGCCAGCGAAGCCGGCGTGGCCGACGGGACGATCTACCTCTACTTCAAGAATAAAGACGACCTGCTGATCTCCCTCTTCGAGGATCGAATGGAGTGGGTGATCGAGCGTCTGACCACGGAGCTTCAAGCCGTGGAAGGGGGCGTCTTAGAGAAGCTGCGGGCCTTCGTGGGCCTCCACTTCCAGCTGGCAATCGAGAACCCGGACCTGGCGGAGTTCATCACCGTGGAGCTGCGGCAGAGCGCCAAGTTCGTCAAGGAATACGAGAACCCCAAGTTTGCGGACTACCTGAAGATCTTGCAGTTCCTGATCGAAGAGGGGCAGCGAGGGGGGGAGTTGCGGACCGATCTGGACAGCCGCCTGGTCAGCCGGGCCCTCTTCGGGGCTCTGGACGAGGTGCTCCTGCAGCTGACCCTGGCCCGGACCCCGCCGAAAGATGTCACCGAAGAGACGGGACAGATCTCCCGAATGATCATCGATGGGTTGGTCCATCGAGACGAGCACACCTGAAGCCCACTGATACGACTCCCAGAGGAGGACGAAAGTGAAGATACTGACAACGGTCAAGCGGGTCACGGACCCGAACATGAAGATCAAGATCAACGCCGACGCCACCGGCGTGGTCACCGACGGCGTCGAGTACCAGATGAACTCCTTCGATGAGTACGGCGTCGAGGAGGCGATCGTCCTGAAGGAGAACCACGGCGGCGAGGTCGTGGTGGTGAGCGTCGGCCCGTCGGCGGCGACGAAAGAGCTGCGGACGGCGATGGCCATGGGCGCCGACCGGGCGATCCTGGTGGAGACCGACGAGAAGTTGGACAGCGACGCCGTGGCCCGCGTGTTGGCCGAGGTGATCCGCAAGGAAGAGCCCGACATCGTGGTGATGGGCAAGCAGGCCGTCGACAGCGACCGCAACCAGGCCGGCCAGCTCCTGGCGGCGTACCTGGACTGGCCGCAGGCGACCTTCGCGTTCAGCCTGGAGGTCGCTGATGGCTGGGCGACCGTGGGCCGGGAGGTCGACGGCGGTACGTCGACGAAGCGGGTGAAGCTGCCGGCGGTGGTCACCGCCGACCTGCGGCTGAACGAGCCTCGGTACGCCAGCCTCCCGGGGATCATGAAGGCCAAGCGGAAGCCTCTGGACACGATGACCCCCGACGATCTGGGCGTCGACGTGGCCCCCAAGGTCAAGGTGCTGAAGTACGAGGCGCCGGAAGAGCGAGCCGCCGGGGAGATCGTCGAAGATCTGGACGCCCTGATCGGCAAGCTTCGAGACGAGGCCCGGGTCCTCTAAGGTTACGAGCCCAAGAGCTCATCACAGCAGTTGAATTCATAGAGAGGAGTGAAGATGGCCAACGTACTCGTTGTAGCCGAACATCTCGACGGTGCCCTGCGAAAGGTCACCCTGTCCACATTGACCTTTGCCCACCAGGTCGCAGCCCTGACCGGTGGAGAGGTGATCGCCACCGTGCTCGGGGAGGGGGTGGATTCCATCGCCCAGGAGCTCTCCAAGCACGGCGTCAGCCGAGTCCTGGTGGACGATAAGGCGGTGTTTTCCAACTACCTGGCCGAGAACTACGCCCCGGCCGTGGCGAAGGTGGCCCAGGAAGTGGGCGCCACCATCGTCTGTGGGGCCTCGAGCACCACGGGCAAGGACCTCTTGCCTCGGGTGGCGGCTCTCCTCGACGCCGGGATGGTCTCCGACGCTGTCAGCGTCGCCGACGACGGCGGCCTGAAGTTCACCCGTCCCCTGTGGGCCGGCAACGTGCTCACCACCGTGGAGGTCGTGACCCCCGTGAAGGTGATCTCCGTGCGGACCAGCGACTTCGACGCCGCCCCGGAGTCGGGCGCCGGCGCCGTGGAGGCTTTCGACACTGGCGCTGGTGCCCGGGACGACGTGGAGTTCGTGTCCTTTGACCAGGTCAAGAGCGAGCGCCCGGAACTGACCGACGCCGAGGTGGTGATCGCCGGCGGCCGGGGTCTGGGATCTGGCGAGAACTTCCAGATGATCATGGACCTGGCCGACACTCTGGGCGGGGCCGTCGGGGCGACCCGGGCGGCCGTGGACAGCGGCTACGCCCCCAACGACTGGCAGATCGGCCAGACCGGCAAGGTGGTCGCGCCGAACCTGTACTTCGCCGTGGCCATCTCGGGAGCGATTCAGCACCTGGCCGGCATGAAGGGCTCCAAGACCATCGTGGCCATCAACAAGGATCCGGAGGCCCCGATCTTCCAGGTCGCCGACTACGGCCTGGTGGCCGACGCCTTTGAGGCGGTGCCGGCGCTGACGGAGAAGTTGAAGGCCCTCTAAGGGTTGTAGTGGCTGATGGACGACCCCCGGGGCGCGGTGCGCCCCGGGGGTTTTTCGTGTTTGGTGGGTCGGGGTTCGGTTGCGGGCGCGGGAGGAGCACCGGAGCCCTGCCGCCTCCGGCGCAGGTGTTCGCTGAGTGTGCAAGTGAGCGATGGAGGTGGAGCCGACCTCGAAGGTGGCGGCTCTCGGTGTAAGAACCGGCGGTGTGCGTTGTGGGGAGGAGCACCGGAGCCCTGCCGCCTCCGGCGCAGGTGTTC
>SKON01000280.1 GCA_007120035.1 Myxococcales bacterium
GCGGAACCTCCCCTCGGGCCAAGGCCACGAGGCTGGGCGAGTCGGGCTTCGCCCGAGTGTCCTCGCGGGCCAAGGCCCGCTGCGGGCTGCGGGCCAGCCGATCAACGTGGATCACACACTGACCTCCCGGATCAGATCCCGCACGAACCGGTGGCGCCGGTCCCGATGACTCCGGGGGTGCCACACCACGGAGACCGTACCCCGGGTCAGCTCCAATGGGGGCGCCACGACCCGCAGGGGCAGCACCGGGGCGAACCGCTCCACCACTCGCCAGGACGTGGTCAGGACCATGTCGGATCGGGCCACGATGAAGGGGGCGACCAGGAAGTTGGGGACCAGGGCGATGCGGCGAGCCGAGAGCCCCTGCTGGCGGAGGGTCAGGTCTACCACGCCCTGGTCGTCGCCGCGGGGGGACACCAGCAGGTGGGGCAGCTCCACGTACTCCTCCAGCGTCAGGCGGTCCTCCACCCGGGGATGGTCGGCCCGGACCACGGAGACCAGCTCGATGGGGAAGAGATCCACCCGGTAGAGCGACGGGGAAATATGCTCCGGCAGGCCCAGGGTCAGGGCCAGGTCCACGGTGCCCTCGGCCAGGCGCTGCGTGGGGGCGGCCCCGCCGAGATCCCGGACCCGGAGATCCATCTTCGGGGCCCGTTCCTGCAGGGCCTCCATCAGGGCCGGCAAGAGGGTGAACTGGGCGAAGTCGTTGGCGGCGATGGTCACCGTGGCGGCGTCGGTCCCCGGGTCGAAGGGCTCCTCGGGGGTCACCACGTCCTGCAAGGACTTCAGGGCCCTCCGCAGGGGCTCCTCCAGAGCCCGGGCCTTCTCGGTGAGGACCATGGATCGCCCGGACCGGACCAGGAGATCGTCGTCGAATTGATCCCGGAGTCGTCCCAGGGCGTGGCTCACGGCGGACTGGCTTAAGCCCAGCTCCTTTGCGGCCTCCGTGACGCCCTCCTTGCGCAAGAGCACCTCCAGGGTGACCAGGAGGTTCAGGTCCAGGTTCGATAGATGAATCTCATTCATGAGAGCTATATTATCAATTCATTTCACAAATACTACATCGCGCTCAACATTGGTCTCGCAAGACGCTCGAGTTCGTCGAGCCCCCCTTTGCTCAATCGCAACCCCCATAGGAGTATCCCATGACCAGTTGGAACTTTGACCCTGCCCACTCGGAGATCGGCTTTCGAGTTCGCCACATGATGTTCTCCAAAGTTCGAGGCTCCTTTGAGTCCTGGACGGGAGAGTTCATCTTCGATCCCGAGGACTTCTCCAAGAGCAAGACCACGGTGACCATCGACGCCTCGAGCATCACGACGAGCAACGAGGATCGAGACAATCATCTGAAGTCGGGCGACTTCTTCGACACCGAGAAGTTCCCCCACCTGCGGTTCGAGAGCACCTCCTTTGAGGCCGTCGGTGACGGCAAGCTGAAGCTCCACGGAGAGCTGACGATCAAGGACGTGACCCAGCCGTTGACCCTGGACGTGGAGTATCACGGCAAGGCCGTGGATCCCTGGGGCAACGACCGGGTCGGGTTTTCGGCGACGGGCTCGATCCACCGCAAGGACTTCGGGCTGACCTGGAACCAGGCCCTGGAGGCCGGCGGTGTCCTGGTGGGCGACAAGGTCGAGATCGATCTGCAGGTCCAGGCCGTGAAAGGCTGAGCCTTGAGCTGTGACTGACAGCCCCGGGCCCGGCGACTTCCCTCGCCGGGCCCGGGGCTTAGCTTTTCTTGCAGGACTACCTGTCTGCAAGGGGGGAACCGTGTCAGGACCGCCGGAGGGATCGCCATCTCTCTACGACGAGATGTATCGCTGGGCCGAGGAGCTCTTCCCCCTGTGCCGGAGCCTCACCGGGGAGGGCACCCGGAAGACCTTGCGGTACCTGCGAGACCGGCTGCCCCAGATGGAGATCTACGAGGTGCCCTCGGGGACGGCGGCCTTCGACTGGGAGGTGCCCCCGGAGTGGAACGTGCGCGAGGCCTACATCGAAGGCCCCGGGGGAGAGCGGATCGTCGACGTGGCTCGCCACTCGCTCCATCTGGTGGGCTACTCCATCCCCTTTGCGGGACACCTGACCTTAGAGGAGCTCCAGCCCCACCTCTACTCCCTGCCGGAGAAGCCCGACGCCATCCCCTACGTCACCTCCTACTACCAGCGGCGATGGGGGTTCTGCCTGACCCATCGCCAGCGCCAGGCCCTCCCGGAGGGCACCTACCGGGTGGTGGTGGACACCACCCTGGAGCCGGGCTCCATGACCTATGGCGAGATGGTCCTCCCCGGGGAGAGCCCCGAGGAGATCCTCCTGTCCACCTATGTCTGCCACCCGTCGATGGCAAACAACGAGCTCTCCGGCCCGGTGGTGGCTACCGCCCTGGGCCGGTGGCTCGCGGCCCGGCCCCGGCGCTACACCTACCGGATCCTCTTCCTGCCCGAGACCATCGGGGCGATCCACTACCTGAGCCGCCACGTCGACCACCTCCGGCGCCGGGTACAGGCCGGGTTCGTGTTGACCTGCGTGGGCGACGACCGGGAGTACTCCTTTCTCCCCTCCCGCCACGGCGACACCCTGGCCGACCGGGTGGCCCTCCACGTCCTGAAACACCTCGCCGGGGAGTTTCGCCGCTACTCCTTTCGAGATCGCGGCAGCGACGAGCGTCAGTACTGCAGCGTGAACGTGGACCTCCCAGTGGCGCTGATCATGCGATCGAAGTTTCACGAGTACCCCGAGTACCACACCTCCCTCGACGACCTCTCCCTGATCTCGCCAGGTGGCCTCGGGGGCTCCCTGCAGGCGTATCAGCGGTGCGTCGAGATCCTGGAGAACAATCGGGTCTACCGGACCACTCTGTGCTGCGAGCCCCAGCTCGGCCGCCGGGGTCTCTACCCCACGATCAGCCCCCGAGGGGGACCCAAGGTCGGGCTCGCCAGGCAGGTCCGGGAGCTCCTGGCCCAGGCCGACGGATCTCGAGACCTGATCGACCTCGCCGAGGCCGCCGGCCTCGACGCCTTCGAGTGTCTCCCCGTGATCGACCGATTGGTGACCGAAGGGCTCCTGGAGGAGCTCCCAGAGGAAAAAATCCCGGCCAGCAGGGCTGGCCGGGAAGCCTCCGGAGGGTAAGCCGGGTTCTGTACCGCGGCGAGCCGCGGTGGTGATCATTCATCTAGGCCTGCCGTTGCCGACAGGCTCGAGCGGTTACCTGAGACCTCGGGGCGGGACGCCCCGGAGGCTCCGAAGAGCCTCGATCTCTGTTTACCTTGCATCAGGTGGGGTTTGCCTGGACGAGTGACGTCACCGCCACCCCGGTGAGCTCTTACCTCACCTTTTCACCCTTACCGACCCGTGGGCCGGCGGTATGTTTCTGTGGCACTTTCCCTGGGGTCGCCCCCGGTCGGCGTTACCGACCACCTCTCCCTGCGATGCCCGGACTTTCCTCTCGCCACTCGCGAACGAGGGGCCAGCGATCACCTCCTCCGGAGGCCGGTCGGCAGTGTGAAGAACAACGGGCCTGGCTGCAACCTTCCTCAGCCTTCCTCAGCTTTCCTCGAGGTCGACCTTGGGGGCTCCTTCGCCGAGGGCGTCCTCCCAGAAGTAGAGGATCCGGTTGCAGCTCGGGCAGGTCTCCAGGGACTCTCCGCGCTGGATCTCGATGAACTGCTGCGGCGGAAGGGCCATGAAACACCCTTCGCAGTGGCCCTCTTTGGCCGCCACGATGGCGAACCCCGGCCGACGGCTTCGGATGAAGTCGTATTTATGGAGGACTCGCTTGGAGACCTCGCCACGGGCTTCCTCCTGGCGGTTCACGAAGGCCGTGATCCGCTCGTCGAGGGCGCTGAGCTGTTCTTCGGCCTCGGCCTCATCGGTGGCGATCCCTTCCCGGAGCTGGACGATCTTGTCCTCTTTCTCCCGGATGGACTCCTCCGTGGACTCCACGACCTCGAGAAGCCGCAAAAGCTCCTCTTCGATCTGCTCCGTGGACTTCTTGAAGCTCTCCACCTCCCGCTCCACGGCGCTGTACTCCTTGGCGGAGGTCACGTCCCGCAGGCGCTTCTGGCGCTCCGAGAGCTGGGTCTTGGCCTCCTGGAGGTCGTCGCGCTTGCGAGACTGCAGGCTCTTGATCTCTTCGAGCTCCTCCTTCTGGGTGTTGAGGTCCTCGACGAGCTTGTCGAGGAAGGCGGTGTTCTCCTTGAGCCGATCGACGATCTCGTCCTTCTCGGAGGTGATCTCATCGAGCCGTAGATCGATCTCTTGGAGCTCTCGAAGTAGGGCCAGTTGTTCCTTCACTTTTCACCTCGCCGCAGGGGTCGTACGAGAATAGAAAAAGCGCCTGAAGCAAACTTCAGGCGCTCTTCGTGGGCGGTGGACTCTGGGCTGAGGGTCCGGGAGCGATCCCGTTGTAGTAGCCCGAGTTGTCGATTCGCCATGTCCTTCATGATCTCCTGATGCCTTCTTACCGTCCGGCTTCACCGGTAGGTCAAAGTGGGCCCACCTGGGTTCGAACCAGGGACTGGCCGGTTATGAGCCGGCGGCTCTACCACTGAGCTATAGGCCCATTGCCACAGCCGCCTCCGGGTCGCCCAAAATGGCCGGGCGAGCCGTGACAGGCTAGGTTTCATAACCAATGGAGTCCTGTGGCGCAAGGATCTTTTGTGAGCTTGTCAAGGCGTCGGGGAGTACAACCGCTCGATCGCGGCCATCAGCCGGGCATCCTCGCTCATCGCCCGCTGCAGGCGATCCAGCAGGGAGTCCAGTCCGGCGCCGGGGCGGGGTGTCTGAGGGCGGAGCAGATCCACGGCGGTCTGGGCCATCACGTCGAGGTTCAGGTAGGAGTCGACGTCGATCTCGGTGACGAGGAGCCCCTCCTCGACGAGGAGGCGGACCAGGGCCTCGGGCTGGGAGTAGATGTCGAGATCGTCGCCGTGGAGCACGGGGCGGCGGAGTCGGTGTTCGCCGTGGCGAGCGATGAGCATCGTCGCCGGGCCGAACTCGACGTCGTCGGGCATGGCCACGCACCACAGGCCGGCGGCGTTGGTCTCGGTCTCCACCAGGGGATCCCCCGCGGGTTCGCCCCGTTCATCGACGGTCGTCAGGGACACGACGACGCCGGCGACGGGGAGCTCTCCCTCCAGGGGAGCGGCGTGGGCCGTGGGCATCAGGCGGTCCAAAAGCGTCGGGGACCGGAGCGCCATCCGTCCGTCGGGGGCCAGGACCATCCCCCGGAGCATCCGGTCCGACTCCCCGACGCAGGCCAGCTCTTCGGTGGCCAGATCGGTGGCCCCCTCGAAGAGGAGGTCCTCGTCGAAGAAGACGCCCTCGGGCTCTTCCGACGGCCCATTGTCTGGATCGGGCTCGCAGGCGCCGAGCCAGAGGAGCCCCGGGATCGCCACCAGGATCGCCACCAGGAGGGTTCGAAGTCGAGGATCGCTCATAGCGTTAGGAGAGCCGCTCCAGGATCAACGGCGGGGCCTCCACGGGCCCGTCACCGATGCGGATCGCCTCGGTGAGACGCTGCCGCACGGCCGCCAGGTTCTGATCGTCGTTGTAGTGGATCCGCAGGATCGGCTCGCCATCGGCTACCTCGGCGCCTCGCTTCTTCAAGAAGGTCAGCCCCACCCCGTGGTCGATGGAGTCCTCTTTGGTGCGGCGACCGGCGCCGAGCTCCATGGCGGCGATCCCCACGCTCTCGGCGTCGATGGCCTCAATGATCCCCGCCGAGGCCGCCGTGAAGTCCACGGCGTGGGCCGCCGTCGGCAGCAGAGAGTAATCCTCGCAGACCCTGGGGTCGCCCCCCTGTTCCTCGATGATCCGGGCGAAGAGCTCCATGGCCGACCCGTCCTGCAAGAGTTCCCGGAGGCGACGCTTTCGGTGGTCCCGATCCTCGTCGGCGTCCTCGGCGGCCACGTCGAGCATCTCGGCGACGAGCTCCACGGTGAGCTCCGTCAGATCCTCGGGCCCCTCTCCCCGGAGGGTGTCCAGGCTCTCGATCACCTCCAGGCTGTTGCCGATGGTGTCCCCCAGGGGCTGATCCATATCGGTCAGCAAGGCCCGGACCGGCCGGTCCATGGACCGGCCGATGTCGATCATGGTCTGGGCCAGCTCCCGGGCGTCGTCGAGGGTCTTCATGAACGCCCCGCTGCCCACCTTCACGTCCAGAACCAAGCTGTCGATGCCCTCGGCCAGCTTCTTGCTCATGATGGAGCTGGCGATCAGGGGGATGCACTCCACGGTGGCCGTCACGTCCCGCAGGGCGTAGAGCTTCTTGTCCGCCGGGGCGATCTCCCCGGTCTGCCCGATCAGCCCCAGCCCCAGGGTGTCCACGAGCTCGATAAACCGCTCCACGGGCTGGTTCACGTCGAACCCCGGGATGCTCTCCAGCTTATCCAGCGTACCCCCGGTGTGCCCCAGCCCTCGTCCGGAGATCATCGGCACCTTCAGGCCCGCCGCCGCCGCCAGGGGCGCCAGGATCAGCGACACCTTATCCCCCACCCCGCCCGTGGAGTGCTTGTCCACCTTCGCCCCCGAGAGATGACTCAAGTCCAGGACCTGCCCGGAGTGGAGCATCGCCTCGGTCCACACCGCCAGCTCGTCGGCCTCCATGGACTGAAAGTACACCGCCATCAAAAACGCCGACATCTGGTAGTCCGGCAGGATCCCCTCCGTGTAGGCCTCCACCAGCGCCCGGAGCTCCCCGTCGTCCAGTCTGAGTCCTCTCCGTTTCTTTCGAATCAGCTCTACGAAGCGCATGAATTCCTCACACCAAAAAAGGGCACCTGACCCGACGAAGGTAGGCCACGGGCGAAGGGAAGGCAACAGTCTCCTATCCCTTGACACGCCCCACTGCATGCTTAGGTTCCCCGTGGATTCCGGTGGGCAGGCGCCGCCCCCATAGACAAACGGATGACTCGTAACACGAAACTGGGAGGTACGAGATGACTACTTCACTGTGGAATCGACGTTCCCGTCCATCTTTTCAGCGAGACTGGGAGCAGTTCTTTGGCACCGACCCCTTCTTCGCCGACCTCTGGAGAGCCCAGCGATCCCGTCGGGGCGCCGGCGTGTTTCCGCCGGTGAACCTCTACGACGATGGCGAGGGCTTCCTGGTACGAGCCGAGATGCCCGGCGTCGACAAGGAGAGCCTCGACGTCTCCTGCAAAGACGACCAGCTCACGATCCGGGGCACTCGAGCCCTGGAGGTCTTCGACGACGAGGCCAACCTCCACCGCCGAGAGCGGGAGGGCGGGACCTTCCGCCGAGCGATCTCCTTCCCGACCCCGGTCAACGCCGACAAGGCCCACGCCGAATATCGCGACGGGATCCTGGAGGTCTTCGTGCCCCGTGCCGAAGAGGCCCAGCCCCGCCGCATCGAGGTCAAGTAACACCTGAATCGTTGAGGAGGTACGACCATGAATACCGCCATGAATACCAATGAAACCCAGGACCTGACGGTTCGCGAGAAAGAAGAGGTGACCACCACCGAAGAGGGCACCCGGGAGGGGCTCTACTTCCGACCCGACGTGGACATCGTTGAGACCGAAGCGGCCCTGACGCTCCTCGCCGACGTCCCCGGCGCCTCGGCGGAGAACATCGAGATCGACCTGCGGGACAATCTCCTGACCATCACGGCTGTGGTGGAAGAGCGGGGGAGCCGGTTCCGCCCGGTCTTTCAAGAGTTCCAGACCGGCCACTTCACCCGCCAGTTCCGCCTCGGCCAGGAGATCGACCAGGCGGAGATCACCGCCGAGGTCAACGACGGCGTCCTGCGCCTGACCCTGCCCAAGGCGGCCCGTGCGGTCCCCCGCAAGATCCAGGTCACCTGACGGAGGACAGAGGTCGGATCACAGAGGTCGGATCACAAGTCCGTCCTCTGACCTCTGACCTCTGACCTCTGTAAGCTAAGTTGAGGAGGGACCGGGGATCTGAGACACTGCACAGGTGGAATCTTCTTTTACCGGGATGGCTGATGGGTTCACGACGACCGACGAGCAGTGTTCGCTTTTTTCTGGCGGCGGTCCTTGTGGGGAGCTTCGCTTTCCTGGAAGCCTGTACGTGCAACGACGATCTCGACGGGATCTGGACTTTCGAGGAGCCCTACGACGACGCCGGGGGGCCCATCGACGTGGGGGAGCCCAACGATCCCGACGACTGGGATTGGGCCTTCCCCGACGAGGAGATCGAGCCCGATCCCCCGGAGTGGGAGGAGACCCGGTGGGTCACGGAGGTGATCGAGGACGGGGTGCCCCGGTCCTTCGCCGACAACGATCGCACCAGCGTGTTCATCGATCGGGACGGAACGGTCTGGCTGGGGTATCACCGATGTTACGACCCCCTCTGCTCCAACCCCATCCTGGTGGTGGGCCATCGCCTGGCCAATCAGACCGAGTGGGTGTGGGAGGAGATCGAGCCTCACTCCGGGCTCTTCGGGTTGCAGGGGATCGTCGCCGGGTATCCCATCGTGGTCTACCTCGACGCCGCCGCCGGCGAGCTCAAAGCGGCGAGCCGAATCGGCGAGGGCCAGTGGCTGATCGAGAGCCTGCCCGTGGGCCACGCGACGGCCATGGACGGCTTCGACGTCTCCCGGGACCACACCCGGTTCTACGTGAGTCACGCCCCGTCGTCGTCGGACACCATCGACTTCTTCACCTACAATATCGCCGCCGCCTACCCCGTGTGGCGGCGCCTCCAACCCCTGGACGGGGCTCGATCCGCCGCGTACGAGCGGGGCCTGAAAGGGGGCAACCAGATGAACTTCTTCCTGGTCCACCGCGACACCTGGGGCAGCTACCTCCTGTCGGAGTACGACCTGGGGACCGACACCTGGACCCGGTCCACGGGGCAGTTCCCCCACGCCATCTCGTCGCTCCTTGTGCGCCAGAACCACGAGATCTGCACCGCCGGTCCGGCGGCCAACGATCTCCGGGTCACCTGCGGACCCTTTGAAGATCCTCGACGCCACGACCAGCAGATCCACGGCAGCTCCGTGTACTACCTCTCGTCGATGATCGAGAGCCGGGATCAGACCCTCTTCGTGGCCTATCACAGCGGGTCAAGCCAACAGGACCTCTACGTGGCCCGGAGACCCGATGGGGGCTCCTGGGAGACCGAGCGGGTCTTCTCCGGCGACACCTTCGGGATCTCCACGGCCATCGATCATCGGGATCACCTCCTGATGAGCTACTACCACTGCACGGGCTCGAGCTGTTCTCTGCAGCTGACCGAACGAACCCCTTGAGCCGGCGGCCGGCCGGGCGGGAGGTGTGCCATTGAGGTAGCCCTGGACTGGATGTTGATCCGCTCCATTGCCATCAGCCTGGCGCTCGGTGGCATCGTCGGGTTGGAGCGCGAGAGCCATCGAGAGCCCGAGAGTCCCCTCGGGTCCGTGGGGGTGCGGACCTTCGCGCTCTCCTCGCTTCTGGGAACGGCGTCGGTGCTGGCCGCCGATGTCCTGCCAGCACTGCCCTACATCGTGGCCGGGGGGTATTTCCTCTTGCTCGTTGCCTTCTTCTGGCACGAGCGGCGGGCCACGGAACACGAGGTGGGGATCACCACCCAGATCTCGGCGATCCTGATCTTCGTCGTCGGGGTGTTGGTGCCGTCGAACCCCCTCTTCGCCGCCAGCCTGGCGGTGATCGTGGCCATCGTCCTGGCGCTGAAGCGGTACACCTCGAACATCGTGCAGCTTCTGACCCCCATGGAGATCGCCTCGACGATGAAGTTCCTCCTCGTCACGGTGGTCTTGCTGCCCCTCTTGCCCTTTCAGCCCGTTGACCCCTGGGGGATCTACAACCCCCGGGAGATCTGGTTGTTGGTGGTGCTCATCAGCGGCATCAGCTTTTTGGCCTACTTCATGATCCGGTTCATGGGGACCCGTCGGGGCCTGACCCTGACAGGGATCCTGGGGGGGATGGCGTCAAGCACAGCCGTGACCCTGGCGATGTCTCGTCAGGTCAACAGGGCCCCGGAGAGCCGGCAGGTGCTCCTGGCATCGACGCTTGCGATCATGTTGGCCAACGCGTTTATGTTCGTACGGGTGTCCATTGCCGTGGCCGTGGTGAATCCGTCGCTGGTCATGACCCTGGCGATCCCTTTCGTCTTGATGGCCCTGCCAGGGAGTGCCATCGCACTGGGGGTGGTGGTACCTCTTCAAGCGCGACCCCCACTTCGCCGACGCCGCCGAAGAGGAGGAGGGCGTCCCCGGCGAGGATCCCGCCGACGACCTGGACCTGCAGAACCCCTTCGAGCTTTTCCCGGCCCTGCGGTTCGCCTTGCTCTTGATCCTGATCATCGGCGGTGCCCACGTCTTGCAGCAGCTCTATGGCGGGGGTGCCATCTTCGTGGCCGCCATCCTGGGAGGCCTGGCCGAGACCAACGCCATCAGCCTGACCCTGGCTCGGATGGAGTCCCTGGGCACCCTGTCGGCGACGGTGGCCACCCAGGCTTTGGTGATCGCTATCCTCGCCAACAGCTTCGTGAAGGCCGGGCTGGCGGCCTTCATCGGTAGCCGACGCCTGGGCCTCTACGTGGCCGGCAGCCTGGTCCCGATCATGTTGGTCGGGCTGTGGACGGTGTTCTTCTTACTCTGAGGCCTGCCCCAGCAACTCTCGGTAGAGTTCTTCGCCGCCGAGGCCCGTCTCGTCCCGCACCTCCTGGGCCCGAGAGCGCTCGGCCTCGATGATCTCCATGAAGTGCTGGTAGGGCTGGGCTCCCAGGACGACCACGCCGTTGACCAGGAAGGTCGGGGTACCTCGGACGCCGATCTCCCCGGCCCTGGCGAGGTTGTCCTCGATCAGGGCCTCCGTTTCGTCGGACCTCATGTCTTCCTGGAACCGCTCCAGGTCGAGGTCGAGGCGGCCGGCCCACTCGTCGAAGATCCCGTGCTCTTCCAGGCGGTTTTGTTCGGAGAAGATCAGGTGGATCATGGCGGCGCCGGACCCCTGGTTCTCGGCGGCCACGATGCTCTTGCTCGCCGGTCGGGCGTGCCGCTGGAACTCCAGGGGGTGATGCTGAAAGACGATCCGGAGGTCGTCATACTCCTTGGCGAGCTCTTGGATCGTCCCGGCGCTGCGAGCGCAATGGGGGCACTGCATGCTCGAGAACTCCACGATGGTGACCAGGAAGTCCTCGGTCTCACCGTAAGCCAGATCGCTATCCTCGATGGGATACTCCACGGCGAGGCCCGGCTGAAGGCCCGTGGGCTCCGGTGGTGTGGGCTCGGCGGTCTCCTCATGAGCCAGGGCTGCGGCCACAGAGTTGCGATAGAGGTGGTCGGTCTCCACGCCTCGCTCGGCCAACTCCTCGTTGAGGGCTCGAGCGGCGGCCGTGACCTGCTGGAAGGTCTCCAGGGATTGAGCGCCCACGACCCGGATGCCGTTGACGAAGAACGCCGGAGTCCCCCGGACGCCCAGGGAGCGCCCCAGCTCCAGGTCGGCGTCGATCCGGGCGTCGATGGCGGGATCGTCGAGATCAGCCCCGAGCTGATCCAGATCGAGGCCCAGCTCCCGGGCGACCTCTTCGGCGACGGCGTCAGCGCCCCGATTCGCCAGCTCTGGGATCCGCTCCAAGATGCCGTCGCGCATCTCCCAGAACATTCCCTGACGGCCGGCGGCCTCGACGTACCGCGACGCTTGATAGGACTGGCTTTGAAACTCCAGGGGGAAGTGCTTGAACACCACCTGGACCTCCCCGGGGTAGATCTCCTGCAAATCCTTGACCGTGTCGGCGCCGCGGGCGCAGAACTGGCACTGGAGGCTCATGAACTCCACCACCACGATGGGGGCGTTCGGATCGCCAAAGGTGTGGCTGTCGCCCAGGGGGATCTCGTCGCTGTCCACGAAGGGTCGGGCTGGGTGATGTGGATTCCGAGCCTCCTCGGTCTCCGCGGTCTGTTCGGCGAGCTCCTGATCTTCCGGGGCAGGCGTAGAAGCGCAGCCCATCGCACCGGCGAAGCAGAGCGACGCGGCGAAGATCGTGGCCAGGGTGGTTCGTTTACTCATCGGTGTCTTCCTCGGTCTCTTCTTCGGCTTCGGCGGCGAGCTCTTCGGCTCGGGCTCGCCAGTAGTCGGCGTCTCGCTCGTCGGCGAGGAGCGCCAGGTAGAGGGCTTCGCCGGACATGTCGGACTCCTCGGCCAGGCCGCGGGCCCGGATCAGCTCGTCCTCGACGAGGCGCTGGAAGTGCTCGAAGGGCTGGGCGCCGACGACCCGCCGGCCGTTGATGAAGAACTCCGGGGTGCTCGCGACGTTCAGCGCTTGTCCGGCGGTGTGGCTGGCCCAGATCCGCTCCTCGAGCTCGGAGTCCTGCATATCACGGGCGAACCGGTCCATGTCGAGGTCCATTTCCCGGGCCAGATCCTCGAAGAGGCCTTCCTCACCGAGGCGATCCTGGCGGTCGTAGAGGCGGGTGAGCATCCGGGCGCCCTGGCCTTGCTGGTGAGCGGCGACCACCGCCTGGGAGGCCTCCACGCTGTGGACGTGCATGTCGTGGGGGAAGGGCTTGTACACCAACCGGAGCTCGTCCTCGTACACGGCGGCGAGTTCGCGGATCGTGGCCGCCGCGTCGCCGCTGAAGGTGCACTCCGAGTTGGAGAACTCCACGAGGGTCACCAAAAAGTCCTCGGTCTCTCCGTAGATCAGGTCTTCCTCTTCGACGATCACCTCCGACATGGTGGCCACCAAGACCTCCACCTCGACCTCGTCGCTGCGCTCGGCGACCTGCTGCTGGTGACGGCCTCGGAAGGCCGACACGGAGCGTTCGTAGAGGTCGGCGGCGGGGAGATCGTTGGCGCGAAGCTCGGTCACCACGGCGTCGACATTCTCGATCACGCCGTGGATGTTCCGGGCCCGACGAGGCGCTACGAGGGCTTCGCCGTTGACGAAGAACGTGGGGTTCACCCGGACCTCCAGGCGCTGTGCGAGCTCCTGGTCTCGTTCCACCCGACCGGCGATGTCGAAGCTCTCCAGGTCGGCTCGAAACCGACGCATATCCAGGCCCAGGTCCTCAGCGATCTCCTCGCCAATATCCCGGGCCGTGCCGCCCCGAAGGTCCTCCATGCGGTCAAAGAGGGCAGCCTTGAACTCCCAGAAAGAGTCCTGGTTGTAGGCGGCCTCCAGCATCCGGGCCGACATCCAGGACTGAGCCAGATCGTCTCGGGGGGCGTGCTTGAACACGTACTGCACCTCGTCGGGCCGCTCCCGCTGGAGCTCGGCGAAGGTCTCCCGGGCCAGCTCACAGTCGGTGCAGGGGAACCCGATGAAGGCCACCACGGCGATGGGGGCGTCCGGGTTGCCCCGGGTGGGGCTGTCCATCAGGGGCACCAGCTGGCTGTCCACGATGGACCGGCCCTCCAGGGACGCCATGGTCATCCCCGGGGCGCCGTCGTCGGTGGTCGAAGCCGACGTACAGGCCACCGCCACAAATCCAAGGGCACAGAGGAACCACACCTTTTTGATCATCGCTCGCCTCTCTCGTTGAGCATTTTCGTCTGGGTTGGACTGTCTGAGTCGTAGGGCATTCCATACCACGGTGGGGGCGGAGAAAAAAAGGTTGGATCCTCCGGGGGGACGGCGGAGGGCGGGGCGGCCCGGGACGACTCCCGGCGCACCAGGACTGCTGATTCTTGAGGTGTCATCGGAAGAAGAGGACCCAGATGAGGATCAAGAGGGCGATGAACACCGCCATCAGGCCGATGACGACGAAGAAGATCCCCCCGGAGGTGACTTCGATGTTGCGGAGCGTGCGGCTCTGTTCACTACGCTTGCGGCGAGCGATGCGCTCCTGGAGGGGGAGAGACTCGACGGCTTCCTGAGCGTCTGTGCGGGCCCCTGTCGCCGGCGGGAGTGCCGGGGGGGAGATGTCGGGATCCGAGGGGTCCGGGTCGGGGGTGGTGATCTCCGGGATGTCGTCGAGATCCCTGGGGGGGGGGGCGATCCCTCGCTGTGAGGGTCGCTCGGCGGCTGTGGATTGGCGGGGCGGGCGGCCTGGAGGCATCCGGCGGCTGGGGACCTCCTCGACGGTGGGGTCATCGAGGCCCCGGGGCTCCCGTCCGGGCAGGGATTTCACCCGCCTGGACGGCCGCTGCTCCGAGGTCTCTCGTTGGTCGAGGTCGAGGGATTTCCCTTTTCCCGAAGGCCGCTCATCGACGGTGGCGTCTTCCCGGGCGCTGATGGCCTGGCGGTGGAGGGAGGCCTGATCGATCTGACGGTTCGTGACGTCCTGGCTGTCGACGCCGGGCCGGTCCACCACGACCTTGCCGGACTTCTTGGGCACCGGCTGGGTCGCCACGTCGTCGCCGATCAGGCTCTTCGGCTCCATCCCTTGCTGGCTGGCCTCGATGGTGGCCCGCAGGTCGGTGTCCTCCTTCTGATCCCGAGGTACGGTGGTCATCTCTTCGATCCGGTTCTCCTGGGTCCGATCGAGCTCCTTGGAGGTGGGTTGTGGGATCACCACGGGGATGCCGGCTTTGCTCTTTCGGACGGCGGCCTTGACCCGGTCGCTGGCGATCTTCTTGACCGCCAGGGTGCTGAGCTCGTGGGTCATATTCAGGGGCTCGAAGTCCTGGGTTTCCTGGTCGTCGACGTCTACGTCGACATCTGCGCCGATGGCTAACGTTTCGACGCGATATTGCGAGGTCTGGTCCAGGGCCACCTCATCGGCGGCCATAGCGAACTCCAGGAGGCTCGCCGGGATCGGCCGGGTGTCTGTGTCCCGAGGGGAGTCGGGGCTGGAGAGCTGCACCAGGGCCGAGGTCATCTCCCGGATCGTCTGGAATCGGCTCTCGGGCTCCTTGGAGAGCGCCTTGAGGATGATCTCCTGCATCTCCTGGGAGAGGTCGGGGCGCAGCTCTCGGGGAGGCGTCGGCGGGGCCTCTACCTGGGCCATCATCAGGGCGAACTCCGAGGAGGCGTTGAAGGGCACCTCGCCGGTACAGAGCTTGTACAGCGAGCAGCCCAGGCTGTAGATATCGGCCCGCCCGTCGATATTGCTGGCCCCCACGATCTGCTCGGGGCTCATGTAGTGGAGGGTCCCCACGGTGGTGCCGGCGGCGGTGAGTTGCTTGCCCCGGGTCACCTTGGCCACCCCGAAGTCCATCACCTTGGGCTCCAAGAACCCGCCGTTCTTCTTCAGGAGCACGTTGCTCGGTTTGAGATCCCGGTGAACGATCCCCTTGTTGTGGGCGAACCCTACGGCGCTCATCACGGGCAGGATCAGATCGACGATCTCCATCTCGGAGAGCTTCTCGTGCTTCTGGAGGTAGTCCTCCAGGGTATCCCCTTCCACATACTCCATCACGAAGGAGAGCACCGGGGTGGTGATGACTTTGTAGACGTGGACGATGTTGGGGTGGTTGAGCATCGCCTGGATCCGGCCCTCGTCGAGGAACCGGGCTCGGACGATGGCGTTGTCCGAGTAGTGGGGGAAGAGGACCTTGACGGCCACAGGGAGCCCGGACTGCTCATCGATGGCCAGGAAGACGGCGTTCATACCGCCGTCTGCCAGGTGCCGCTCGATGCGATACCTCTCACAAAAGAGGACCCCCGGCCGGAGGGCTTCCAGGCTCGCTTCGTTGAAGGACATGCAGGTTTATCCCGAAGACGTCATAGACAGATCCACACCCGAAGTGTAACCAATCAGAGGTTCAACGCAAACTAACGGTCTGGAGGCTCTATGACGGCTGGACAGCAAGAGAGCTCGAATATTCTGCTCGCATTGGCGGGCCTGTGTTTTCTGGGGTTGGTGGTCCTTCTGGTGTGGAGCTTCGCCGATCTCGGGAGCTTGTTTGAGGGCGAGGAGGCGCCTGAGCCGGTGACGATCGCTGAGGCCACCTTTGAGCCGGCGACCCCCGATCCTGACGAAGCTCCGGATCCCGTCGAAGCTCCGGAGGACATCGATCCTCTCGAGGCGGCGGCTCGGGAGTTGGAAGCCCGGCGTCTCGAACGTGGCTTGGACCATCAGCGTGCTGTGGATCGGCTCGTCCAGGAGTTGGAGGAGGCCGATCCCGATGACCTCATCCGTGAGCTGGGCCGCCAGGAAGCCGCCAACTCAATGGGCCAGCGGGCCCCGGCGGAGTGGATGGCCCAGCCCCAGGACTTCGATCCCGAGGAGATCGAGGCCGTCCTCGACTCCTATGACGCTCCGACGGAGGAGTTCTATGAGAACCTCCGACAGAACTCCACGATCGGGGCTGAGGTCTTGACCGAAGCGTTGATCCCCTGTGTGGAGCCGCTTCGTGAGCGGTCGCCCCGGTTTGACGACACGCTCGGGATGCGGTGGACCCTGGCCGTGGAGGAGGGCCGTGGGTATGTGCGAGATGTGCACCTCGTGGCCGGCCGGGGGTTGGACACGGACTTCAGCGAGTGCCTCGAACGCCACGATCTGACCGGAGAGTTCGAGCCCCTGGGTCACGACGAGGTGGAGATCACGGTCCACTCCAACCTGACCTTCGATGTTCCCTGATGGGCTGGTTAGCTGACGTCGATGGACCACACCTGAAGCTGTCCCGAGAAGAGGCTCATCCCCACCAGTCGCCCGTCGTCGAGGCGCCGCAGGGCTCGCAACCCCTGGCCGATCTGGTACCGGGAGCGGAGCTCTCCCGTCGTGGCGTCGCCCAGATAGAGGGTGCCCTTGGCGTCGGACCCAAAGTAGGTGTCCTCGTCGATGAGCCCCACGGCGGCGATGGCGTCCGGGGCCAGGGGCAGGTGCCACCGGGCACCGGAGGCGCCGATCCGGGCCACCGATCCATCCCAGAGGCCGCAGAATAGCTCTCTCCCTTCGCCGACGTGGAGGGCCGACACTGGTTGGGGCATCCGATGGACCTCCCCGAGGTTTCCGGTGCGCCGCTCCAGTCGATAGATCGCGCCCTTCTCGGTGCCGAAGTACACCGGCCCTCCGGGGGTGGCCACCAGCGCCAGAGGAGACCCGGGGAGCTCCCAGGACTGCCGGGCCAGCCCGGTGCCGATGTCTCGCGCCGAGAGGGTCCCTCGTACATCGGCCAGGAGCACCATTCCCTGCATCAGGTCGATCTCCACCGCAGAGATCACCACGTTGGACATGATGCTCTCATGGAATCCCCGGACGTCCAACGACAAGAGATGGACCTCGGGACGAGGGGTGGCGAAGACACAGGCCACCCCCCTGGGGTCCAGGCACACGGCGGTCAAGGTGGGCACGGCCCCCTCCAGAAACTCCACGGAGCGCTGCACCACGAGCTCCAGATTGATCTCGGAGTCCACCTGAAAGGGGGCTTTCGGGGCCTCGATGAACTCCGAGAAGGTCGGGTCCGCCGACAGCTCATTGGAGGTCCGCTCCGCCAGGCTCACGAACTCGTCGAGAGGGGGCGGGTCCGCCTCGGAGGTCTGACCGGGCTCGGAGTGAAACTCCAGGGCCCGATACCCGGGGGTATTCCCGAAGTTCCGCAACGGCTGGTTCCGAAGAAAGGCGGTCAAGTCCTGGTGAACCAGATGAAGGTTCGACGGGCGATCCTCGGGCCTGCGAGCCATCATGTGGCTCACCAGGTTCTCCAGGGCGATCGGGATCTGCCGACCAGCCAGGTCGAGATCGGAGAGCCGCGGCCGGGGCTCCTCGATGTGGGCGTCCATGATCCGAAGGGCGTTGGCGTACGAGAAGGGCGGCTGTCCCCCCAAGAGGTGGAAGAAGAGACAACCCAGGCTGTAGATATCGCTGCGGGCGTCCAGGGTTCTCCCCCCCAGGCACTGCTCCGGCGAGGCGTAGAGGGGGGTGCCGAGAAACCGGGCGGTCCGCTCCCCATCGGAGCCGGCCACCTGGGCGATGCCGAAGTCCAGGACCCGAGCGAAGAGCCCCGTGGCGGGGAGATCCTCGACCATGATGTTCTGGGGCTTCAGGTCCCGGTGGATGATCCCCGAACGATGGGCTTCGTGGAGGCCGTTGGACACCTGCTGAATGATCGAGACCGCGTCCTTGATGGTGGGCAGTCCCCTCGACTCGATCAGGGAGTCCAGGGTCTGGCCGTCGATAAAGTCCAGCACCAGACCGTACACGGCGTCGGCGAGCTCCAGCACCTCGTAGACCGCCACCACGTGGGGGTTTCGGATGCGGCTCATGGTCTCCACTTCTCGTCGAAATCGCTCGATGAGCTCCGCCCGTCGCCCGGGATCTCGTTGGCGGCCGGCGTCGACGATCTTCAGGGCGAAGAATCGCTTAAATCGCAGGCCTCGGGCTCGGTACACATGGCCCGACGCCCCGGAGTCCAAGAACCGATCGATCAGGTATCGGCCGTCGATCATACGCCCCAGAAATGGATAGGGGCTGTCGTAGAGGGAGGCCCAGCCTTTGTCGGGCTTCTCGGCGCCGCACTCCGGACAGGTGGGAGCGATGCTCTCCAGACAGGTCAAGCACTCCTGGCAGTGATTGGTGAGACCGGCTGTGAGTACAGAGGCCACTTCTGCTCCGGTCAGCGGTTGATGATCCGCTCGCTCTCGCCGGCAGAGATGTCCACGTAGTAGGTCTTGTTGAGGTTGAACTCCTCGTTGACCAGGACCACTTTGTGGTTTCCGGCGGGGAGCTCAAAGTCGACAAGAGGGGTGTACCGGCCGGTGTCCCGGTCGTTGATGTACACCCGGGCGGCCGGACGAGACGCCACCGACAGGGTGCCCGTACCCGCAGGTTCCGGCCGGGTCTCCCGGGGTGTAGTGGTCTCCCGGGGTGTAGTGGTCTCCCGGGGACGAGTGGTCTCCCGGGGACGAGTGGTCTCCCGGGGTGTAGTGGTCTCCCGGGGACGAGTAGTCTCCCGGGGACGAGTGGTCTCCCCGGCCGCGGCGACCTGCTCGGGCTCTCGCTCCAGCTCGGCTCGGACCGTGACCTCTTCCTCCTCGGTGGGATTCAGGGTCTGCTCGTAGGTCTCGTACCGGCTGCGCTCCACCACCAGTCGGTAGGTCGTCTCCGGGTGGAGGCTCACGGTCTCCGGCGTGGTGCCGGAGGCGACCTCGTCGTCGCCGTCGTAGATGGTGAAGCTCGATCGGTTGGGAGCGGACTCCACGGTGAGGGCGTAGGCGGTGGGTCGCAGCTCCCAGGTCAGCTCCGTGACCTCGTCGTAGCTGATCTCCACCTCTTCTTCGTGGTCGAAGTGGCCGTCGAGGGAGACCCTCACCGTGAGGGTGCCGGGCTCCAGATCCCGCAGGGACACCGGGGTGGTCCCGTCGTGCTCCTCTCCATCGAGGAAGACCTGGGCCTCGGCGGGCTCCGTGGTCAGGTCAAACCCGGTGTCCGAGTAGTCCAGGGGCTCCAGCTCACCGGAGAGAGTCTGCTCTTCACCACGGACGAAGGTGGCCGCCAGCTCCAGGGGCTCGTGGCCTTCTCGCTCCACGGTGATCGTGGCCGGGCCGGCGGGCAGGTTCGCCGAGAACGGCGTGGCCCCTTCGTGGACCACCTCGTCGTTGACCCGGATCACCACGGCCTCGTCGCCGAAGGCGAAGGTCACCGGCGTGGTCTGGTCCCAGTTCATGTAGATGTAGCCGCCGCCGATCAAGATCACCAGGGCCGCCACCAAGAGGACCACCCCGACGCGAGTGCCGGACTTTTTCTTGCGCTGGGGCGTGGGGATCGCCGCGTTGGGGACCGTATGCTGGGGCTCCTCCCGCATCTGTAGAGCCGGCATCTGGGCCGTGGGGACCGGTTGTCTTCGGGGCTGCAGGTCGAGGCCCTCGTTGGCCGCCGACCCATCGAGCTTCAGATCGGCGTCCCACCGGTCGAACTCCACGGTGGGATCTTCGTCGGGAGGCGCGAGCCCGGGTACGTGGATCTGGGTGACTTCTTCGGGCCCCCCCACCTCCTCGGCGTAGACGATGTCGTCGTCGGAGATGCTCTCCCCGGGCTCGGGACGATCGAAGATCTGGGTCTCCATCTCGTCGTCGTCCCAGCTCAGGTCGGGCTCGGCGGGCCCGGAGTTGGTCGCCGCCGGCTCGATGGGCTTGAGGTTCAGCGACCGGTAGTACTCGAGCTTCTTGTTCTCGAACTCGATATCGGCCTGGAAGGCCTCCTTCATGTACCCGGCGAGGTCTTTATTTGTGTAGTAGTAGCCCTGGTTGCGCATGAACCGCTCCAGGTCCTCGGCCAGCTCGTAGGCCGACTGGTACCGCTCGCCGGAGTGGGCCGCCAGGGCTTTGAGGACGATGTCCTCCAGATCTTTGGGCACGTGGGGGTTGTAGAGCGACGGCGGGCTCATCTCCACGTGGCGGATCTTCCGCATGATCTCGAAGTCGCTCTCTCCTAAGAAGAGGCGCTCCAGGGTCAAGAGCTCGTAGAGCACGATGCCCAGGCTGAAGATATCGCTGCGGTGATCGACGTGGATCCCCCGGACCTGCTCGGGGCTCATGTAGCTGAACTTCCCCTTGAGCATCCCCGCCTGGGTCTGGCTGGTCTTGCCCTGGGCCTTGGCGATCCCGAAGTCGATGATCTTCACCTCTCCCTCGTAGGAGAGGAGGATGTTCTGGGGCGACACGTCGCGGTGGACGATGTTCAGGGGGTTGCCTTGAGGGTCTTTCTTCTCGTGGGCGTACCCGAGGCCCTCGCAGATCTTCATGATCAGGTAGCAGACCCGGGGGATGGAGACCTTCTCCCCGATGCGGCGGGCCCGCTCGAAGATGGTCTTCAGGTCTTTGCCGCTGATGTACTCCAGGGCGATGAAGTAGGAGCCGTCGGCCTGCCCGAGGTCGAAGATCTGGGCGATGTTGGGGTGGTTGAGCTGCCCGGCGATCTTGGCTTCATCGATGAACATCTTGATGAAGGACTCGTCCCGGGCGATATGTTCCAGGATCTGCTTGATGGCGAGCAGCCGCTCAAAGCCCTCGACACCGAAGGCTTTGGCTTTGTAAATCTCGGCCATACCCCCGATGTTGACCCTCTCCAGGAGGTAATATTTCCCGAAGGGAATCGGCTCTGGAAGAATTCCCGGTTCGCTCATGGGTGTCCCAACTCGCGCGCAGCGAAAGTCCTGATCGGTCTGGCATCGCCCTCGCCGCCACGTGACCAGTACGAGCAGACAGATCCATTGCGCGACGGCTTGTCAAAGGTAGGGAATGGGGGGAGAGATTGTCAATAGAAGAGGTGGGCGTCGCCCATCCGTGCGGAGACCACGGGAACCCCGAGGTTGGCGGCGGCTCGTTTCCGAACATAGTTCAGGGCCCCCACGGTCCACCCCCGGAGTCGTTCCGAACCAGGCCCGGATTCATTCCGGCACCGTCGAACTCCGCACCGGATTGGTTCTCGAGTTGTCGACTATGTGCAGAACATCTCAGGCGGAGCGGGGTCATGACCCCAGCGGAGCCCTGCCCACTACAGCCCCTGGCTTCAGCCGGGGGTGGACCGTGGGGGCCCTGAACTATGTTCGGAAACGAGCCGCCGCCAACCCCGGCGCCACGAACAATGCCGCCGCCAACCCCGACGTTCCGGTGACCGTCGCGACCGACCCCACACACACTGCGCGTTTACCGCAGCTCGACCCGATCCGTGGTGGTAAAGAAGAAGTGGGCCTCGTCGAGGCCGTCCACGGCGGTGGTGACCCGGCGGACTCGGCGAATCTCCAGATCCAGGGGGTGGCCCCGGAGGTCGGAGAGCATCGAGGCCGGTACGGTGAAGGCGCCGGTGTCGGGGGTGCGGCACTGCAGCCGGGGTTGATCCGGGCCGTAGCCGGGGGAGACGTCGATGAAGATCTCCACGTCGTCGGCGCCGTCGATCTCCCAGACGAGCTCCAGATCCTGCTGGCTGTCGTGGTCGAGGTAGCCGCCGCGGAGCTCTTCGCCGTTGGCGGCTAACAACACCATGGGCTCCGGGGCCCGGAGGGTCACGTCGAAGCCGCCGGCCAGGGAGGAGCCGGGCGCCGAGAACCGGTAGGTCGATCCCGGGTAGTACTCCAGGAGGTCGCCGTCGAAGGGGCTGGACCACTCGCTGCCGTAGACCACGCCGTAGAAGGCGCTCAGGAGATCCGGGAGCCGCCGGGGGGCCAGATAGAGATGCCCCTCGGGGGCGTCGATCTCGATCTCGCCGACGTCCAGGAGCCGCAGGGAGACCGGCTCGGAGCTCGCGCGGGGCTGTCGATCCAGGGGAGTGACGACGCAGTCCGACAGGCCCAGGCCCGGCGCGGGGCTCCATACTTCCAGGGCCTGCAGGGCGGACTCCACGGCGACGCCGCGGGCGTCCAAGAATTGGGCCTGCACGTTCAGGCCGTCCCCATCCCAGCTCCGGGGGTAGGTGAAGTCCGCCACCAACGCCCCGTGGCGCTCATGCAGGTGGGTGGGCTCGCCGGCGTCGGCGGAGACGTCGCCGAGGCCGTCCTCGGTGGAGCACGCCGCTGCCACGAAGAGGAGGGCCAAGAGGCCAGGGAGCCGGGGATGGAGAGAGAGATTCATAGCGATCGGAGAGACTCGTACAAGAAAAGATCCTCACTCCAAGGAGACTACCACGCGGCAGCCCGAGGTCAAGACTGCGGCTCGGGCCCTCTCGGGCAGGGCCGTTGCGGGACCCCTTTAAAAGAGAGCCCTCCCTGAAGTAGAGTGCCCTCGTGACGCTTGTAGAAAACTGTTCACCCCCGAGTCAAACGCAATGTCAAACGCAACGCCGACGACAGACCCATCCTTCGAGACGACCTCCTCCTACATCGCCAGCGACGAGCTCCGTCAGGTGGTCAACGTGGCTCTGGTGCTCCAGAAGCCCCTCTTGATCCGGGGGGAGCCGGGCACGGGGAAGACGCTGCTGGCTCACGCCGTGGCGGAGTCCTTGCAGATGCCCCTGATCCGGTGGCACGTCAAGTCCACCACGAAGGCCCAGGACGGCCTCTATCACTACGACACGGTGCAGCGGCTCAACGACAGCCGGTTCGGCGACGGCGACGTCAGCGAGATCGAGAACTACATCAAGCTCGGGCCCCTGGGTCAGGCTTTCGAGGCGGCCCGGCGATCCGTGGTGCTCATCGACGAGATCGACAAGGCCGACGTGGAGTTCCCCAACGACCTCCTCCACGAGCTCGACGCCATGAGCTTCACCGTGGCCGAGACCGGTCGGGAGGTCGCCGCCGCCCATCGCCCCTTCGTCCTGATCACCTCCAACGCCGAGAAAGAGCTCCCCGACGCCTTCCTCCGGCGGTGCATCTTTCACTACATCGACTTCCCGCCGCCGGCGCTGATGACGGATATCGTCGCCGTTCATCACCCCGGCCTGGATCAGACCCTTCTTCAGCAATGCCTGGAGAAGTTCTACTGGCTGAGGGACCAGCCCCAGGTGCGCAAGAAGCCCTCTACCAGCGAGCTCGTGGACTGGATCGGGGCGCTGGTGCGATCCGGCCTCGACGCCGAGGCCCTGAAAGGAGACTTCCCGTTTCTGGGAGTCCTGTTGAAGAAGGAAGCGGACCTTCAGGCCCTCCGGGGCCGCCGGAGCGGATAGATGTTCGTCGAGTTCTTCTTTCACCTGCGGCGGCGGGGCATCCCGGTGAGCACCACGGAGTTTCTGACCCTCCTGGAGGCTCTGGAGAAGGGGCTGTCGGCGGCGAGTCTGACCACGTTTTATGGGCTGGCCCGGTCGATCCTGGTGAAGCGGGTGGAGCACTTCGACCTCTACGACGGGGCGTTCCTGGAGTTCTTCGAGGACCGGCCCTTCGCGCTGCGACCGGGCTCGGAGATCGAGGACGAGCTTCTCTCCTGGCTGCAGGAGGCCCGGTTCTTCCGGGAGCTCACCCCGGAGCAGATCGCCGCTCTGGAGAGGCTCGACCTCGAGGAGCTTCGCCGACAGTTCGAGGAGCGTCTCCAGGAGCAAGACGAGCGCCACGACGGAGGAAACCGCTGGATCGGGACGGGGGGCACGAGCCCCTTCGGCCACTCCGGGTACCACCCCGGGGGCATCCGGGTGGGTGGCCCGGGCAAGAACCGGAGCGCCGTGCAGATCGCCCAGGCCCGGCGGTTTCGAAACCTCCGGACCGACCGGGTGCTCGACACCCGGCAGATCGCCGTGGCCCTGCGCAAGCTTCGCCGCCTGGAGCGCCGGGGCCGGGCCGAGGAGCTCGATCTGGAGGCCACCGTGGACGCCACGGCCCGCAACTTCGGCGACATCGACCTGATCTTCCGGCCCCCCCGAGAGAACCAGGTTCGGCTCCTCCTCCTGATGGACGTCGGGGGCTCCATGAACCCCTACTCGGAGCTGACGAGCCGCCTCTTCTCGGCGGCCCACCGGGCCCGACACTTCCGGCGCTTTGAAGCCCTGTACTTCCACAACTGCCCCTACGAGACACTCTACACCGATATGTATCGCCAGAAGGGAAAGCCCACCGAAGAGGTTCTGGCCGAGGTGGACTCCCGGTGGTGCTGCCTGATCGTCGGTGACGCCGCCATGGCTCCGGAAGAGCTGATGCAGCCTGGGGGCAGCATCTCCTACTATCACCTGAACGCCGAGCCCGGGATCGATTGGCTCCGCCGGATCAAGGGGCAGGTCCCCCGGGCGGCCTGGCTGAACCCGGATCGTCCCGACTGGTGGGGGAGCTACACGACCCGTAAGATCGGAGAGCTCTTCCCGATGTTTCCCCTGACTCTCGACGGCCTGAGCGAGGCCGTCGCCGAAGTGCGCTGAGGTGCCTGTGAACCGCTGGATTCCCGTTGTATTGATCGCCGTCGTCGCCCTCTTCACCGGGCTGGCCGCCTGCACGGGCTCTCTGGACGTGGAGGGTTGCGCCGGCGAAGCCTGCGGCCCCTGCGAGGACAGCTCCGATTGCGAGGGACCGACCTACTGCGGGCCCGAAGGGGTCTGCGTGGCCCAGCTCTGCACCCCCGGAGAGTCCACCTGCGAGGGAGCGAGCGTGGTGCGATGCAACTCCGAGGGGAGCGGGTTTCACGACCCTCAGCCCTGCCCGGGCGGCTCCTGCCAGGGCGGGGTCTGCGGGTGCGCCGGACCCGATGACTGTGCCCCTGGCGAGGACTGCGACGGTGGATTCTGCTCCTGCCCGTCGTCGGTCTCCTGCGGGCCCGAGGGGACGTGCTGTGCCTCCGGGGAGTCCTGCCAGGTGCGGGAGATCTGCGACGACGCCGCCGGAGGCTGCCAGACCGTGGAGATCTGTCTGCCCGCCTGTGACGGGGAGTTCTGCGGTGTCTCCGGCGACGTCTGCTGTGAGGGGAGTACCCCGGTGTGCGGCCCCGCCGGAGAGTGCGCCCCGGACTGCGGCGGCGGCGAGCTCTGCGGCGCCGACTTCGATCAATGCTGTGCCGAGGGGGACTATTGCGTCTTCGGGCAGTGCCGCACCCCGGGGGAGCCCTGCTCCACCTTCGTGGACTGTGATTGGGGCGAGTACTGTGATGACGCCCTGGGGGTCTGCATGCCCGACGACTTCCCCCAGGACATCGAGTGCCGCCTGGAGGGAGATTTCCTGGAGCTCAGCGTCTCCGAGAAGTGGTCCTGGGAGGAGAACGACATCATCTCCATCCCCGTCGTGGGCGACGTCACCGGCGATGGCCAGCCCAACGTGGTGGTCAACGCCGCCCGGGCCAACGCCGGGCAGCCCGGGTACAACCCGGATCTGGACTTCTACGTCGGGGAGATCGTGATCCTCGACTCCCAGGGCAACACCCTGACCCGGATCCCCCATGATCCGGGGAGCAACTCCTGGGGCTCCCAGGGCCGGTCCAACATCGCCCTGGCCGACGTCACGGGCAACGGCGTGATGGACATCATCTACGCCAGCCTTCCCGTGGACGGCACCAACTTCGGGTTGGGCCGCAGCTACATCGTCGCCGTGGACGGCACTGGCGAGACCCTGTGGCGGTCCCGGTATCCCAACGGCGATCTGGCGGCTACCACGGTGTACAACGGGGCGATCACGGTGGCGAACTTCAGCGGCAACGCCAACCGGGCCCAGGTGGTGGTGGGGGCCATGCTCCTCGACAGCGACGGCACCGTGGTCTGGGAAGAGGGCGACGGGGCCACGGAGGGCAGCAACGACGGGTACACCGGCGGCATCGCCCTGGTCGCTGACCTCACGGGCGACGGCAACCACGAGATCATCACCGGGCGACGGGCCTGGACGGTGGACTGGCAGTCCTCGTCCAACGTGACCGTCTCCGAGCTCTGGGCCCACGATGGGCCTGACGGGTACCCGGCGGTGGCTGATATGACCGGCGACGGCCGGCCCGAGGTGGTCCTGGTGGCCGCCCAGACGGTCCGGATCCTGGACGGCACCTCGGGCCAACTCGTCGCCCCCCCGGCGCTCTTGCCCGGCCCGGCCGAGAACAACCGGGGCGGTCCGCCGACGATCGCCGACTTCGACGGCGACGGTCGCCCCGAGATCGGCGTGGCCGGCGGTCACTACTACACGGTCTTCGACTTCAACCGGTCCTCCTTCGGCGACGATCCCACCCCGGAGGCAGTTGATCAGGCCCTCTTAGCCGAGTTCGGCCAGCCCCAACCGGGGCCCGACGAGCTCTACATTCGGTGGTTCTTCGAGACCCAGGACCTCTCGTCGAACACCACGGGATCCTCGGTCTTCGACTTCCAGGGCGACGGCACGGCCTCGGTGGTCTACGCCGACGAGTGCTTCTTGCGGGTGTTCAACGGCGTCAACGGGGCCATCGAGCTGGAGATCATGAACTCCACGGGCACCATCCTGGAGTACCCGCTGGTGGTGGACGTCGACGCAAACGGCCGCTCCGAGATCCTGGTGGTGGCCAATGACATCGATTACGGCTGCTCCAGCCTGGTCCCGGACTTCGAGTTTCGACAGGGCCTCTTCGTGTACGAAGATCCCAACGATCGGTGGGTGCGGACCCGGTCGATCTGGAACCAGCACGCCTACTCCATCGACAATATCCTCGACGACGGCTCGTTGCCGATGGTGCAGGCCCCCTCCTGGGAGAGCCACAACACCTTCCGGGCCAACCGCCAGGGGGAGGTGCCTCTGAACGCCGCTGACGTGGCCATCACCTCTGTACAGGCCAACCCCTTCGCCTGCCCCATGGACATCGACTTCCAGATCACCGTCCAGAACCAGGGGGTGGCCTCGATCCCGGCGGGGCTCCCCGTGAGCGTTTACATGACCGATCCGGCGGCCCAGTACATCACGACGGTCACCCTCGACGCTCCGATCTCACCGGGAGGCACGGCGGTGCTGAACTACTCCTATACGGTGCCGTCGACCCTGATCAATCGGGACCTCTACTTCCTGTTCCGGGCCAACGACGATGGTGATGAGCAGACGGTGATCTTCGACTGCAACCCCGACTCGGCGACCGCCGAGGCAGGGCCGCTGGAGTGTCGATACACGCTCTAGAGTTGGTCGGCCCAGGCATCCGGGAAGGTGTCGTACCGCCCGGGGTCGACGGCGATGTCGTGAATCGCACGGTCGTGGACCTGCTCTTCCCACAGGAGGTCGCCCTCCGGTGAGAGCTGGTGGACCATGCCGTCGAGGGTGACCACGAAGGGTTGGTCGGGCTCACAGGTCAGCTGCAGCTGGCCTCGGGGATCGCAGGCGTCTACGGAGTCGCCGAGCCCGGGGAGGCCGGCGGCCACGGACTCGGGGAGTTCCCTATTCTCCAACAAATTCTGCAACGTGGAGTACCTCGCCAGAGCATCGGCGCAACGGCCCATCTGGGCCTCGGCAATGGCGATCCGCAACGAGAGGCTCGGGTGCTGGAAGATCTCCTCGGCCGCCAGCAAGCTCTCCCGGGCGTCGGCGTACCGACCGGCGTCCATATGCTCCGCTCTCGGCGGCCAAAAAGTCCTCTTCCTCCAGGACCATGGTCTCGCTGATTTGCACCGTGGAGCCCGTCGTGTCCGAGAGATCTTCGACGACCGCCGTGGTCTTCTCGTCCTCCTCCTCCCGCTTGTTCTTCTACTCCTGCTTCTGCTTCGTTGCTGAAGGCGGAAAGGCGATGGCCTCGGCCTCTGTGGTCCGCTTATCGTTGTGATAGGAGAGCCCGACCGCGGCGTACATTCGCTCCAGAGCTACCTCCACGTCGGGACCGGTAGCGACGATGTCGTCCCAACCGTGAGGATTGGCGGCCACCATGTCGGCATGCATCTCCTCAGCGTCGGCGTACCGGTCCCCAGGATCCTTCTCAGTCGCCTTCGTGATCACCGCCGCCAGAGGGTGATTCGCCAGGGCGTAGGGTAGGAGGACCGGCATGGATTCATGGAAGTCCAGGATCTCCCGGATCGACGGGGCGTCGAAGATCTTGTGCCCTGTGACCATCTCCCACAGGATCAGCCCGGCGGCGTAGATGTCGGTGGTCTTCTTCACGTCGGCCCCGGCGATGATCTCCGGCGGGATGTACCGGGCGGTCCCGACGAGCTGGCCCGTCCGGGTGATCTCGGGGAGGTCATCGCCGAGAGATTTGGCGATCCCGAAGTCCAGGATCTTGAGCATCTCCCGGCCTCGCCGGTCGACCGTGAGAAAGAGGTTGCCCGGCTTCAGATCTCGATGGATCACATCCAACGCGTGGGCTTCAGCCAGGCCATCCAGGAGCTGTAGACCCAGCACCCCGGCCCGGCGGAACGAGAGCGGCCCCTGGTCGAGATCATGGGCCAGCTCTCGTCCTTCCAGGTACTCCATGACCAGGTACATGGTCCCCTTGGTGGTCCCGAAGTCGTAGATCCGGACCGTGTTGGGGTGCATGAGCTCCTTGGCGATCTGCACCTTCCGCTCGAATCGGAGCCCGTAATCGTCTCGCTCGGCCAGGTGCGCGTGTTGATCGCCACGGTGCGCTCCAGGGTGAGCTGGGTCCCTTGAAAGACCACCCCCATGCCGCCGGACCCGATCTTTCGGGTCAGGCGGTACCGGCCGTCCAAGATGTCGCCAACTTGCAGGGCATTGGAGTCGGCGTTCGCTTCTTGCGCCATGGGGGAAGACCTTAGCACCGAGGCTCAGGGTACGGTTACAAGAGTATACCTTTGTCGGGGGCGACGCCAGTTCTGCGCCTTGTCTCGACGGACTGTGGTGAGTACCCTCGCCGGGTCCGATGTCCTATTCGGGAGCAACGAACCATAGGCTGACCGATAGGTCAAGATGGTTTGTGCTCCCATCCCAGGAGGAGAAAGTCGATGACTACTGCTGAGAAGTTTCTCGTCGTTCAAGCCACGGATCTGATGCCCGACTCCCAGACCACCCTGGAGCACGGGTTGGCCATCGCCCTCGGGGCCGAGGGCCGCCTGGTCAGCCTCCACGTCGATCAGGGGGAGCCCGACGGGCCCCTGCCGTCGGCGGCGAAGGTCTTGAAGAAGTGGGGAAAGGCTGAGGACGCAGTAGCCCACGACACCGTGGTGGCCTCGGTGGACAAGAAGCCCAAAAAAGGGTTGTTGCGGACTCTCCACGACCTGACGCCGGATCTCTTGATCGTCGGCACCCGTCAGCAGCAGGGAGAGCAGAAGACCTTCCGGGAGAGCGCCGCCGAGGTGGCCGCCCTGGACGCGCAAATCCCCACCCTGGTGCTCCACCTGGGCCAGGACGGGCTGATCGATGACAAAGGAGAGGTGTCGATCCGCCGGGTGCTCTTGCCCGTGGGCGACGGGGCCGAGGCCCGGGACGCGATCCGAGGACTGACGAAGTTCTTTGACAACCTCGGGGTCACCGACGTGGACATCTTCCTCTTCCGGGTCGGCGACGACGAGATCTTCGAATACCTCACGCTCCCCGAGCGGGACGGGTGGCGGTTTCACCGCGAGCGGGCCAAGGGCTATGTGTCCACCGCCATCGGTGATGCCTGCGAGTCCAAGGACATCGACCTGATCGCCATGTCGACCCGGGGCCAGGACGGGGTGGTCGACGTCTTCAGCGGAACCCACACCCAGAAGGTGATCCGGCGGGTCCCCTGCCCGGTGCTGGTCTCGCCGGTCTTCGACGACTGAGGTCTGCGGAGGTCCCTTTTCAGGTGGGTGGGGATATCGTAGAGTTTGAGGTGCTTCCTCCGGTGGTCGACACTCCCCAGACGGTATAGGGACAATGCTCCAGCGCCCAATCTACGCGTACGACGAGGACCGACGGATCATCGCTCTGGCGCAAGGGTCAAAGGGGATCCGGCTGTGGCGACTCGACGAGCTTCGGAGCGGAGACGAGGGCACCCCGGCGACGGGGGTGTTCGGCCGGGTCAGCTCTCTGCGAGGCCTGGCCCTGACCGCCGACGATGCGCTGGTGACCGTCGAGACAGGTGGGGCGATTCGGGGGTGGTCCCTGACGAGCATTCTTGAGGGCGAGGATCCCGAGGAGCTCTGGTCTGTGTCGGCGGGGTTCGCCGTCGCTCAAGTGGCGAGCCACCGAGAAGCCGGCGGGCGCCACTTGATGGCCCTCGGTGGTGAGTCTGGGCAGGTGCTCCTGGCGGAGCTCAACGGAGCCGAGGCGCCGGCGATCGCGCAGGCTGCCGAGGGACATGGCGATAAGGTGGAGGTGTTGGCCTTCTCCGGCGACGACGAGCGTCTGGCCACGTCGGGCCGGGATCGGAAGATCTTCGTCTTCAGCACGGCCCTCTCCGGAGACCACCTGAAACGGCTGCGGATCCTGGGCGGCTCCGGCGGGTGGCCTCTGGCGATGGCCTTTTCCCAGGATCACCGGCGGTTGGCCACGGGGAGCATGGACAACGGGGTGTACCTCTGGGATCTGGAGACCGAGGACAACCCCTTAGAGGCGGTCCGGTTTGACCACCACGGGTGGGTGGAGGCCATCACCTGGACCGACGGCGACGAGGCGATTCTCACCGGCGCCTGGGACAACCTGGTGGGGGTCTTTGATCCGGACCCGCTCTTGCCCCGTTTCCAGTTTCGGTATCACAGCGATTATACGGTGGCCCTCCTGTCGGTGCCCGGGACCTCGACGGTGTTTGCCGCCTCCTATGATGGCGAGATCTCCGTGTGGGATTGGCGCGCCGGGAAGGTGCTGGCGATCTTGCAGGGGCACACCGATTGGGTCACCGGGCTCTCTTGGCTCGGCGAAGGTCGGGTGGCGAGCTTCTCCAGCGACGGGACGGCCCGGATCTGGTCCGTGGAGGAGTTGACGGTACAGGGGGTGCTCGGGGAGCCCACGGTGGCCGGGTTTGAGCTCGGGGGCACCTTTGACCTGGCCAGCTTTGGGCTCGAGGGCGGGAGCGCCAAACGAGAGGAGTCCGGTCCCGATCTGGGCGACATCCAACGCCAGGGGGTACGGGCGTTTGATCGCGACGATCCGACGTTGCAGAGCGGCTCTCACCAGACGGCGATGGAGATCCTGGAGGACGCCGCCGAGTTCGCCGCTTCCGTGGTGGACTCTCCCTCCGAAGAGCTCTCCGAGCCGGAGGTGCCCGAGCCGGAGCTTCCCCCCGCCGGGGTGGGCGACGACTTGAGCGATCTGGTCCTGGAGGCCATCTCCAGCCCCGACGAGATCGAGATCGACCTGGGCACCATCGATCCCGACTCTGCCACGGGCCACGACTGGATGGAGGAGGCCGGGGTCGGTGAGGACGTGGAGTTCGGGCAGATGGAGGAGGTGGAGGACGTAGAGTTGAACCTCGACGGCTCGGAGGAGTTCCCATCCATTGAAGAGATCAGCAGCCAGGCGTTTATGGAGTCCCAGGACGGCCTGGACATCATGGATTCCGGTTTCGATTCCCTCTCGGAGTCCGGCGACGGTGAGCCCGCCCACGTCGAGCCCGCCACCGTCGAGCCCAGACGGGCCGACACGCTTCCCTTGTCGGGTCCTCTCTACGACCCCCGGCCTATCGGTCCTGACGACGACCTCGAGGGGATCTTGCCCGACGACGATGAGATCGATCAGGCCTTCTTTGGGTCCATCTCCGAGGCGTCCGAGAGTGACGATGACCCCCCGGAGAGCGATCCGCCGGAGAGCGCGCCCCGGGAGGGTCCGCCGGGAAAAGCTGACCCGTCGTCTGCTCCGTTCCGGGGGGAGGCAGGCGGCGGGGAGACAGGAGAGGCCCTGGGGGACGAACTCAGCGACGAGGATCGTGAGTTCTTTGA
>SKON01000089.1 GCA_007120035.1 Myxococcales bacterium
ATGGGGATCTTCCTGGAGGAGGGGCGAGTGATCCGGACCTGCGACGGCCCTTGCTTCAGCGACTGACGCCCCTACACTGCTTGCGATGAGCGAGGAAGACTTACAGATCCGCGACGGCCTGGTGATCCCCGGCTGGGAGCTCTACTTCACGGCCTCCCGCTCCGGCGGCCCCGGCGGCCAGCACGCCAACAAGGCCAGCACCCGGGTCACCCTCCACTGGTCCATCCCGGACTCCTCGGCGCTCTCCGACTTCCAGAAGCGCCAGCTTCAACGGCGCCTCAAACACAACCTCACCGACGACGGGATCCTTCAGATCTCTGTCTCCGACACCCGAAGCCAACACCGCAACCGCGCCATCGCCCGGGACCGACTGGCCACGGAGGTCGCCGACGCCCTGAAACGCAAAAAGCGCCGCGTCCGCACCAGGCCCTCCCGCTCCCAGAAGCGAAAACGCCTCAAGAACAAGCGCCACCGGGGCAAGAAGAAAGACCTCCGGAAACCTCCCACCCGCGACGACTGGTGATACGGAGGTCGGAGGTCGGAGGTCAGAGGTCGGATCTGCCCAAAATTGCCCCCCGGGGGGCCCCAAGAAGCCCCCCTTCTGATCGCGGGAGGGCCCGTGGTTGCGGGATGAGTGGGGGATCGACCCCGGGGGTTGGCCCGGGATCGGGGGGGTGATCGGGGCGTGGTTTTTTCAGGTGTTTCGGTTCCAGATCCAGGCCTTCCACAGGGCCATGAAGCCCACGAAGAAGACGAAGAGGACCAGGCCTATGAAGCCCAGGATTCCCAGGCGGTCGTCGGCGCCGACGACGAAGTTGGACCAGAAGTAGTAGAGGCAGGGGGCGGCGCCCAGGAAGGTGAGGACGCCAAACGCGGCCAGGGCGATCCGAACGGGGGTGCCGGCCTCAAAGGTCTCAAACTCGGACATCGTATCTCTCGCTGATTACTGCCTTGAATACTTCCAGCCGCACCTAAGGTTGATTTTTTGTGGCGCCCTGTCCAGAGTAACCTCGGCTTTGTGAGCACCAACTCATCACCCACAGATCAGGACAATTCATGGCCTTTATTCCCTCCGTCGTTGAGCAGACCCACCGCGGCGAGCGTGGCTGGGATATTTTTAGTCGCTTGCTGAAGGATCGGATCATCTTTCTGGGCACCCCCGTGACGGATGCCATCGCCAACAGCATCATCGCGCAGCTGCTCTATCTGGAGAGCGAGGATCCGGAGAAGGACATCAGCCTCTACATCAACTCTCCCGGTGGGAGCGTGACGGCGGGGTTGGCGATCTTCGACACCATGAACTACGTCAAGCCCCAGGTGTCGACGATCTGCATGGGTCAGGCGGCCTCCATGGGGGCGCTGCTCTTGTGCGCCGGGGAGAAGGGCAAGCGGTTTGCCCTGCCCCACTCCCGGATCTTGATCCATCAGCCCCTGCTTCGGGGGGGACTCGGCGGCCAGGCCACGGACATTCAGATCCAGGCCCAGGAGATCTTGCGGCTCCGAGAGCGGCTCAACGAGATCCTCATGGAGCAGACCGGGCAGCCCCTGGAGCGCATCGAGCGGGATACGGACCGCGACTACTATATGAGCGCCGTGGAGGCCAAAGAGTACGGGTTGATCGACGTGGTGATCGACTCTCGACGAGAGCAGTTGGATAAGACCGATACCGGCGAAAATGAGAAGAAGAAGAAATAGGCCCATGACCGCTCTGGGGATCCTGGTGCTCCTCAGTCTGATGTCGACTCCGGCCTGTCAGAGAGCTCCCGAGGCGTCCCATCAGGAGTCAGGAGCCCAGGGCGAGACGGAAGATGAGGTCCTCACGGGCAGCTTCTCCCTCGAGTTCCCGGAGCAACGCTTCCAACGCACCCTCAGCCCCGTGGAGTGCGAGGTGATCCCTTCCCCACAGGGGGACGTGATCCACGTCGCCGGCCGGGCCTCACCGGAAGAGTCGTCGGGCGACGAGCCCGTGTTTACGGCACGAATGCCGGGCGTTGAGGTGGGTCAGCAGAAGATCTACAATCGACGGTTGTTGCCAGCCTTCTTCGGTTCAGCGATCCTGGAGGACGTCACGGTCCGGGGCACACACTTCGACCGGCTCGAGGTCGTCGCCGGGCCCGTAGACGGCTCCGCCACGTCCTACCAGTGTACGCTGAGCACCTCGTTGGAAGCGCCCTGGCGGTTGAGATGCACCGATTTCGCGCCCCTGGACTGGCAGGTCCCGGGAGGTCGCCCCCTGGCAATCCTGGAAGCTGAGTTTGATTGCTTCTGATCTCTGAGAGGCCCGACGGGCCGGAGCAGACCATGGACGCACCGAAACGAGACGCTCGCCACTGGATCATGGCATTCTTTGGCCTCTTCTTCGTGCTCTTCTCCCTACCTTGCTTCGCCGTGGGGTTCGATCTTCTCTTCCTGGACGCCGACCTGGCGGCGGGGGTCATGGGGTTTGTGATCGGGGCTATGATCGCCTCTCCCGGGGCGCTCCTCCTCTATCTGGGGCTTCGCAAGCCTCGGCGAAAACCACTGGAGATCGACGAGGGCCTGGAGCGGGTCGTCCTGGGACTTGCTCACCGCAACGAAGGAGAGTTGACGGCCAGCCAACTGGCCATGGCCTCTCGGCTCGGAGTCGCTCAGGCCCAGGAGGTCCTGGAGAACTTCGAGCGGCGCAACCTGGCGGTCTCCACGATCGGCCAGGGAGGCACGATGGTCTTCCACTTCCCGGAGTTCAAGACCACCCTCTCCGAGGAAGAGGACTTCATGCAGCGGCTGAACCAGTCCGTTGATGGAGATGCTCGGTCCGTGGTGGACGTACACGCCTACGAGTACGAAGAGCAGGACTAGTCTACTTCTTCTTGGGCCGGAAGGCCTTCACCACAGCGGGGTCAGTGTCCACGTAGGGCCCCTCCATCAGCTCGATACAGTAGGGGATCGCCGCGAAGAGCTCGTCCAGGATCTCGGCGATGGACCGGGGGCTTCCCGGGAGGTTGACGATCAGGCTGCGGCCCCGGAGGGCCCCGACCTGCCGGGAGAGGATCGCCGTGGGCACATACTGCAGGCTGATCGCCCGCATCCGCTCGCCAAACCCGGGCATCTCCCGATCGGCGACGTCCAGGGTGGCCTCGGGGGTGACGTCTCGGGGGGCCGGGCCCGTACCGCCCGTAGTCAG
>SKON01000348.1 GCA_007120035.1 Myxococcales bacterium
AAACTGATTGCGCTCGCTGATCTCACCGTCGGCGATCATCTGGTCGATGCGGTCATAGAGGTCCTGGATGCCGGCATCGAAGGTGAAGGCGTCTGTGGTGGCGTTTCCACCGGAGGAGCCGATGGAGGGGTTCTCACCGATCTCACCATAGAAGAACGGGGCGGCGTCGCAGGGCTCGTATTCGTCGCCGTTGTCGCCGTTACCGTTGTCGCCGTTACCGTTGTCGCCGTTGCCGTTGTCGCCGTTGCCGTTATCGCCGTTACCGTTGTCGCCGTTACCGTTGTCGCCGTTACCGTTGTCGCCGTTGCCGTTGTCGCCGTTACCGTTGTCGCCGTTGCCGTTGTCGCCGTTACCGTTGTCGCCGGTTCCGTCGCCCTGGTTCTGGTTCAACGTGGGGTCGTCGGTCTCACCACATCCCATCAAAGGAGCGGTCATAAGGGCCGCGGCGCTAAAGAGCACTGCTAACTTCGTCTTCATCGTCATCGTCGTTCCTACCTGTGTAGAGGTCACCACCTGAGAAATTTCGCGCGTCGATTTTTCGGGGATAGAACGCCGTACGAGACACCGTCCTCTCTTGGGCGCATTTCCTACCATGGGGGGCGACGCCTTTCAAATGGGACGACGAAACGTCACAGTGTCGCGACAATCACGGCTGGCGGCGCTACCAGGGCCAGGGGTGCATCTCGTCGACGATGGCGGCCCAGACGGAGGCGAAGTCATGGGTGGTGATGGCCGGGGCGATGAGGATCAGGGCCAGGCAGAGGGCGCCGAAGCCAAGAGAGATCTTATCGCCCAGGGCGTACTCGCCGACCCAGGGGCCGAGGCGACCGCCCTTCTGGGCCTCCTCCCGCTCCAGGCGAAGGGCCACCTTCTCGGGGGTGTCTTCCGTGGAGCCGTCGGTGCCGTCTGCGTCGTCGCCGTCGCGGGCGCCGACCATGCGGACCACCTGTGCGGCGTCGTCGACGGAGAGCAAGGTGCCCCGCAGGACGTTCTGGAGGACCACGAAGCGACCGCCCGTGGCGCCGGCCCGGGCGGCGGCACCGAGGCCGACGATGCCGAGGACCATCTCGATGTAGACCTCCAGAGCGAGGCCGAAGAGTACCAGACCCACGTCGAGCTTCAGCTCCCAGAGGACCCGCATGGCCACGCCGATCCGATCGTCGACCAGGCGGCGATGCTTTACCCACTCGAAGAACCCGTGGATAGCGACGACGAGGGTTAGATAGAAGAGGTTGATCACGATCGCCAACACCACGGCCAGGGTGATGTAGGAGATGATGAAGGACCAGCGGTTGTCGTGATCCAGGATGTAGCCGTGGATCTTCTTCTTCATTCGACCACTCCCGCGCGGGCGGCGGCGAAGATGTCTCGAAGAGGGACGCCGGTCTCTCGGGAGAGGGCGGCGCATTCCTCGTATTCAGGACTGACGTTCAGGACTCTACCATCCTTTCGGGCGACCTTCACGCCGACATCGCCGAAGGGTGTGGAGACCCGTTGGATCTCTCGGGGAAGGATCCACCGCTGGAGCGTCTGGCGACGGATTCCCAGGGTCGAGGTCTCGGCGAAGATCATCGCCGCCAGGGGGTGTTCGGCGTCGACGGGGCAGAGGGCGGAGAGGCGGACGCCGAGGCGACCTTTCTTCATGACCACGGGCTCTCGGACTACGTCGAGGGCGCCCGCTTCGAGGAGGCGCTCGGCGACGAAGGCCAGCTCTTCGGGGCTCTGATCGTCGATCTCGGTGGTGAGCTGGATCACCTCCTGAAGCTCCCCGGGGGCCGTGGTGGAGGCGTGGCGGTGGTGGACCATCAAGCGGACCACGTTGGATCGAGGGGAAATGTCCCGGGTGCCGCAGCCGAAGCCGGTGGCGATGAGGCGCCCGTCGCGGTGGCCCGGGTGGTTGGTCAGGGTCTTGAGGATGGTGGCGCCTGTGGGGGTGACCATCTCGGCGGAGACGCCGGGGTAGGTCAGGGGGAGGCCCGTCAGGAGCCTGGCCGTGGCCGGCGCGGGCAGGGGGATCTCTCCGTGGGCGGTCTCGATGGAGCCGGAGCCCACGGGGATCTCGGAGAAGGACCAGGTGGCGTCAGCGACTTCGATGATCCAGGCGGCGGCGACGAAGTCGAGGAGGGAGTCCACGGCGCCGACCTCGTGGAAATGTACTCGCTCCAAGGGGATGCCGTGGACGGCGGCCTCGGACTCGCCGAGGGTCTCGAACATCGCCGTGGCCCGGTGGATCACGGGTTGGGGGAGATCGCTTGTGGCGAGCATCTCGCGGATCGTCGTCAGGTGGCGGTGGTCGCTCTCGTGGGAGGGATCCCAGCCCCGGAAGGACACGAGGGTGCCCTCGATGGCGCCTCGGACGACCCGGTCGGTGACGACCTCCACGGGGCCGAGGCCCACCTTTCGGAGGATCGCCTGGGCGTCGTCGGCCTCGACGATCCCGGCGTCGAGGGCGGCGGCGAGGAACATGTCGCCGGCCAGGCCGCCGACGAGGTCGAGGTGAATGTGGCGGGTCTGGTCACTCATCGGTCTCTCCGGCCCGTGACAGGGACGAGGTAGCCGCCCGCTGAGCGAGCTGGTTGATCTTGGTGGCCAGGGCGGCGGCGCCGAAGCCGTTGTCGATGTTCATCACCGCCGTGCCCGGGGAGCAGGCGTTGAGCATGGTCAAGAGGGGGGCGATCCCGCCGAGGTTGGAGCCATAGCCCACGCTGGTGGGGACGGCGATCAGGGGCTGGTGGATCAGGCCGCCGATCACGCTGGGGAGGGCTCCGTCCATGCCGGCGCAGACGATGACGATGCCCGCGTCGTCGAGACGGGAGAACTCGGTGATCAGGCGGGCGATGCCGGCGACGCCCACATCGTAGAGGCGCTCTGTGGGGTTTCCGAAGAGCCGACAGGTCACGGCGGCCTCTTCGGCGACGGGGCGATCCAGGGCGCCGGCGCTGACGACGAGCACTGTGGAGCGATAAGGCTCGGGGTCAGGGGCCGGTTGGGTGGTGAGGACCCGGGCGGTCTCGAAGTGGTGGAGGTCGTCGATCTGGTCCTGGAGGGCCGAGAGGATCTGCGGGGTCACCCGGGTGGCGATGAGCTGCCGGTTCTGGCGCTGGTAGTCGAGGAAGATCTCGGCGACGGCGATGGGATCTTTGCCTTCGGCGAGGATCACCTCGGGGACGCCGGTGCGGGCTTCGCGGAGGTGGTCGAAGCGGCCCAGGAGGTGATCCTCGTAGGGCTTCTGGATCACCTTGCGGAGCACCTCGTCTTCATCGACGGCGCCGTCGCGGTAGGCCCGGAGGAGGTCGCGGATCGGATCGGTCACGGGAATTCCTTAAGAAGAGCTCGGGGGGTTGAGGCTGCCGGAGCGGAAGCCGGCGAGGTCGAGGGCGGTACGGGTAAACCCGGCCTGGAGCACGGCGGCGGCCAGGCGGCGGCGCATGGATGGGTCAAGGGCTCGGGGGAGCTCGGCGGCGTCGATCTCTACGCGGCCGAGATCGCCGTGAGCCCGGACCCGGAACTGGCGAAAGCCCAGGGCGTGGACGGCGTCTTCGGCGTGCTCGACCCGGCGAAGGCGCTCGTCGGTGACCTCCGTGCCGTGGGGGATTCGCGACGAGAGGCATGCCATGGCAGGCTTGTCCCAGATGCTCAGGCCCAGGTGGCGAGCGATGGCGCGGACTCCTTCTTTGTCGACACCGTGGGCCAGGAGGGGTTGGTAGACTTCCCGTTGAGCCATGGCCTCCAGCCCGGGACGGTGATCGCCGAGGTCAGAGGCGTTGGTGCCGGAGGCGATCACGTCGACGCCGAGGCGCTCTGCGATCCCCCGGATCTCGTCGAAGCGCATGGACTGGCAGAAGAAGCAACGGGACGGGGTGTTCTCGCGGAACCGGGGGTTATCGAGCTCGCTGAACTGCACCAAGTCATGGCGGATGCCGATCTCTTCGGCGACCTCCTGGGCCTCCTGGAGCTCGCGGCCCGCCAGGGTCTCGCTGACGGCGGTCACGGCCCGGGCCTTCTCACCGAGGGCCCGGACGCCCAGGGCGGCGACCACCCCGGAGTCCACGCCGCCGCTGAAGGCCACGACCAGGGAGCCCATGGCCTGCATCTCTTCGACGATGGCGTCGATGGTCTCTTCCACGGCGGTCATGGAGGTCATGGGGAGAGCTCCAGGGCGACGTAGCGGATCTCAGCGGTGCGGAGCTCCTCCGTGAGGGCTCGGAGGGTCTCCGGGGTCGGGAGGGGCGCGTCGGCGGGCACCTCGAGGAGGAGGATGGTGCCCTGCTGTTCCCAGCGGAGAAGCTCGAGGCCGGCGGCCTGGCAGGCGGTTTCGATGTGCCGTTGATGTTCGGTTGTCTGAGGGTCGGGCATGGTGGTTCGTTCCGGAGAGATCGACCGATGGGCGCTAGACTAGTCACCCCGGTGGGAGGTGACAAGGGGCGTGAACTATTGCGTTACCCGCTCCGTGGGGGTAGTCTCCCGGTCACTAATGACCTGCTGTGGAAGCAGAGCATCAACCTAGGAGAGTCAAATGAAGCACCTGTTCGTATTGATCCTGATCGCGGCGATGGCCGTGGGATGCGACGCCGCCGAGGAAGAGATCGTGGAGCCTATTGACCTCGACGATCGCATCCAAAGGTTCGAGGTCTATTCCGAGGAGCCGGCCGAGACCGAGGAGGCCGAGGAGGCCGAGGAAGAGCTCGCCGAGGACATGGAGCCCGGGGAGACCCGTCACTTCGGGGCGGAGTTCACCATCGAAGGGGAACCCGTGGATCTGGCCGAGGTGCTGGCCGCCGCCGCCGAGGACGAGGAGTACGCCGGCGATGAGCCCGTAAAGGTCGCCGCTCAGGTGCACCAGGTGTGCAAGAATAAAGGGTGTTGGTTTACGCTCTCCACGGACGCTGTGGACATCCCCGTGCGGGTCCGGATGCTGGACTACGGTTTCTTCGTGTCCCGGAACACCGACGGGGCTGACGTGATCGTCGAGGGGACTCTGGCGCGGACCACGATCAGCGAAGATATGGCGCAGCATTACGCCGACGATGTGGCCGCGGCCGAGGGAGTGGAGCCCGAGGTGGTAGAGGGTGAGCAGGACACCTTCGAGTTCACGGCGACGGGGATTTCGATGACCCTTCCCGAGGCGTGAGCGGGGTGCCAAGCGCTTGACACCGCTTCCGGCGCTCTGGTACTCCCCTAAGGGTGTGCAGAGATAGGTGAACCACGTTGAATCTACCCGTCGTCGCAGGACTTTCGGCCGCCATGAAGACCGGGATCGCAAAGAGCTGGGTGGTAGTGTTGTTGCTGGTGTGCTTCGGGCTGACCGCCTGCGGCCCCGTGCAGTCGACGACTCGGATCAGCAACGCCGAGGTGGCGTTGGAGCGAGCCCGAGTCAACGACGCGGAGATGCACTCCCCCTACGAGTACTATCGAGCCCGTCACTACCTCCATAAGGCGAAAGAGGAGTGGGGGTACTCGAACTTCGAGGCTGCCCGAGACTATGCGGTGGAAGCGCAGCGAGCGGCGACGGCGGCCATCGACAACACCCGGGAGGCTCCCTGGCGGGGGCACCCCGTGCTGGGGCGAGACGCCCGTCCCGAGGACGTCGAGGCGATGGACAGTGATGAGCTCGATCCCTTCGACGACGGTCTGGACTGAGGACGTGCGAGATACTTCTGAGGTTGACGTGATGGTCCATGCCCTGACAACGCAACTCCCTGGCCGACTCTTGCTGGTCGGCCTCCTTTTGTGCGGGACCGTGGGGTGCGCCACCGGTGGGAAGCTGGCGGCACAGGCCGATGAGATCGAGGCGATGAACGCGTCCATCGAGTCGAGAGCCTATCGTTGTGCGCCGCGAGAGCTGGCGACGGCCCAGGCCCATGTGGACTTCGGGAAGTACGAGCTGCGCAAGGGCAACTTCGTGCGGGCCGGTCAGCACTTGGAGATCGCCGAGGCCAACGCCCGGGCGGCCCGGACGCTGTCGCAGTTTGAAGAGTGCGAGCTTCACGATCGGGTGATCGATACGGCCGTGGCCGAGGGCGTCGAGGTGGACGTGGATCCCGTGGACTTCATGTGGGACTCCGACGGCGACGGAATTCCGGATCATCTCAGTCAGTGCCCCCACGAGCCGATTGTGTTCATCGGCGATCCCGAGCAGGAAGCCACGGGGTGCCCGAACTACGACATCGACGGCGATGGGGTGCCGAATATCCTGGATCACTGCCCGAGTATCCCGGGTAACGTGGACGGCTTCTCCGGGGTGAACGGCTGCCCCATGTTGGACGTGGACGGCGACGGGGTGCTGAACATCAACGACTCTTGTCCCATGGAGCCCGTGGAGTTCATCGGCTATCAGGATGAGACGGGATGCCCGAACCCCGACGTGGACGGCGACGGGGTGCCGAATATCCTGGACGAGTGTCCCTTCGAGCCGGGGCCTGCGGCCAACGCCGGGTGTCCCGTGGAGGACGACCGGGAGCGGCTGGCCGAGGTGGTGGGCGATCGGATTCAATTGAACCAGCGAGTGTTCTTCGAGACCGCCGAGGCGGTGATCCTGCCCCAGAGCTATCCTCTGTTGAATCAGGTGGCGGAGATCCTGGAAGAGAACCCGGACATCACCATCGAGATTCAGGGTCACACCGACTCCCGCGGGAGCTGGGAGTACAACAAGCGGCTCAGCGAGAACCGGGCAGCCAGCGTGCGCCAGTTCCTGATCGAGCGCGGGATCAGCGCGACCCGAATGACCTCCGAAGGATATTCCTTCGATCAACCCATCGACGACAACAGCACCGAGGAGGGGCGGGCCAACAACCGTCGCGTGGAGATTCACATCACCGGACGGTGATGCTCGGCGATGGGTGCAGATGGTCATCTAACCCCCCGGATCGATTCGACTATGGCTTCAAAACGACGGATGTACGGACGCCCCGCTTCGCTGCTGCTCACCTTCTTGTGGGCCCTGGCGCTGGTCGCCTGGTCGCCGACGGTGGCGATGGCCCAGGGTCTGGACAGCCGTCTGGCGCAGATCCTGGAGGCCGCCCAGGACGACTACGACATGCTCCTCTTCGACGAGGCCGAGGAGGCCCTGCAGTTCGGGTTGGAGCAGGCGGAGAATGAGGGGTTGCGGACCCCCACGGTGGCCAAGCTCTACATGATGCTGGGGATCGTGCGGCACGCCCAGGATGAGAGCCTCACGGAAGACGCCTTCATCCAGGCGATCGAGACCTATCCGGGGGTGGAGCTCGACCCGCTTTACCGAACGCCGGCGTTGCAGGAGATCTTCGAGCGGGCCCAGGACCGAGCGGAGCCGCCGGAGGTGGATACGGTCTCCGAGCCCGACCCCGACGTGGAGCTGGAGAGCATGAGCCACGAGCCGGTGCGCCGGACTCGGGCCGGGGAGCCGCTCCTGGTGGAGGCCCGGATCCCCGAGGACCTGCCGGTGTTTCGGGTGTACTTCTACTACCGGCGGTTTGGAGAGACCGACTTCATCGAGACCGAGATGCTGCCCTCCGATGCGGTGACCTTCGCTGTCACGGTGGAAGGGGAAGAGGTCTACACCACGCAGCTCGAGTACTACATCTACGCCGTGAACCGCGGGGGGGATCCGATCGCCGAGGCGGGTCGTCGGAGCGCGCCCCATCGGGTGTCCGTGCTTGGTGATACGGGAGAGCGGCCCGTGGCCCAGCCTCATGTGCCCGGTGACGGCGACAGGATCGACGATCCGGACCGTCCGGAGCGGGATCCCGGCGCCACTGGGTTCTACGCGTTTTTGGCAGGTGGGACGGACATCGGGTTTCTCCCCAGCGGCACGCCGCCGACGGCCAACGAGCACCGGACGGTGTCTCCCGGGCTGGCGCCGGCCTTCGCTCACACCATGCTGGAACTGGGGTGGCGGATCTCGGAGCTGAACAACATCGGGCTCTACTTCCGATGGCAGTTCTCGCCGCCGCAGGACTTCTCGGCGCTGCCCGAGGACCGGTTTGATCAGAACGCGCCGTTCTTCCAGAGCCAGCAGGAGTGCTTTGGGATGGGGCTGCCCGGGGATTGTCTGCTGGGGCTGAAGTACCAGCGGGTGATCTCTGCGGGGCGTCCCGAGTTCTACTCCTCCGTGGGGATGGGAGTGGGGCGCGTGAGGAATTGGCTGCGGTTGAAGGAAGCGACCTCGGACACCAACCCCAACCCGATCTGCACGGGGCGAGACATCCTGAACGACCCCAACGGGGCGCAGTTCTGCTACATCCGTGACACCGTGCGGACCGGATGGTTCCACTTCGGTCTCGGGGGCGGGCTCTTCCTGCCGGTACACGATATGCTCGATCTGGTGGCAGACACCTACCTGATGGTGCTGGTGCCCGATACGTCGGTGAACATGGACTTCAACCTGGGGCTGCGGCTGCGGCTGTAGTCCGTCGAAGACATGGTGGGGGAAAAAAATTGATCTCTTCCGAGGGGCTGGTAGGCTCACCTCAAGAGGCATCGGAGCCAGGGAAGGTGACGAACCCAGGGAGTAGGTCGTGAAGAAGAATACCGAGATCCGTGCGTGGACGGGGGTGTTAGCGTTCGCTGTGGCGTTGTTGATGGCTGTGCCGGCGGTGGCTCACCCCGGTGGATCCCTTCGAGGGATCGATCTCCCGAGCGTGATCGCCCTGCGGGATCAGGCCCGGGTGGCGGCTCATTTGGTCGGCGAAGACGACGGGGAGCGGGAGTACCTGCGCGGGGTGCGAACGGTCGTGATCGACCCGGGGCACGGTGGTGACAACAGCGGTGCGACCGGGGTGGCCGGGGTCGCCGAGAAGCACCTGACCTTGGAACTAGCCTACGCCCTGCGAGAGGAGCTGCAGCAAAAGTACCCCGATCTTCGGGTGGTGATGACCCGGTACTGGGATATGTCCGTGGAGATCCCCGAGCGGGTCCACCTGGCGAACCTGGCCGAGGCGGATCTGTTGATCTCGCTCCATTACAACGCGGCGACCCACGATCGAGCGATCGGCTACGAGACCTATTTTCTGCGACCCGAGGACATGACGCCCGGGGAAGAAGACGTGTACGGTCAGCCCCTGGCCAGCGTGGACGCTGGAGCCACCGGGATCGAGCGACCCGTGGAGGGAGCCCGGCTGGTGGGCCAGCACGGCGACGCCCTGATGTTGATCCAGCAGGATCTTCTGCGGGCTCACCAGCACGCGCTGAGCGGTCGGTTGGCCGAGGCGATCCAGGATCGGTTCCGAGATCATCTGGACTCCATCGATCGGGGCGTGAAGCAAGCAAACTTCTCGGTGTTGCGGGGCGCCCATATGCCGGCGGTGGTGGTCGAGGCCGGGTTCCTGACCCATCCCGTGGAGGGCCGAGAGGTGCTCACGGCGGAGCATCGGGGCCGGGTGGTCCAGGCCCTGGTGGAGGCCGTGGAGGTCTTCGACGGGGAGATGGCGGCGCTGCTCTTGGACGGTGAGGAGCTGCCGGTCGAGGAGCCCGAGGAGGCCGGTGAGGCCGAGGAGGCCGTCGGTGGCGAGGCTGCCGGCGACGGTGAGGGTGAAGTGGACCCGGAGCTGCCTGTTTCGTGAGTTGAACACTGAGGGGCGGGGAGCGTAGACTCCAGGGAGCCAAACTCTTCTCCCTAGTTCAGGTCAAAGCCATGAAGTTTCGTGTCGATAAGCGGGCCCCCGGGGACTTGCGTCCTATTTCGTTAGAGCCTGGGTTTACGGCGGTGCCCGAGGCGTCGGTGTTGATTCGGATGGGGCGGACCACCGTGATGTGTACGGCGAGCGTCGAGGATCGGGTGCCGCGGTGGATGGACAGCCCGTCGAATCAGACGGGGTGGATCACAGCGGAGTATTCGATGCTCCCGGGGTCGACGTCGCCGCGGTTTCGGCGAGAATCCGTCGCTGGGAAGGTGAAGGGGCGGACCCATGAGATCCAGCGGTTGATCGGGCGGAGCCTGCGGGCCGTGGCGGATCTGGAGCGCCTGGGGCCCCGGACGATCTACCTGGACTGCGACGTCTTGCAGGCCGACGGGGGGACCCGCACGGCGAGTATCACCGGGGCCTATGTGGCGTTGGCCCTGGCCTGTGAGGAGCTGCGTAAGAAAGGCGATCTGGAGGTGATCCCGCTGAGGGACACCGTGGCGGCGATCTCCTGCGGGCTCGTGGGGCGCCGGCCGCTCCTGGACCTCTGCTACACCGAGGACGCCAGCGCCGACGTGGACATGAACGTGGTGATGACAGGGGCGGGGCGGTTCGTGGAGATCCAGGGCACCGGGGAGGAGGCCACCTTCGATGAGGAGGAGCTGGCGGCCCTGTTGAGCCTGGCGAAGTCGGGGCTCCGGCGAATTCGGTCCGTGCAGTTGGCGGCCCTGCCGGGGAATCAGGCATTCGCTCACTTGCATCAGCGGTGAGAGGTGATTATCACTGCCTACATCGGTGGTGAGCTGGTTGAACGAATTTCTTGAGAAGGGGAAGACCATGGAAGACCGCAACCTGGCCCTGGAGCTTGTCCGCGTCACTGAGGCGGCGGCGATCACCTGCGCCCGGAGCATGGGGCAGGGCAATCCGACCTTGAGCGACCAGTTGGCGGTCAACGCCATGCGTATCGCCTTCGACAACCTGCACATCACGGGGACCGTGGTGATCGGTGAGGGGGAGCGAGACGAGGCGCCCATGCTCTTCATCGGGGAGCGTGTGGGTCGGCAGCGACGCCACGATCCTCCCATGGACATCGCCCTCGATCCCCTGGAGGGGACCAACCTCTGCGCCTACGGTCGGCCCGGGGCGCTCTCGGTGATCGCCATGGCGCCCAAGGGGTGCTTCTTGAACGCCCCCGACGTGTACATGCAGAAGGTGGCCGCCGGGCCCGATAGCCGGGGGGTGATCAGCGTGGAGAAGACGGCCACGGAGAACCTGGAGGCCCTGGCGAACGTTCGGGGAGTCGACGTGGAGGACCTGACCGCCATCGTCCTGGACCGGCCTCGCCATGAAGAACTGATCGCCGAGATTCGGGCTCGGGGCGCCCGGATTCGCCTGATCGAGGACGGCGACGTGGATGCCGCCATCGCGACCTGCAAGAAGGACAGCGGGATCGATATCCTCTTTGGGATCGGTGGAGCCCCCGAGGGCGTCCTGGCGGCGGCGGCGCTGCAGTGTTTGGGCGGGGAGGTGCAGGGGCGGCTGGTGTTTTACAAGGAGGCCGAGCGAGAGCGGGCCCGGAAGATCATGGGCGACGACGCCGACCTGGAGGCCGTGCTCACCCGAGACGATCTGGCCCACGGAGAGATCCTCTTCGCCGCTACGGGAGTCACCGCTGGGAGCATGCTCCACGGAGTGCGGTTCTTCGCCGGTGGGTGCGAGACGGAGTCTCTGGTGATGCGGTCCAAGTCGGGCACGATCCGGTTCATCCGGGCGATCCACGACTTCCGGCGTAAGCCCTACTACAACCTGGAAGGGCTCCTGCAGAAGATGGAAGACGGCGGGCCCCTCTAAGAGCCTGTGCGGGAAGGCTCAGGGGGGGACGTGGAGGCTGCGGCGAAGGCGGTCGTTGTAGGACCGGACGCCGAAGTAGCTGGTGCCGGCGGCGCCGCCGTAGGTCACGATCGCCAGCCCGATGCCGAACTGGGCCAGGCC
>SKON01000165.1 GCA_007120035.1 Myxococcales bacterium
CTTGTCGTCTTCGTCTTCGAGGTCGGTGGCGACGGGGGTGGCGCGGGAGCTAAAGGCGGCGCCGGCGCGGGAGAGGCGCTCGAGCTCTCGCTCGACGGCGGTGGCGTGACCGTCGAGAAATACGACAGCGGCCTGTAGGGGGTCCTCGACGTAGGCGCGGGGTTCGTCGCGGAGGGGGAGGACGGAGCGGCCGAGGAGGCGGCGGTCGTCGCCGCAGGGGCGGTAATGCCAGGGGACGGCGAGGTCTTCGCAGGCCTCGACGATGTCGAGGACGGAGAGGCGGGTGTGGTCGGGTTTGAGGAAGTCGGCGATGGAGTAGATCAGGTGCTGGCGGACGCGACCATCGGCGGTGACCTCGAGCTCTTCGTCGTCGGGGTTGACGCGGCGGCCGCCCTGTTCGACGTCGCGGCGGGCGCGGGCGGCGGCTTCGCGACGGACCGTGGCGCGCTGTGAGGAGTAGAACCGGGGGATGGCGTCGATGCCGCAGAGGGACCGTGCCCAGGCGGGCAGGTCGTCCATGGTGTCGCCGGCGAGGAGGAGGAAGATGGGGGCCTGCTCTTCGCCGATCTGATCGACGCCGCGGAGCGCCCGGAGGCGGAGGTCGAGGCGGCGGAAGGCGAGCTGTGCGTGGACCTCGACGGGGCCGCAGAAGGTCTCGAGGTCGTCGACGATGATGAGGCCGAGGTTGATGAGGAAGGCCCGGTAGGTCTCGACGTCTTCGAGGAGGGTGGTGACGAGCTGCTGGAGGTCGCAGACGAGGACGTCGGGGATGATGCCCTGGGAGAGGTCTTCGACGAGGTCGCCGCCGACGCGGCGGACCCGGAGGTTCCATCGGAGGGTGGAGGGGTCGACGATGTTTCGGAAGGAGGCGACGGTGCGGTCGGCGGTGGCGGTGTCGCGGACGACGAGGAGGGTGCTGCGGGTGTGGATCAGGGCGGTGTTGAAGGCGGCGAGCATGGCGAGGGTGGTCTTGCCGGTGCCCTCGGGGGAGACGACGATCTGGTTTCTGTCGCGAAGATCGGTGTCCGATTCGCGGGCCCGGGCGCCGAGCTCGAGGGTTCGGGTGTCGCTGGGGGGATCGAGGTGGACGAAGGAGTGGCGGGAGATCTCGTCGAGGACGTCCTGCTGCATCACGGTGAGGCGGTGAGGGTCGGGGAGGAGCTCGGCGATGAGGGGAGAGACGAGGACGGAGCTCTCAAGGGAGTCCTGGCTGAAGGCCAGGGGCTCGACGTCGCGCATGGGGCGGTCGAGGCGGGGCTGAGAGATGCGATGGAGGCGGCGGAGGTCGTTGAGGACGTCGACCCACCCGGGGGCGGTGGCTTCGGTGAGCTCCTCGTGTCGGTGGGTCTCCTCGTCGGCGGGGCGGTAGAGGCCGGTGAGGCGGAGGTGGATGGCCCAGGAGACCCAGGCGACGAGGGCTACGGAGAAGGCCGAGGGGTTGACGCGGTAGGGGTCTCCGGAGAGGGAGAAGAAGGCCATGGCGAGGAAGGGCACGGCGGCCCAGGGCAGCCATTGGGCCCAGGTGTCGAAGGATTGGTCCCGCTCGGAGAGGCCCGTGGCGCCGAAGTGGGTCTGCCAGTGGGGGAGGACGGCGGGGTCGACGCCGTCGGAGGAGCGGGCTTTGATGAGGTTCTGGCCCATGAAGTCCCAGTGCCAGAGGCGGATGACGCGGGCGATGAACCACCAGAGGCTCAGCCAGAAGGCCCCGAGGACGATGGTGGCGACCATGGGGTAGGTGTTCAGGGGCATGAAGGGGGCCAGCTCGGGGCGGTGGCCGAAGAAGAGGTACTGCCAGGTGGGGAAGTGCATGGGGGCGCCGACCTGCCACCGGATCAGGGGCTCGATGATCAGGGCGAAGGCGTAGATGGCGACGACGATCAGGGCGGCCCAGACGAAGCTGGGGCCGAGGACGGGGACGAGGACGGGCTTTTCTTCTTCCTCTTCTTCGTCTTCGTCCTTCTTCTTCTTGAAGGAGCCGAGGATCCCCTTGAGGAGGCGCAGGGGGAGGGTGATGATTCCGATGATGAAGCGATAGGCGCCGCCGATGAGGCTGTAGCGAGCCTCCAAGAAGAGGGGGAAGACCTCGGTGTCGGGGTCTTCGCCGAGGGTCTTGTTGAGGTATTTTTGCATGCCCATGGCGCCGCCGACGGCGAGGGTGAGCATGGCAATGAGGATGCCGATGGTCTGCATGGCGGAGAGGGTGACCATCATGTCGAGAGCCATGGCGAAGCCGCGCCAGATCATCTCGATGCCGAGGGCGATGAGCTCTCGGATGCCGGTGAGGAAGGCCAGGGTAGTCATGGCTCCTCCCGGGGTGTTTCGGGGGCCTGCGGTTCAGGCTCGGGGGCAGGTTCTGGCTTGGGCTCGGGCTCGGGGAGAGAGCGACGGCGGCCGGTGACGGTGAGGGGCCCGTTGTGCCAGGGGGTGGCGGGATCGGGGAGCTCGAGGCGATCGAAGAAGGTCTCGAAGCGGCGAAGGTTGTGGACGCTGCGGGCGTGGATGCCCTGAACGAGAGAGATCACGAAGGCCGTGTTGGGGAGGATGCGGGCCTCGATGATGTCGAGTGTCTCCGTGGTGGGGGGAGACTCTTCGGCGCGGCGGGCCTTTTCGAAGGCCGGGTGGAGCTGGGGGTGGATCAGGAGCGAGGTGTCGGCCATGCGGCGAAGGCCGTCGGCGTCGAAGCCCTCGTAGCCGGTGAAGCGGGCACCGAAGCCGATATTGGAGTAGTGGGTGGCGACGAAGCTGGCGAGGTTGCGGCCGACCTCGTCTTCGAAGGCACCGTGAGCGCCGACGGGGGTGGTGACGAGGTCGACGAACTCTTCGCGGCCGTAGTCGAGGAGGCGCTCGGTGTCGGAGAGAACGGCCTCTTCGCGCCATCGGCCGAAGCCGCCGGCGCTGGCGAGGAGTTCGGGGATGGTGGCGTCGAGATCCTGATCGTTGGGGTAGTGGGTGCGGTAGAAGTCGACCATGTGCTCCGGGCCGAGGAGAGAGTGGGTGGAGCGCTTGCCGGTGTCGAAGATGGCCCGGACGTCGTCGTCGACGGCGCCGGCGTCCTCCTCGATGGCTCGGGGGCGGACGCCGAGGGCTTCGGCCCGTTGGCGGAGGCGGCGCTGCTGGACGTCGA
>SKON01000117.1 GCA_007120035.1 Myxococcales bacterium
CACTTCAACGATCATCCCGACGACGTGCCGATCACGAGCCATGACTTCGACCTCGGCGAGGAGTGTATCGAAGGTGGGCCGAAGCTCTATGAGTGAGGGGGAGCAAGAACTGACCTGCGATGACCTCTTCGACGGGGCGCTGCGGATCTGGCAGCGCCGCAAGGGGTATCGGTTTGGGTTGGACTCCCTGCTCCTGGCGACGGGTCTCGACGAGGTCGACGAGGAGTCGACCGTGGTGGAGCTCGGAGCCGGCCAGGGGGCGGTGAGCCTGGCGATAGCGCACCTCTACGGGCCGGCGCGGGTGGTGGCTGTGGAGCGACAGTCCGGGCTGTCGGCGCTCTTGAAGCGGAACGCGGCGGAGAACGAGGCATCCTCGGTGACCGTCGTCGAGGGGGATCTGCGGGAGCATCGGGAGATCCTGGAGCCTCATTCCGCCGACCTGGTGGTGGCGAACCCGCCGTTCTTTCGGGCCGGCGACCGGCGACCGCCGGAGGATTCGGAGCGCGCGGCGGCCCGGCATGAGCTCTTCGGGACCGTGGCGGACTTTGTGGTCGCCGCGGCCTATGTTCTGAAGCAGCGGGGTCGGTTGGAGATGATCCTGCCGCCGCTGCGGTTGTTCGACGCGGTGAAAGCCGCCGAAGGGACCGGCGATCTGGTGCCCGAGAGCCTCCGGTTCGTACACAGCCGAAAGGGGGAAGACGCCTACCTGGTGGTGTGCCGGTTTCGGCGTGGGGGCGCCCCGGATCTCCGGATCCGCCCGCCCCTCTATGTCTATGAGGGTGCGACGACGGACTATACCGAGGAGGTAGCCCGAAGGCTCCTGCGGAGGGGCCGATGAGGCGGTCTGTGTTGGTGCTGATGCTCGGGCTCTGCCTGTGGTCGCTGGGCGCCGTGGGGTGTGCCACGGATCCCGTGGACCGGGCGATGGCCCGGAGCGCCGGGGCGGTTCATGACGGCCTGCGGAGGGCCCAACTGGAGACCGAGGATCCCCAGGCGTTTGCACTGCGCGCACGGTACAACCCCTGTCGTTGCCCGGCCCCGGACTTCGAGATCTACCTCTACGGGGCCTGGCGCCGGTATCTTTTGGAGGGCGACGAGGACCTCCTGGCAGCCCTGCAGGCGGAGGCCCAGACGCTGGAGCTGAACGGTCATCTGGGGCATCTGGCCCTGCGGGGGCGGTTCGCGGGGTTCGATCGGACCGAGGAGGGGCTTGAGTTTCCGGTGTTCCTGGTGGAGAGCTACGAGATCTCGGGGTAGATCAGAACGTCGCGACGAGCTCTCCCCAGGTCTCGGGAGCCCCGTCGAGGCGCTCTTGGAGTTCGTCGAGGGTCAGCTCGACAAACCCAGCGGGCTCGCCGGAGGCGGCTCGCAGCGTGAAGAGGCCCACGACCCACTCGATGTCGGCGTCGCAATCACAGGCGTACCAGCCGGCGGGGAGACCCTCGCGGAGCGCTGCGGAGCGCTGATCTGGTGGGAGCTGCTCCATTCCGTCGAGGAGTTCTCGAAGCTCGGGGCACTCCTGCAGGGCGTCCCGGGTCGCGGCCATTCGGGCCGTGCCCGAGAGGTCGTCGTCGGTGATGACCTGCTCCACCCGCTGCTGCACCTCATCGGGGACCGGCTCGTAGGGGAGCTCCGTGGCCTCCCGTCCCACGACGAAGACCGCCGTGTCGACCTCTGCGGCGCGAAGCTGCTCAAGGAGCTCCCCGACGTGCTCTGTGGAGGTCTGGGCGTCGATAGCCAGGGTGACCCGTATGGCTTCGTCTTCGTCGACCTCGTCCAGAAGCTCCTGTTCGGCGCGGCGTTGTTCTAGCGCTTGAGCGAGGGTGGTCTCCAGGTCGGTGTCTTCGTCGACGAGGAGGGTCGCCAGATCCCCGGGGCGGGCTTCTGGATCGGGCTCCCCGGCGGCCAGGGTGATGGACCCGACGTCTACCCGGACATCGTCCATGTGCCAGGCTTCCCACCACCTGGCGAGCTCGTCGCGGGACTCCTCGGTGCACTCCCAGTCGTTTCTGGGAAAGCGAACCACGTCGGGATCGGCTGTCTCGTCGGCCTGGGCGGCCACGGTCTCTTCGGCCTCCTGAGGCGGATCTGCCTGGGCTTCTTCCTCCCTGTCACAACCGCCGAGGGCAAGCAGGATCGTCAAGCAGAGGGCTGTTCCTTTTATGTGCATTCTTTCACCTTCCGTGGGAGCAGGTATTTGGGGGGAGTCTAACCGGGATGATCCCCTCCCGTCGAGCATCAGCGGGAGAGTCGGGCGCGGTTCCGAAACGTCGTGAAATGTTATCGATCGTGGCGTCGGGGTTGGCGGCGGGTCGTTTTCGAGCATAGTTCAGGGCCCCCACGGTCCACCCCCGGCTGAAGCCAGGGGCTGTAGTGGGCAGGGCTCCGCTGGGGTCATGACCCCGCTCCGCCTGAGATGTTCTTCACAAAGTCGACCACTTGTGAACCAACCCGGTGCGGAGTTCGACTGTGCCGGTGAATCCGGGCCTGGTTCGGAACGACTCCGGTCTCCGAAACATCTAAGGTGGAGCGGGGTCATGACCCCAGCGGAGCCCTGCCCACCGCAGCCCCCGGTTTTAACCGGGGTTGGACCGTGGGAGCCCTGAACTATGCCGGATACGGTCCGTTTTCTCGGACACCCTACGATTCTACGCGCCGCCTCGGGAGCGGTCCACGCTCTCCACGATCAAATCCCGGAGCCAGCGGGCGCCCTCGTGGGGGGTGTCCTTCAGTATGGCGACGTCGTAGCGGAACGTGGGGAATCCCTCGATGGGGATGCCGACCAGCCCGGGAGGAACGGTGATGTGGTCGTTGATGACGGTGATGCCGAGGCCGTAGGACACGAAGTTCATCATCAGTTGCCATCCCGTGGCTTCGACGGCGACCTCCCAGGAAACGTCGTGGGCGTCGAGGACTCTGGCGGTGCTGATGCGATGGGGCATTCCCTCGGGGGCGATGATGAGGGATTGGTCGTGGAGGTCTTTAGTTATGAACTATAGGTAAAGATTATAGTTCGATGCCGAACCCCTCCTGGAAGAAGTGAATGATCTCCGGGGCGGTCAGGTAGAGGGGCCAGAAGTCGCGGTCTCGCAGGCGAAGTTCGTCGAGGAGGGACTCCGTGG
>SKON01000132.1 GCA_007120035.1 Myxococcales bacterium
AGGACTCCCACGGTCCACCCCCGGCTAAAGCCAGGGGGCTGGAGTGGGCAGGGCTCCGCTGGGGTCATGACCCCGCTCCGCCTGAGATGTCTCGGAGACCGGAGTCGTTCCGAACCGGGCCCGGATTCATTCCGGCACCGTCGAACCCCGCACCGGGTTGGTTCTCGATGGGTCGACTATGTGGAGAACATCTCAGGCGGAGCGGGGTCATGACCCCAGCGGAGCCCAGCCCACTCCAGCCCCCGGCTTTAGCCGGGGGTGGACCGTGAGAGTCCTGTACTATGCTCGGAACATACCGCCGCGAACCCCGACCTTCCGATCTTCTTCGCCGCGAACCCCGATGCTCACCTCGCCAGGAGCTTGCGGATCTCGTCGTTGAGCTCTTTGAAGACCCCCCGGCGATTGACGGCGTCGAGCATCTCGACGATGCGGCGGACCTGGCCGTCGGAGAGGTTCTTGTTGCCCGTGAGGTTCTCGAGCTTGACCCGGACGACGTGGTCTCGAATCTCCTCGACGGAAGCCCGGTCGCGGACCATGTTGGAGACGATCTTGGAGCCCTTGGTGAACTGGATGAAGTCCTTGTTCAGCAGGTTGTAGGAGAGCTCGCCCTTTCGGTTGGTGTAGGCGTCGACGATGGCGGCGTACTCGTCGCTGCAGACCGTGGCGATGTCTTCGGGCTCGTCCTCGCCATCGGGCTCGGGCTCTTCGACGTTCCGTTTGAATCCGGAGACGCTGACCTGTCCGCGGGCGTTGAACGGGAGGAATCGGGTCAGCTCAACGGCCTCGGCGAAGGCCTCCGGGGGGAACCGGTCGTGCTGGGTGTTGTGGGCCGGGTCGGCGTCGCCGGTGTTGCGGTTCAACAGTCCCTGGCCGGGCTGTCCGCCGTCAAACCGCTGGATGACGATGGCCGTGTGGCCGCCGCGGACTTTGCGGCGAAAGGCGATGGCTTCGAGGGTGCTCAGTTCTACGATCGGGGTGCGGATCATTGGGACCTCTCCTGGAAAAAGACGGGCTCTTATATCTCGTCGTTTTCGGGGACGCCAGCGTCTTGATAGAGGGGGGAGCGGACCCACCAGATCAGGGCGATGGCCCAGAGGCCGAAGGTGTTGGCCAGCGTGGAGATCTCCAGAGCCAGGCCGGGGAAGAAGCCGACGGCCAGGGCGGCGGCGGCGAAGATCAGGCTCGGGGGCCACAGGCGGCGGTCCACCAGGGTGGCGATCAGGGCGACGCAGAAGCCGGCGATGGCGTTCTCGATGGCGATGGAGGTGGTCACCGGGGCGCCGGCGGCCCACATGGTGACCCGGACCAGGAGGTTGGCGCCCATGTTGACGAAGATGGCCAGGATCAGCCGGGAGGTGATGGCGTTGGCGATGATGCGGCGCCGCATGGCGTAGATCACGGCCAGCGCCACCGTCGTGGGGCCCAAGAATTGAATGAAGTAGGAGGTGTAGTCCAGGGCGACCAGGCCCGTGCGGACCAGGGCGGCGTGGCCGGCGGGGACCATCCCCCAGAGGAGGCCCAGGATGGCGGCCATCTTGGCCCTCTCTCGGGTGGCGAGGTTGATGTCCACGGCGTGCTGGATGCGCTCCAAGCGCTCGACCTGATGGTCCCTGGCGTCGAGGCGGTCTCGGAGGTCTTTCAGGCGTCGCAAGAGCTCCGATGGTGGGTTCTCGAGTTCGTCGATCAGGAGGGCGGCGGCCTTTTCGTCTTCCTGGCGGAGCTCGAAGTCGGCCATGGTGGTGATGGCCTCCTCTTTGCCTCGGCGAGCCCGGGCGTTGCCGGGCCAGATATCCAGAGCCTGGTCGAAGCCGAACCGACATTGGGCGAAGAGGCGATAGACATCGCCATCATCGGCGGTCTTCAGCTCCTGGAGGCGGTGAGCGGCGTTGTCGGTGATGCGGTGGGAGTCGCGGTGACGGAGGTAGTCTACGACGGCCAGGCGAAAGGCGTCGGCGCTCTCGAAGCGGAGCTCCGGGTCGGCGGCGGTGGCGCGATTGCAGATGGCGGCGAGCTCTTCTGGCACCTCCGGGGGATACTCGACGGGGGCGGAGCGATAGGCCTGGACGAACATCCCGTAGAGGGTGGGCGCTTTGTGGCGAGGCTCGCCGGTGAGGACCTCGTGGAGTACGGCGCCCAGGAGGTAGACGTCGGTCCGGGGACCGATGTGATCGGGGAGCGCCGTGGTCTGCTCGGGAGACATGTAGTGGGGAGTGCCGGCGATGGCGTCGATCTCGGAGACCACGGGGAGCACGCCGTCGTCGTCGTGGTTCATGCTGACGGCGATCCCCCAGTCCAGGAGGTAGACCTCGCCGAATTCGCCGAGCATCACGTTGTCGGGCTTCAGATCCCGGTGGATGATGCCCTTGCTGTGGGCGAAGTGGAGGGCGTCGCAGACCTCGAGGAGGACCTGGAGGTGGGCCTCGAGATGATCGCGGCCGGCCCGGAACCGTGGGGGGATTCGGGCGGGGTCGTCCAGGGTGTCGGCCCAGCTGACCCCGTCGACGCGCTTCATTACCAACATGGGTTGGTCGCGGGAGTCGCGGCGCAGGTCGTGGATGGGGATGATGTTGGGGTGTTCCAGGCGGCCCGTGACCCGGCCCTCGCGGACGAGGCTCTCCACGGCGTCGGGATCCTCGCAGTCGACGCGGACGGACTTTACGGCGACCTCTCGCCGGAGGGACCGCTGGTCTGCGAGGCGGACCAGGCCCATGCCGCCTTTGCCGATGATGGTGTCTCGGAGGGCCAGCTCCTGGGCGGGATCGGTCCTGGTGGATCCTTGATGGGTCCGGGCGTCGAGGAGGCTCTGGGGGACGATGGTCTCAGAGAAGGCCAGGGTGTCCGAGGTGGCGAGCTCGCTCCAGACGTTCTCGACCCGGGGGTCGATCTTCAGAGTGGGTTCTGTCGACGTAGTCATGGCGGGCCATCCTACTCGGTGACAGGCGCACCGTCACGTTCGGATAGCCCGCCGGGTGTGATCGGTCTCCGTCGGTAAGGACGCCGCCATTCCGCAGCGGGCCTTGGCCCGCGAGGACGTTCGGGCCGCTGTTTCAGGCCCGACTCGCCCAGCCTCGCGGCCTTGGCCCGAGGAGAGGTGCCAGATTCGCCTCCTGGGGTCGGTG
>SKON01000233.1 GCA_007120035.1 Myxococcales bacterium
GGGGGGGGGGGGGGGGGTGTGATGGGGCTGCACCTGGGGGTGACGTCGTCGTTCAATCGGGTGGGGTTTCAGGCGCAGGGGCTGGCGTTGGGGGCGGCGGGCCTGGCGCTGGGAGCGGTGCTGGTGGCGCCGCTGGTGCTGGGATTGTGTGAGAAGGTGCTGGGGTGGTTGCCGTTGCCCGAGGGGTGGTCGCGGACGGTGGGGGTGTTGGGGCTCTTCGGTGTGGGGGGCGTGGTGGGGCTGGTGGGGGCGGCGATGTACGCCCGGGGCTTGCATGTGTGGAGCGACACAGAGATCGCGATGACGATCGCGTTTGTATTGGTGGTGCCCTTGTTGATGGGGGCGATGTACCGGTGGAGCGTGGAGCGGGTGGCGTGGAAGTACGGGGTGCCGACGGCGGGGTTGGTGGTGGCCGTGGTGTGCTTCGGGCTGGCCGGGGAGTGGGCCGCGGAGAGCGCCGAGATGCGGGCGGCGACGTATCGGGACGCCCCGGTGGTGTCGACCCTGGCCCGGCAGGTGATTCCTCTGGAGCGGGAGGCGGCGGAGGGGATCTTCGCGTTCGCCGATTGCGATGAGGATGATGAGGACTGCGTGCTGGACGAGCCGGAGATCCCGGTGACGTCGGCGGATCATCCGGCGCGGCGGGCGGTAGCGCTGGCGGTGGCGGCCGGGGATCGAGCTCAGGTCGATGAGTTTGAGTCGTTGCCGGAGCCGCCGAAGAACCTGGTGCTGATCATGGTGGACACCCTGCGTCAGGATCACCTGGGATTTGCGGGGTATCATCGGGAGACGTCGCCGAATATGGACGCCATCGCGGCGGAGGCGACGGTGTTCATGGACGCTTATGCGACATCGCCCCATACGCCGCGGTCTCTGCCGCCGCTCTTTTTCAGCCGGTACGCCAGTCGGATCGCGTGGTACGGGGCGCAGTACAACTTCCCGCGGGTGCGGCCGGAGAACCTGAGCATGTTCGAGGTGTTGGAGGAGCGGGGGTGGCGCAATATCGGGATGACGAGCCACTTCTACTTCGACGAGCGGCGCAACGTGCACCAGGGGTTCGCGGTGTGGGATAACCACGACGCGAAGAGCCTGGAGGACTCCCACACGGATATCGCGGCGCCTCGGATCTGGGGGAAGGTGGAGCCCGTGATCGCCGAGCTGGGAGAGCAGCGGCGAGAGCTGGGAGAGGAGGCGCCGCCGTTTTCGCTCTTCGTGCACTTCTTCGATCCCCACGCCCGGTGGAACTATCACGAGGAGTTCGGGTTTGAGCGGGGGAGTACGACCCGGGAGCGGCATATCGCGGCCTACGATTCGGAGATCGCCTTCGCGGATCGACACGTGGGTAAGATCGTGGAGAAGCTCAAGGAGGAGGGGCTCTATGATGATACGATCTTTGTGATCACCTCGGATCATGGGGAGGCGTTCAACGAGCATGGGTTCTATTTTCACGGGCAGACGCTGTACAACACGGTGATGAACGTGCCGATGATCATCCGGGTGCCGGGGTGGTTCCCGCGGCAGGTGGAGGGCCCGGTGTCGATCATCGATATCGCGCCGACGGTGTTGGACTTGATGGGGGTGACGATTCCGCAGGAGTTCGAGGGGATGAACCTGTCACAGGTGATGCTGGGGAGGCGGCCGGTGCCGGAGCGGCCGGTGTTCATGGAGTTGTTGCCGTACACGGCGTTTCCGGAGCACCATCGGGCGGTGGTGTATGGGGATCAGAAGCTGATCGTGAACTTCACGTTGGACGTGGAGGAGTTCTACGATCTGAGCGAGGATCGGATGGAGCAGAACGATCTGATCCGAGAGCGGCCGGAGGATGCGGCCCGGTTGCGGGAGATGTTGGACGAGTTCATGGGGCGGTGAGAGGGGTGTGTGATCCACGTTGATCGGTTGGCTCGCAGCCCGCGGCGGGCCTTGGCCCGCGAGGACCCTCGGGCGTAGCCCGACTGGCGAAGCCTCGTGGCCTTGGCCCGAGGGGAGGTTCCGCGCCGCCCACTATCTCCGTCACAAAATCGATCCTCCTCAGCGGTTCGTCCACCAGCGACCCCAGGAGGCGAAGTCGGCACTTCGTCCGGGTATGCCAATCGGTCTTCCTTGGAGGTTCGTCCACAAGCGACCCCAGGAGGCGAACCTGGCACCTCTCCTCGGGCCAAGGCCAGCGAGGCTTGGCGAGTCGGGCCTGAAACAGCAGCCCGAACGTCCTCGCGGGCCAAGGCCCGCTGCGGAATGTAGACAACCCACCGACGGAAGCGGAATGGAGACAACCCACCGACGGAAACCGATCACACCCGTGAGAGGGGGAGGGGGTTGTTGTTTTAAGCGAGGTAGCTATGCTGAGGGCCAGAAATCTGGGCTGGCCTGAGCGTAGTGAGGCGACGATGAAGAAGTGGATCCTGGGTGGTGTGGTGGCGGCGGTGCTGGGCGTGGGCTCGGTGGCGTCGGCTGAAGAGGGAGAGTGGGCGTTGTACGATTGGCCGAGCGAGGCGGCGCCGGTGTTGGTGGCGACGTCGTCGGGGCTGATCTTCTTGTCCGAGGAGGGGGAGCCCTTTCGGGCGTACTCGTGGCGGCGAAACTCGGGGGATCAGGATCAGGCGGTGCGGTTGATCGATGTCGACGGGGATGGGCAGCCGAATATCGTGGGGTCCGGGCGGCCGACGTTCGTGCTGCAGGCCAGTGGGGAGCCGGTGTTCAACCTGGAGGAGGGGTGCCAGCAGGTGCTGTTGGGGAGGATGACGGGGGCCCGGGGAAATGACGTGGTCTGTGTGCGGCAGCGAGAGGTGCGGGCCTATACGGGGGACGGGCAGTTCGCGTGGTCCGTGGAGCCCGGGAGGAATCTGGAGTTCTGTCGGACCGGGGACGTGTCGGGTAACGGTCGGGACGACGTGGAGTGCAAGTATCGGGGTAGGGACTCCTTTTTGAGGGTAGGCAACGACGGGGCGATTCTGGAGGAGAGCGGGGAGCGGAGCTTGCTGGAGGATTCGGCGCGGACGTTCCGGTATTTCGGGGCTGTGGGCGAGGGGGTGTGGACCGGGGAGGAGCGGTTTGACATCGACGGAGACGGTCAGGCCACGGAGTCGCTTCACGTGGAGGACGGGAGTCTGGTGATCCGGAA
>SKON01000039.1 GCA_007120035.1 Myxococcales bacterium
AGATGCGGACCGAGATCGGGTGGGGGTCGATGCTCTACGCGGCGCTCTTCGACTTTGAGGACCTGGGGATCGACTTTTTGGCGGATATGTACTCCAACGAGGTGATCGAGGAGCGGCTGGCCATCGGGTGGGATATCCGGGTGCAGATGGCGCGGCTGGGCCGACCGTTGGCGGACGATGGAGAGGCCGTGGCGCCGCCGCGGCGGGTGTTCCCGATGCAGTTGCAGCCCCACGCAGCGTTGGAGATCACGGAGTGGCTGAAGATGCACGGGAGCTATGCGGTGAACCCCGGGACCTTCGAGGGGACCTGTGATCCGGTGTTCGCCGGGCAGAGCTGCTACGTAGCGCAGGCGATCATCGATCCGTCGCCGACGCTGCCGTCGTTTCGGGTAGGAGATTTTCAGCCCACCTTCGGGTTGCGCCACGACGACCACACGATGTTGATCCGGCATGACGCCAGCTTGGGGCGAGCGATGATCCCTGTGGGGTACGGGGAGTTGGGGGCCGAGGTGAGCTATCAGCCCCGGTACTGGGTGAAGGCCGAAGCCGGGGGGTTCTGGGCTCGCCGCCTGGCGGACTCCCTGGCGGCCCCGGATGTGGTGAATCGAAACGACGTGGCCTATGCGGGTCGGCTGACGTTCATGCCCCGATTTGACGTGGGGCCGGTGGGGATGTTCGGGCTGATCGGTGGATCCACGTACGGGGCGGGGAGCTTCCGGATGGACAACGGGTTTCTGGGGATTGGGGTTCTGGATCATGGGAGCGTGATCTTCGAGTTGGCCCATTTCACCCACGGATCGGAGGCGGATCACCGGGGGCTGAACCTGGCGATGCTGCTCTCCTATGATGTTCGAGAGTGGTTGGTGGCCATGGGTCGGTTGGAGCGAGGGGTCGCCGACGTGGGCGGTGTCCGGTCCCAGACGGAGGCGGCGTCGGTGGGTCTGGCGTTCTTCCCGATCCCCTTCGTGAAGATCCTGCCGGAGTACCGGTTGGTGCGGACCGACGACTACGCGATGGGGCAGTACACGGCGCAACTTCACTTGTTTTTCTGACCTTCGGGGCTAGCCTCAAGGGGTACTCGCTGGCGGAGTTTTCAACGCGAAGGAGCGTGAGATGATGTCCCGTGTGAAGTCCCGGGTCCTACTTTTGGGTCTAGTGGTCTTGAGTCTCTTGGTAGCGGCGGGGCTTTTCGTCGGTTGTTCGGGAGAAGACGAGCCGGGAGAGTGGTCGCTCGTGGTGGAGCCTGAGGGGCCGGTGGAACTGACGGCGGGCGTCCGGGAGTCTGTGGCTTCTACGGTGACGGTGTGGAACGAAGGGGAGGGTAGTGCTGGGGTGCTGGTGTCCACGGATGCCGAGTGGCTGCAGACCTCCGTGGGGTCGCTCTTGGTCAGCAGTGGAGGGGGAGAAGATCTGACCATCGAAGGGTCCTGTGGGGCAGAAGAGGAGACCCGAACGGGTCAGGTATCCCTGGGGTCGGGCGATCGGCCAGCAGAGGTGGTGATCGACGTGGTGCTCACCTGTGAGGCGGCGGCGATGGGGGTGCTGGTGATCGAGCTCGAGGGCCTGCAGGAGGGCTTCGAGGCGGAGGTGCAGGTCGTAGGCTCCGGGGGATTCATGGAGACCCTGGTGGGGGAGGGGCAGCTCGTACTCGGTGAGCTTTCGCCGGGGACCTACGATGTGATCCCCGGGTTGGTGGGAGATGAGGTGTTCTTCTTGCCAGAGGAGGAGTCGATCGCCGCCGACGTGGTGGCCAACGAAGAGACGACGGTGGTGGTGGAGTACGAGGTAGTGAGTAGCACGGTGCAGGCCTCGTCGACGGGGTTGCCCGTGGGTGCGCCGACGCCGCGGCTGTCGTTGATTCTGGAAGGTGGGGAGGAGTTCGAGTTCCCCCCGGAGGGGGTGTTGGACGCCGTGGTTCCGGGGGACCACGTGGTGACCGGGAGGGACGTAGACCATAACGGAACCATCTACGCGGCGACCCCCCAGGAGATCACCGTGGTTAGCGATGTCTCCGTGCAGGCCGTTGTGGAGTACGCTCCGGAGTGATCGTAAGGATGTAGGGTCTACTTCCAGGTCAGGTTGTCGATGGAGACCTGGCTGCCCAGGTTCTCGATGCGGATGGTGACGTCGCCTGTGACGTTGATGTCGTCGAAGGCCACTCGAAATACGGGGTAGGGGGCGTCGCTATTGATGTCAGGGCTGGTGCCGATGGAGGACCCGTTGATGAAGACCTCCACCTGGCGGGGCTCGTTCGAGGTGAAGGCTTTCCGCAATTGGAAGGAGAGGGAGGTGATGCCGCCGGCGAGGGGCTCGGATTGGATCGAGCCCGGGCCGCTGGCGTGGCTTTCCTGCCGGAGGATCAAGGTGTCACCCTCGATCCGGTTGTCCGCATGGGCGGTGCGGCCGCCGATTACGTCCCAGAGGATGCCGTCGACCCCGGTGAAGATCTGGTCTGCGTAGGATCCGGTGGGAAAGGAGATCCCGTCGAAGGTCTCGGTGATAGAGGAGGCCTCCCAGGCGCCGACGCTGCAGGTCGCGCCGGCGGGCCGGCGGTGGCCCCGTTGATCGCGCAGGGGCAGGGGGAGATCTCCCATGGACTCACAGATATCGGCGGGAACGGAGGCCCGTGCCGGGCTGGTAGAGAAGGGCGCTCGGGTGTGGGAGAAGCCGCCGTTATTGACCAGGGAACCGAGCTGGGGGTTCAGGGGGCTCGCCGTGGAGCCGACCTGATCGCCGTTGACGCCGTGGGTGAACCCTGGGGCGGTGGTGCCGATCACGTTGTGTCCCAGAGACTCGGCGGGCTCGCCGGTCTCGCTGAAGATACTCACGTCCGGGGAGGTGTCGTCGCTGACGGTGTTCTGGGCGATCACGGAGCGGCCGATCACGGCGATGGTGCTGGCGTCGCCCCAGAAGAACACGCCGCCTCCGCGGTTGTCGGCCTGGTTGTTGACGATGGTGCAGCCGATGATCTCCGTGGTGCCGTGCCAGGAGGCGATGGCGCCGCCGCGGCCCGTGGAGGCCTGATTGGAGTCGAAGGTGGACTCCGTGATGCGGTGGTCGCCGGAGAGCTTCAGGGCGCCGCCGTTCTCGGCAGCGAAGTTGTTGTGGAAGAGGCT
>SKON01000304.1 GCA_007120035.1 Myxococcales bacterium
CTTCATGAGTCGATGGTGGAAAGGTTCGGGAAATAGGCCGTCACGGGGACACCGAAAAGTTGCATTTTGTGGGCACCGGCGCAACAATGGCGACGCAGAAAGTACGGATTTTTTGTGATTTGCTGCCGTTCTTCGCCCCCCTCCCCCACCTATGCCACAGCTCGGCTCAGTCTCGGAGCGTCGCCTCAACGCCGCTCGTCTCACCGGCGCGAACACCGTGGCGGCTTTCGCCCAGATCGCCGTGGACATGCCCGAGGGGTACTTCGGGGCCGCCGACACCATGACCGCCTGGGGGGCCGGGTTTCTGGGCTGGTTGGCCGTCGCCACCGGGGTGTCGTTGTGGGGGTTGTGGAACAACCGGGAGTGGGCGGCGGTGTGGATGTGGCTCTGCCTGTCCGTGAACATCGGCGCCTTCGTGGCGCCCCTGGTGGTCAGCCCCGTGATCCCGGCGCTGGTGATCATCTGGAGCCTGGCGATGCTGGCCTGGATGCTCTTCCCCACCCAGTCGTCGTCGGCCTATCTGCGGGAGCGGGCGGCCCGGTTTGATCCCGACGAGGAGTGGCTCGACCGGTGGCTTCGCCGCAGCGGTCCCGCCGTGCGACACCTGCTGGGGATCTCTCTGCTCTTGAACATCGCCGTCTTCGGGTATCGCCTCAGCGAGGAGCCCGTGGCCTTCGGCCTGACCCTGGTGTTGGCCCTGGCGACCCTGGTGCTCTCCGCCGGACCGCTGTGGCAGATGCTCCAGAAAGGGCGGTGGGTGGTGGCTTTCTTGTTGACCCCCCTGGCGATGATGGCCTTCTTCCTGGGGGCCCCCGAGGTGCTCCTGCTCCTGATCAGCCTCTTTCAGTTGTCCACGCTGCTGATCTTTTTGATGCGGGCTCCGATCTTCGACGACATCCTGGACTACTTCTACGCCTATCCGGCGCTCCTGGTGCTCGTGACCTTCGCCAGCCTGACCTTGTTGGGAACCCTCCTGTTGAGCCTGCCGGCGGCGTCGGCCACGGGGGAGCCCGTGGCGGCGCTGGACGCCCTCTTCACGGCCACCAGCGCGTCGTGCATCACGGGGCTGATCGTCCTGGACACCCCCACGGACTACTCCCTCTTCGGGCACGTGGTGATCCTGATCCTCTTTCAACTCGGTGGAATGGGGATCCTGGTGCTCTCGACGTTTGCGACCCTCTTGTTGGGGAGCAAGCTGGGGTTGAGGGCGGAGCAGGCCGTGGAGGAGACCCTGGGGATGCGGGGGGCGGAGAGCACCTACCGGTTGGCGAAGTTCGTGGTGGGGTCCACGCTCTTGATCGAGGCCGTGGGGGCGATCCTATTGACCTTCGCGTTCTTGCGGCTGGAATACCCCCTGGGGTCGGCGATCTGGCATGGGGTCTTTCACGCCGTGTCGGCCTTCTGTCACGCCGGGTTCGCCCTCCATTCGGAATCGATGATGATCTTCGAGGACGATCCCTTCGCCCTGACCACGATCACCGTGTTGATCGTCCTGGGGAGTATCGGGTTCTTGGCCCTGGCGATGGCCTGGCAGTGGACGCGAACCCGGCGACGGGTGGACGTGCAGTTCAAGATCATCGTGATCACCTCGGGGATCCTCCTGGTAATGGGGTTCGTGCTCTTCTTGCTCTGCGAGTGGAACGCCTCCATGGCGGGGATGACCCTGTCGGAGCGGCTCTTCAACTCCCTCTTTCAGAGCGCCACCCTGCGGTCGGCGGGGTTCAACTCGGTGGACACCGGGCTCTTCACGGACGCCACCCTGTGGTTCTCGATCTGCTTTATGGTGATCGGCGGGGCCCCGGGGTCCACGGCGGGGGGGATCAAGGTGACCACTCTGATCATCCTGATCCTGGCGGTGCGGGGCATCGCCGCCGGCCGGCCCCGGGTGGTGGTCTTCAACCGGGAGCTCTCCCAGTCCGTGGTGTACCGAAGCGCCGGGATCGTGATCTTGTACCTGCTGATCTTCTTCGTCCTCTTCTTTTTGCTCTTGTTGACGCAGCCTCTGCCCTTTGAAATGCTCGCCTTCGAAGCCGCCAGCGCGTTGGGAACCGTCGGGATCAGCGCCGGCGCCACGCCCCACCTCAACGCCGTGGGCAAGGCGTTGATCATCGCCGTGATCTTCATCGGCCGCGTCGGCCCCCTGGCCCTGGCGCTGGTGCTGGGGCGAGGCAAGCCGAGCCGCCTGCGATACCCCGAAGCCCGCGTGATGGTGGGCTGATCTTCTGGGAGTGATCTATGAGTGAATTCGCCGTCATCGGCCTGGGACGCTTCGGGATCAGCGTGGCCCGCCACCTGGGGCGGCAGGGGGCCAGCGTCCTGGCCATCGACATGGATCAGGATCTGGTCGACGCCGCCGCTCCCGAAGTGGACCTGGCCCTGCGGGCCGACGCTACCGACGAGCGGACCCTGGAGGAGCTGCAGCTGGCGTCCATGAGCTGCGTGGTCGTGGCTATCGGCGCCCACTCCATCGAGGCGTCGATCCTGACCACGGCCCTGGCCAAGCAGGTCGGAGTGCCCCGGATCGTGGCCCGGGCGATGGGGGATCTCCACGCCCGGGTGTTGCGGGCCGTCGGCGCCGACGAGGTGATCAACCCCGAGGAGGAGATGGGCCGCCGCCTGGCCGCCCGCCTCGTGGAGCCCAGCATCCTGGAACAGGTGGAGCTCGGCGGCAGCCAGCTCGCCGAGGTCGAGGCTCCCGAGTCTTTCGTCGGAAAGGATCTGGTGGGATCGGACATCCGAAACCGGTATCGGGTCTCCGTGATGGCCATCCAGCGAGGCGAAGAGGTGATCGCGAACCCCCGGCCTACTGAGGTGATCCAGACCGGTGACGTTCTGGTCGTGGTGGGATCCTTGGAGTCTATTCGCCGCGTCGCTTCCCTCGCCTGAGCCCCCCCTATGGTTACGATCCGCGCGCGATTACTCCTGGGGTATGGATACATGATGGTGCTTCTCTTGCTCACCGCCGGGAGCGCCGCCTTCGGTTTCTACACGATCAGCGAAGCCATCGATCGGATCCTGAGCGAGAACTTCGCCAGCGTCGCCGCCAGCGTGGAGATCCTCGACGCCCTGGAGCACCAGAACCGGGTCACCATGGAGGCCCTCCTGGCCCAGGAC
>SKON01000098.1 GCA_007120035.1 Myxococcales bacterium
AGGAAGGATCCACCATCCGACCCAGGAAGAGCACCGTCTCCGTCGGGTGATCGTAGATCGCGTAGTAGAAGGGGCGATCAAACCGCACATCGATCGGATCCAACGGCGCCGACGTCGGCGTCCCCATCACCACTGCCGTCGCCGCGGCGGCCTCCGTACCCTCTTCGTCCACGCTCACGAAAGTCTTATGAAAGATATCCGAGATATACAGGGACTGAAAGTCGATCCCCGGCCCTACCCCGGTGATCCCCTCGAAGTCGGCCTCGCGCCGCTCAAAGGCCTCCACCATCCCCATGGCTTTCAGGACATCCTTGAGCTCCGTCGTGCTCTCCGACTCGAACCGCGGCAGGTGGAACTGACCATCCACAAGAGACAGGTTTCGCGCCAGTGCGTCGAACTCCTCGTGGTTAAGCGCGTCCTCCCAGGTCTCGAAGTCGTCTTCCTCCGACAGGGGCATGAACGCCACCATGGACACCTGCTCTCCTACGTAGGGGATCGACACCGCCAGGGAGTGATCGGTCTCCGCGTACCGCACCATGCCGCCCTGGTTCATCATCGGCACATCCACGGTCGAGCCATCGAGCCGCTGGAAGGGCTGATCCGACGTCGCATCGGCGTTAAACGGCGTATCCCAGCTCCCGTAGAAGTAGATCGCGTTCACCAGCACGAACCGGGTGGTCTCCGTCAGGCTGTTCGGCGGCAGCAGATCCTGAATCCGATCCCGGGTCTGCTCCTCCACCCAGGCGTTGATCGCCAGGCGGATCTCCTCGAAGTTCGTCACGAAGTCCACGAGCCGGATCCCCGCCCCGTAGTTCACAGCGATGGTGTCCAGGTAAGGCGCCTGAAAGTCGAAGTCATAATGCCCCCAGGTCTGGTTCACGATATCCAACGTGAAGGACTGCCCCTCATCGTCGGGATCCTCCCGCTCGAACTCGGCCCGCGTCGCAAGCTCCAGATCCAACGCGTTAAACGCCGGATGCAGCTCCTCCTGCGGCAGCGTAAACCGCAACGCCTCCGCCATCTCGGCCTCCGTATTATTCACCGCCCCCGCGTAGGTCATCGCCAACGCCAGCGAGATCGAATGAGGCGACAAGAAGAGGTTCTCCACCTCCTCGTCCTCATCCTCCTCCCGAATCGTCCGCATCACCTCAAACGCGAACTCCCGATTCCCCGCCGCCAGCTCCGCCACCGTCTCCGCCGCCACATCCGGCGACAGATCCCGGCTCAACGAACTCGCCGCCTCCTCCCCAATCGCCCCCGGATCCCCCGGCCCCTGGTTATCATCCCCCGGATCGGTCCCCCCGCAGGCCACCAGCATCGCCGTAGCCCCGGCCATCATCGTCATCCCCAGAATTCTTTTGATCGTTTCGGTCTGCACGGTGTCGCTCCTTCGTTGGTTGTTGGTCAGCATTTTCAGCGACCATCAACGGAAGCAATCATCGTGCCAACCGACCGAACGCAGCCGAAACCTATGTTCTTCATGGGTTTATGGCCAAGATACAGGCTTGAGAATATCAGTTTCTTGACGTTAGCCTCGAGTTTTCAAGACCAGCAACCACATTTCGAGGCGACGTCGGCATGACCAACGATGAGTCCCTCGACGCCCATCACCGCGCCGAAGAGGTCGCGGAAGCCGCTGCCCAGGCCCTGCAAGCCGGCCCACCAGGGCCCTCGCCATGCTGCGCTGCCCACCAGCACATCTCACATCACCGAGATTGGATACTCGTCCTTGTACGTTATTTCGGACCCGTAGGAGACATTGGAGCGATCTTCCGGGGAAACCAAGCCATGGCTTATTCCACAAGATACCGCCAGCTTGAATCGGCAACTCTCGCGGCTTGTTGTCAGTGAGCGTTAACTCCTCCTCGGACCTGCCCTACCAAGCTGTGGATCGTGGTCGCAGAAAGACGTCCGGCTGGCGCTAGACGCGGTGGTACGCCCACTGCGGTGCAGGCTCAGAATTATTGTCCGAAACACGGGGGCAAGACCAACGGAACATTATGCAACTCACTTCGCCCACGAAACCGGATCAGGCTCAAGAGCCCACGTGTGTGATCATTGTAAGTCAGGATTCCCGCTCTGACCGAAATCTAGTACTCCCGTTCCTTCACCGCGAATGAGTTCCCGGAGGTCTTCTCTGTCAGTGAGTCTTGGGGGTTGGTAGCGTCCCTCTTGGTTTCTCCCCCCGTTTTCACCACAGCCGCATTTTCTCGTTCCCTTCAATGACTCTTGCACGTCATTCCTCCGGTAGTCAAAAATCAATACTAAGAATCAACAGGATCAGCACGGATGTCAACCCATCTGCGCATCCCGTTCCGCTCCCTCCAGAATCCCAGCTCAATTGAAACACCGTCCCCATAGGGCGAGCACCATCGCCCTCTGGATTGGACCGACGACTGGGAGAGGATCTCGTGCCAATTCGTCTAGCAGCATTGGAAGGTTAAGACCGGGTATCCCCTGCAGCACCGCGCTTTCTCTAACGATCTCCAGCAGTGGCGGGAAGATGTGATTGGTCAAGCCATCTCGGACGATAGGGTCAAAAATGCCCCGTTTCCCGCGAAACGCCACATGAGGAAGCTTAGGTGCCAGCGCCTCCCGTAGTACTGCTTTGCGACGTACTCGTCCCGTTGACGGATCAGGAAACTCTCTCGGAACCTCAGTAGTGGCCGCGGCAAGAACCGGGGGATCTAGATATGGCAATTCAAGGAACATCCCCGTTGCCCGGCGATATCTTTCGAGAGAATGCATCACGATTGACCAGCTCCCTGAGGTTCGAAAATCCAACGGTCTCAGGGAGTACCTCTCTTCAAGGTCGAATCTCGTCAAATCAGAATAGGGATGGTCACGTATCCAAGACGCTGTTCGTGGTCTTCTTACGCGACCGAGCCTCCGATCATTCGAAGTGGAGGGCTGTGTATGCAGAAGAATCTGATCCGCACCAAGTCCGAATACTATCGCAGAGCTCTCGTCACATCGCTGCTTCGACACGAATCCGAGAAATGGAACAACATAGGGAGCCTCGGCGATCAAGTTTGGTCCCCACCCAGGAACAGGATGGAAAACAGCTTGATTGCTCCATTGTTGTGGCCCCGATATGTCAAACGGACGAAAGGTCGCTCCCACTAGTTTTGCGGTTTCGAAAGCCACATCTTGCTCATCGAACTCCGGAAATTCAGGGGCTACCATTGAGAATACTTGAACCCGCACACCCATCTCGCTGGCCAGAAGCACTAAGAGGGAAGAGTCGACGCCGCCACTAAGCGAGAAGGCTGTTACCCCTCGGTTAATACGACGCTCCACCGCTCGCCATAACTCTCCGATTAGCGACCCGCTGTTGACCGCTTCGGAATCGAACCAACACTCCCGAAATGTCCTAGACGATTCCGCTTCCCAAGTACGAACAACCCTGGCCCCTGCCTCCAGCCGATGGATCGTCTCCCAAGGACACCAATTTGCGGGAAGGCCATCGATCAGAAGGTACGCATTTAGCCCACCCCACCGTAGTGCTGGAAGATCGTCTGCCAACAGAAGTGGGTCCGTGGCTATCTCGAAGTCTTTGTGGCTCCGGAAGAATACTGGCAGCCTTCCGATAGGATCAGAAATGAGCTCGACTCCCGTGGCGTCCATCACCACTCCAGCCCAGCCAGGCAAGTACTTCGAAACCTTCCATAACTGTGTACGGAATCCCTTTGCCGTAGCCTCCGAAACGATATCCAAGCACTTTTCAATGGACTCATGACTGATCGCCAGCACCTCGTGGTCTATCCAAAACAAGACGAGGTGGCGTCCGGAGACCTGACGAGAGGCAACTCCCAGTTCATCTCCGGACGAATCAAGGTAGAGTTCAGCAGGAAATCCGTCTCTCACCAGGACCCGCAGATGTGAACACCTCTCAAACCTTTTCTTTTGGCCCTCAAATTCTATAACTCCCGACTTTTCACGCACGGTCATCGCGAGCACCTCGATCCCAGCATTATCCGTCCCCGACCTCTAAGCCGGACACCAAGCGAAGAGTTGCAAAGAATTGGGATTTCGTCGACACTATCCAGGCACAATACTCAGGCGACTCAACTCGTGCTCACACCCAACCCTTGCAAGTGGTTATTCTGCAATGCTTTTCCAAGAATCCTCTCGAGCAATATTCGCGAAATTTATTTGTGGGCTTCTATTCTCGGTCCCTCTGGCATCGGGATGCTCAAATGGTGACCAGGCTGCTCCCGCGCAAGAGGCACTTCCCCTTGAAAGTCCAGTTCTCGAGTTCCTTGAGGCCGGTGAACGCCAGCAGTTTAGAGAGGTTTGGCCGTACGGATTCGAGCCCTCGACTGAACGACTGCACGCCACACTCCCAGCTCTGGGCGATGTCGAGTTGTTCGCTGACGGACACACACGAATTCGCGCAACCCCCTACTTCGATGCTTCTTCAGCCCGGATTATCGAAAGCCCATGGTCCTATTCGATTCGGGCGAGAGGAGTCGGTCGACACCAAGAAATCGAAGCGCTAGCAGAGCCTTCTCGAGCGGTCCATGAGCCAGGGGTAGCGACCTTCTTCTACGGATCAGAACTATCAGTTGAGTACCGAAACGTTACCGACGGCCTGAAGCTCTTTGTTCATGTCCACGAAGCTCCCACGGGTTCGGGTCCAGTGATCGTGCAGTTTGATCAAGACCTGGAAGAACTAGTTATCGACAGCAATGTTAACGGTCTGATCGCCCGCCATGGCGACAGAGGGGTATTCCAATGGACTGGGCTAGTTGCTTTCGATGAAACCGGCCGCGACTTGCCGGTGGAGATGAGGAGTGATGCGCAAGGCCTCTCCTTTGCCGTTAATGATACAGACGCTGTCTATCCGATCACAATCGACCCACTTGCCACCGACCCCGTTTGGATTCGTTCGTCTGCTCAGGAAGAGTCGAACTTTGGCCAACAAATCGTATCTGGTAACGTTAACAACAGCGATTTCTTCGATGTTCTGGTGAGTCAATCAAGCTACAGTGGCTTTTCGAACAGACAGGGCCGAGTTCTTCTGTTCGTTGGCACAGAGGACGGGATTCCTTTCGGAGCGGACCTTAGTCTCACAGGGGACACAACGAACGAAGTATTCGGAGTAGCGACTAGAATCAATGCGGATATCACTGGAGATGGATGTAACGATCTCGTAGTCGGAGCTCCAGGCTTTGATGGAGAACGTGGTCGCGTTCTTGCGTACAGGCTTTTCGACTGCTCCGGTCCCGAACCAATCTTGGACCCGGCTTTAGTCTGGGAGACGGCGGGACAAGGCGGAGCGGAACGGTTCGGCCAAGCACTCGACCTGGCCGATATCAATTGTAATGGTTGGCCTGACCTCGTTATCGGTGCTCCAGTTAGGAACAGCTCAGCTGGCGCAATTGATGTCTACACTCGGACTCCGGGCGGGGCCGCACCTTTTGAGCTTGAATTCTCCCATCCCTCTCCCGAGAACTTTGCAGGATATGGATGGACGGTTCATCGTCTAGGTGAATTCAATGGTGCTCCCTATTCGACTTCCGCACGCTGTGAGTCCTTTTCCGTGGGCGGGTACAACTTCAACTTTGGGCAAGGCCTCGTGGACGTATTCTTCCACGACAATGATGGCATCCTATCTGACCCTATCCGGATCGACGGACCATCAACACTAAGCGGATTCGGACTCGCACTTAGTTCGATCCCAAGTCCCCAGGGGACCTCCGTGAACGGTCATCCGCTTGACGCCCTGGCAATCGGCTACCCCTCACTCGATGGATTCGATCAGCCGGGGGGCGTACAAATCTATGAATACTCTCCCTCCACCGACGATTTGGAGTTGATCTGGGAAAAGGAAGGACCTCATGGCGATTCGCGTTTTGGCCGGTCCCTGGCTGGTAGGATTGATCTCAATGGTAATGGGTTCAACGACTTCGTGATTGGCTCTCATCGTTACAACGCTAACACTGATGGCGGAGACGAAGGCGGAGTATTCGTCTTCCTGGGTACGGAGAGCGGGTTTGGCGACGACCCATCTCTGATCATTGATTCGGGCCAGACTGACTCTTCCTTCGGGCGCAGTCTCGCTGGTGTCCCGAATTTTGCAGCAACAGGAGACGCTTTGATTGTCGGTGCTCCTCGTTACAATGGACTCGTCCCTAACGGTGGTCGCGTCTTCCTGTTCCCAGGCTCCCAGACCTGCTCCATCGACGGCAGCTTCTACTCCGCCGACGACGAAAACCCCGACAACCCCTGCCAGATCTGCGACCCCTCCCAATCCACCTCCTCCTGGTCCAACGCCGAAGAAGACTCCATCTGCGACATCGGCGACTCCTGCATCCAGTCGACCTGCCAGGCCGGGCAGTGCATCAGCACCGGCGAGATCGACTGTGACGATGGCAACCCCTGCACGGTGAACTTCTGCGAAGCTGGCGAGTGCCTCGTCGAAACGGCGACCGTCGATGGAGACATCTGCGACGACGATGGCCTGTCCTGCACGGAGAGCATCTGCAGTGACGGCGATTGCGTCACCCAGGTCAGCGGTGGGTGCCTGATCGAAGGCGCCTGCTATCCGGACGGGACCGGCAACCCCGAGGCGGACTGCTTCTGGTGCGACGTGGCGACCAACCCCAACGCCTGGTCCCCGCGCGACGCCGGCACCCCCTGCGACAATGGCGAGTTCTGCACCATCGACGACACCTGCAACGCCACAGGCCAATGCCGGCCCGGGGATCCTCGGGACTGCGGCTCGCCGCCCCAATGCTTCGGGTCCATGACTTGCAGTAACGCGCAGTCGGCGTGCTTGCCGTCGAGCCCGGAGACGGGGGCACCCTGCGACGACGGCGACCTGTGCACGGACAACGTCTGCGAGGCGGGCTCCTGCGTGGTCGACGAGGCCACGGACTGCTCCAACCTCGACGATGAGTGCGTCACCGGCGTGTGCGACCCGGCCACGGGCTCCTGTGAGGCCGTCAACGTCGCCGATGGCACGGGCTGCGATCTCAACGACGGCGATGTCTGCACCGTGGGGAGCTGCTCCGCCGGCTCCTGCGTCTCGCAGCCCCTGGTCTGCGACGACGGCAACGCCTGTACCGTCGACTTCTGCGATCCCGTCACCGGGTGCGGCTCCACCCCCCTCGACTGTAGCGACGGCGACGCCTGCACCATCGACTCCTGCGACCCCGACTCGGGCTGCGTAAACACCCCCATCGACTGCGACGACAGCGACGCCTGTACCGTCAACTCCTGTGACTCCGATATCGGCTGCGTCTCCGAGCCTGTGGACTGCGACGACAGCAATGAGTGCACGGTCAACACCTGCGACTCCGCAACGGGCTGCGAGTCGACCAACGTCACCGACGGCACCGCCTGTACCTTCGACGACGGTCTGCCGTGTACCGCCGGTGTCTGCCTGGATGGCGCCTGCGCCCAGGACGTGATCTCCGGCTGCGCCATCGACGGCGCCTGCGTGGACGCCGGCGAAGAACACCCGGGCAACTCCTGCCTCTTCTGCGACCCCACTCAGAGCACCACGGAGTGGAGCTCCGCCGTCGGCGACGTCTGCGAAGACGCCTTCTGCACCGACGACAACGAGGCCGTGGCGGCGAGCACCTGCCAGGCCGACGGTTCCTGCGGCAACGGGGCCATCGAAGACTGCGGGGACTTCCTCTGCGTCGACGGCGAGTGCCAGGACTCCTGCGATACCGACGACGACTGCTGGGAAGACGCCTACTGCACCGCTGATGGCGAGTGCGAGAGCGACAACCGGGCGCCCATCGCCGACGCCGGAGCCGACCAGACCGTCAACGAGGGAGACACGGTCACCCTCGACGGCTCGGCCAGCTTCGACCCCGACGGCGACGAGATCACATACTCGTGGAGCCAACTCGGCGGCGAACCAGTCATCCTCGATGACCTGACTAGCGCCACCCCACAGTTCACGGCGCCCACGGACCCCGCCGACCCCGTGCTCCTCTTCGAGCTTATCGTCAACGATGGCGAGCTCGACAGCGAGCCCGACACCACAACGGTCACCATCGCCGAGGAGCCCAACGAGGCCCCGGTCGCGGTGATCACCGGTCCCGACACCGCCGAGCCTGGCGAGTCCATCGTGCTCAGCGGCGCCGACAGCTTCGACCCCGATGGCGACGAGATCCTCTCCTACAGCTGGAGCCTCGTCGACGGATCCCCGGCCCCGCAGATCACCCAGACCGGTGACGAGACCCAGGTGGGCATCACCTTCTCCGAGGACATCACCGAGGACACCCTCTACACCTTCGGTCTTGTCGTCAGCGACGGGCTCGCCAACAGCCCTCGGGCTGAGCACGACGTGCTGGTCATCGTCCCCGAGGAGCCCGACCCGGAGCCCGAGCCCGGCGATGACGTGGACGTCGCCGATCCCGACCCGGCCGATACGGACATCCCCGGCGAGGACGCCGACCTCCCCGATCCCGACCAGCCCATGGAAGGGACCCTGGAAGGCTCCGGCTGTGTCTGCAGCGCCTCCAACAACGGCGACCGCGACACCGAAGGCCTCGCCATGGTGCTCGCCGTCCTCGGGCTGATGTGGTGGCGGCGTCGGAGGGCTTGAGGTGACTACACGCACGACCCAACGACCCGCGACGCAACGCGGACTCGCCATTCTCCTCGCCGCAGCCTGCGCTACCTTCAGCGCAGGCTGCGAGCGGGAGTTCCGCGAGACCCCGGAGTCGCTTCGCCAGGAAGCCCGGGTCTCGCTCTTCAACGCCTCCCACGACGTGATCCCCCTGAGGTTCCAACGCATCGGCCAGTTCTACTCCATAGACTGCTCGCTGGTCGCCGAGGACCCCTCGCGCTTCCTCATGGAGGCACACCTCAACAACCCCAACCGTCGCGCGATCTTCTCCGGCTGGGAGATCGCCCTCCAGGCTCCCTCCGACGAGCGGGAGACCTGCCATCTCGCGTTCCTCACCCCCGAGGACGATCGGCTCGAACGACTTGCCGTTGCCTATACGACCGATCTACCGGTGAAGACCTTCTACTCCGACGTCGACGCTCCGCCAGAGATCCTCCCCGAGCCGGCGACGGTGATGATCACCGCCGATTACGACAACGTCTCCGCCGCGGCGATCCGACCCTGGCGCGATCGCCCCTGTGACGGCTCCCTCGATAATTGCGCCACCGACGCTGAAGTCGAAGCCGTGCTCACCCCCCCTCCCGGCGCCACCTACGCCTGGGAGGCCTTGGGCGACGACCTCCAGCTCAGCACCTGGGTTCCTCGCCAGCGTGACCAGCTCCCCGTGGAAGAAACTTCCGACGACCTCTGCCACACCGGCCTCTCCGAGACGCCCCTCTCCTGGACGACCCCTCCCTCTGGCCGGTGGCAGATCGAAGCCATCCACCCCATCCTCGAAGACGACTTCAACTTCGGTGATCCCGGCGAAGATCCGGGACCCTTGCCTGACTCCACCGGCTGCTTCGAAGTCGTTCTCACCCAGGCCAACAGCTTGGAACTCTGGGAATTCTGCGGCAGCCAACGACTCGCCGACCGCCTCGATCCCGAAGAGCGCCGCGACCTGGTCTTCGTGAGTTTCTTCGTCGAGACCGGATCCTCGGGCGTTGCCTACCAGAACCTCTCCCTCGACGTCCGCCGACAGGACGAGGACGGCCAGATCAACGAGGAGGAGACCATCGAGCTCATCCGCGGCCAGGCCATCCCCGACCACATCGGTCTTCAGTGGAACGCCCCCCCGGCCGTTGACTGCGACCCGACCCGCGAGATCCTGGGCTGCGATCAGGTGATCCTCCCCACGAACCTCACCTTCGAGACCAACGCCGGTCCCATCCGCGCCCGCCCCGGCGAGACCGTGAACCTCGACCCGAGCACCGGACAACCCCTGGATCAGATGCGCCGGCTGGAGTTCGTACGCGGCATGCACCGCGTCGTCACCCACCAGACCTGCGTACAGAGCACCCTCGGCGGCGCCGTCCACACCGGCCCCTACTTCGAGATCGTCTACTACACAGGCGTCACCATCCTGGCCGGCCCCTGAACCTCACTGACCCTCACGGCCCCCTCAGTACCGCAGCACCGCGGTCCCCCAGGTCAGGCCACTGCCGAACGCCGCCAGAACCACCACGTCCCCCGGCGACACCCGCCCCTCCCGCATCGCCCGATCCAGGGCCATCGGGATGCTCGCCGCCGTCGTGTTCCCGTAGTCCTCGATGGTGTGGACCACCCGCTCCTCCCCGATCCCCAACCGCCCGGCCACCATCTCATTGATCCGCCGATTTGACTGGTGGGGCACGAACACTACCTCGTCGGCGGACACCCCGTTTCGCTCCAGGGCCAACCCCACTTCTCGGGTCAAAATCTCCACGGCCCGCCGGAAGACAAGCCTACCTTCCATTTTCGGATAGTGGCGCCCCGCCTCGATATCCGCGATCGTAACCCGGGGGTGATACCTCGATCCGGGCCGATCGCAGATCAGCAGCTCTGCCTGGCTCCCATCGGCCCCCAACGCCAGATCCACGATCCTCCCGGCCATCTCTTCCTCCCGAGCCTCCCGAGCCTCCACGACGGCCGCCCCGGCCCCATCCCCAAAGAGCACCGCCACATCTCGCCCCTCCTCGTCGAGCCGCAACCCCGTCGAGTGGATCTCACTCCCCACCAGCAGCACCGTCTTGTACATCCCGGCCCGAATCCACCCCGTGGCCACCGACAGCCCATAGAGAAACCCCGAACACTGATTCCGCACATCCAACGCCGGCACCGGCGCGATCCCCAACGCCTCCTGCAGGTACACCCCGGTCCCCGGAAACGCCACATCCGGCGAGAGCGTCGCAAAGATCAGGGCGTCCACCTCCCCGACCTCCCGCCCCGCCGCCGCCAGCGCCGCCAGCGCCGCCTCCTTCCCCATCGACGCGTTGCTCTGCCCGGGCTCCACGAAATACCGCGCCCGAATCCCCGTGCGTTTCCGAATCCACTCATCCGAGGACCCCACCACCTCGGCGATCTCCTCGTTCGTCACCCTCCGAGCACCGGTCGCTCTACCCGTCCCCATCACCACCGCCTGCGGTGCCATCGCCATCTCCCTCACCATCGGCGCATCTTGCGCTCTCCATCGTTCGGTGCCACCTTTCCACTCTAACCCCTGCCCCGTGCACGGCGCAATCCGCGGGCTTCCCCCACCTCTCGGGCCTCCCGATGACCGAACCCCTCGAGCTCTCCTACCGCACGGCCGTCGAAGAACGGCGCCCGGGCCTCCTCGGCGACGCCCTGACCTGGCTCGGCCAACACCCGATCCTCGGCGGCCTGATCTGCGGCCTGATCGCCATCGCCATCGCCGCCCTCCGCGTCCCCGAAGGCGTCCTCGCCCAACCGGCTGTCGCCGCCGGCATCAGCGCCGTCGTCCTCGCCGCCTGGGCCGGCCTCTTCTTCCTGATGCGCAGCTTCTTCTACGGCCAGAGCTTCGTCCAACGCCCGGTCCTCCGAAAGCTCACCCTCTCCGACGACCACGCCCGCTGGACCCAGGACGGCGACCCCCTCAAGGAGATCCCCACCCCCCCGCCCCCCCTCCCCCCCAACCCCCCCCCCC
>SKON01000028.1 GCA_007120035.1 Myxococcales bacterium
CCGTGACGCTGGTGGCCAGTCCCGAGCTACAACGCTACCTCACGTTTCTGCCCCAAAACTCCGGATCGTCGGCACTAGATGCGGAGGTGAGCTGATCCGTATCAAGTGGGTTTCAGGGGGCAAGGCGCGTAGCGCCTGGGGGTGGCTCGCGCCGCCCCTTCGCTCGCTTGCACACTCGGCGAACACCTGCGCCGGAGGCGGCAGGGATCCGGTGCTCCTCCCTCCCTCGCAAACCACCCGTTCTCACGCCGAGAGCCGCCACCTTCGAGGTCGGCTCCACCTCCACCGCTCACTTGCACACTCGGCGAACCCCTGCGCCGGAGGCGGCAGGGCTCCGGTGCTCCTCCCTCGCAAACCACCCGTTCTCACGCCCGAACTCGACGCCATCACTACGTACCCACGATCCAGTTCGCGTACATGAGGGTGGCTCCACCGCGAAGCCACACCACCCTTCACCACCCTTCACTCACCACAAGCCGCGCTTACCGTCGGGGGGCGACCATCGACGTCGCAACGGTCCCTGACTCCTGGAGGTGTCGATGAGAAGCCTGATCGCCGCGGTCGCCCTGGGCTGTACGCTGTCCTCGACCGCCCTCGCCAGCGAATCCGAACCCCAGCCGGCCGAGCGAGCCGGGGCCCCTCCGATCGTCCTCGGCATCGACGTGATCCCCGGCCTTGCGACGTCCCGGGATCATCCGGACCGCCAGCGGCTGTACTCGGTGAACCTTATCGGTGGCCGCAGTGGTGGCTCCCAGCGACTGGAGGTGGGGTGGCTCTTCAACCTCGCCAGCGGTGATGTCCGCGGTGTTCAACTGGTGGGTGGAGCAAACGTCAACGCCGAGAGTATTCAGGGCGTGCAGATCGCCGGCGGTGCCAACATCAATGGCGCCGACAGCCGGGGATCCAGATCGCCATGGCGAATATCACCGACGGGGACGTCCGGGGGTTCCAACTCGGCGTCTTCAACGTCTCCCGCTCGGCCACCGGGAGCCTGGGCCTGGTCAACATCTTTCTCGACGGCTACGTCCAGCCCGAGGTGACCGTCTCCGACGACGGACTGCTGATGGTCGGCATTCGTCACGGTAGTAGGGCCTTCTTCAACACCTACGGGTTGGGCCAACGGGTCTTCGGCCCCGAGAGCTCTCCCGGTGCGCTCTCAGAACTGGCCGCGACCCTCGGGCTGGGCTGGCGGCTCGAGCTCGCCGAAGCGCTGGACGTGTCCGTCGAGCTCACGGCCACCTCCGTGATGGTCGAACCCGATGGATGGCTGTGGAGCAGCGACTTCACCCTCTACAAGCTAAAGCCCCAACTCTCCTACGAGGTCGTCCCGAACCTGACGGTCTTCGGCGGCCCCACGCTGACCCTCTTCAGCCCCTCTTCCGGCGAGGTCGACGCAACCACATACGCTCCCTGGGAGCCCTGGCGCGTAGGAGATTCCCTCGTGCTCTGGCCCGGACTATCCGCGGGACTGCGGTTCTTCTAACACCTCGATCACTCGTCCCGTTCAAAGGCTCCCAACGTCGGCTGCTCTCCGTAGCAGTTCCCGTCGTAGTCGGGGAACCAGGGCGTCAGGAGGTCCCGGTCGCCGGCGCCCACCGCCGGGCTCCCGGGCTCTAGTCGGAAGTCCTGGCCAGCGGCGTCGACGAAGAGGGGGTCTTCCTGGATCAGGGAGTCCGCCTCAGGGGGGATCTGGGAGTCGTAGGTCGGGCCGTCGTATTCGTCGCGGTCCAGGGCGTACCAGAGGTTTCGCTGGAACTGGAAGGACCCCAGGTCGGTCCCGCCGCTGAAGTTGACGTAGACCCCGCTCCGGAGGTCGTCGACGTTCAGGGTGATCACGTTATGAAACACCCGGCCGTCTCGGGCGGGCACGAACCGCTCGTCCGTGGACTCCTGCAAGATTCGGAACACCCAGGTCAGGGGGCGGATCACCGTATTGTGGGCGAAGAGGCAATCGTCGCACCCGACGAAGGCGATGGGGGCTCCCGACTCGTCGCCGACGTCGACGAAGACGTTGGCCACGGTGTCGATGTGGCGAGCCTCGTGGTCGGCGTCGGGGGGGCGGAAGTAGGGGAGGCTCGTGCTCCCGCCGGCGTTGATGCCCCGTCCCGAGATGTCCTGAAACCAGTTGCCGTGGATCGTGACCTCGCTGCTCCCACCCTTGGCCTGCACCCCGGGCCCGGTCATCCCGCCGATCCGGTTGCCCGAGATCACCCCCTGATGGCATCCCACCATGTCCACCCCCTGGCCGTTGGCGCAGGCCGAGATCTCGCTGTCCAACACCCAGAAGTGTCGCAGTCCGGAGAGCTTGATACAGTCGTTGTTCCCCGTGTTGTCCACGCCCCGCACCTCGAGGTTTCGGAGCACGATGTACTCCGCCGGGGTGTCCAGGGTCCCGCCGTCGTCGATGTTCAAGCCGTTCGCCGTAGCCCCTTCGAAGATCAGGTTCTCCACGACCAGATAAGAGGGTTCGGCGAACTGAATATTGTTCGCCCCGCCCTGGATCACGACCTCGCCATCGCCGACCACAGCCACAGGCCGCCCGGGCTCACCACGTAAGCCGGACACATAGATGCCCCCCGCGTACTGCCCCTCGCGCATCACGATCCGGGTGCCCGGCGTCGCCTCGTCGGTGGCCCTGCGAAGCGTCGCGAAGGGCGCCCCGTCGGTCCCGTCGCCGTCGGAGTCGCTCCCGGCGGGGTCCACGAAGAGCTCTCGCTCATACTCCACACCGATATCAAAGGGGGCCGCCAACCCACAGGACTCCTCACCCTGGTTCGGGTCACCGTCGGTGTCCTCGCCGCCGTTCTCGCCAGCGTCGGGATCGGCATCAGCCTGGCTCGAATCGGCCTCGCTCGAATCGGCCTCGTCAGGACCGGAGTCGGAGACCCCGACGTCGCCGTTCTCCCCAGAGATGCTCTCGTTGCCGCAGCCCACGGCGAGTATCGCCGCGAACATCACGACCATCCACGGAGTGTTTCGCATCACCTACCACCCAATCGAAGACCGAAAGCTCACCAAGACCAGCAAGACCAACAGGAAGCCAAAGCTCTGGACACAAAAACTCTTCATGGTCTGAGCCACAAGGGTTTCATTTTCATTGAGCTCGATGACCCCATCGGACTCTCGGGACATCATATCATAGCCCTTCCATCCGGCGACGGCCGCCAGGGCCGCCCAGACCAGACCAAAGGCTATCCAAAGCCATCGGGATCCCCAGTCCTCGACGACAGCCCACGTAAGGGGCAAGAAGAACGGAAGCATCGCGATCGACGCGAGATAGACATGAGGGGCGTGTCGAAGTTTGAACATCGTCTTACCCACCCGACGACGGCGGGGTCGTCTCATCGGGATCCGGTGACGGACCCAGGACCTTCTCCAATCGCTCGCAGACCGTCTCCAGCACCTTCACCCGGGCGTGACGCTTGCAGTTGCCCTCCACCAGCGTCCACGGCGCGGCCTCCGTGCTGGTGTGGATGACCATGTCGTGGACGGCGGCCTCGTAGGCGCCCCATCGGTCCCGGTTGCGCCAATCCTCATCGGTGAGCTTGTACTGCTTGTACTTCGTCTCCTCCCGGTCTTCGAACCGAGCGAGCTGCTCGTCGGCGTCGATAGCGACCCAGAACTTGGCCAGGATCACTCCGGCGTCGATCATCTGGGACTCGAACTCTTTGATCTCATCGAAGGCCCGGTTCCAGGCCTCCTCGGTGCAGAACCCCTCGATCCGCTCCACCAAGACTCGCCCGTACCAGGACCGGTCGAAAATCGTCATCCGACCATGCTCGGGCAGCCGGGTCCAGAATCGCCACAGGTAGGGGCGAGCCCGCTCGGCCTCGTTGGGCGCCGCGATGGGGATCACGTCGTAGCACCGGGCATCGAGGGCCTCGGTCACACGTCGAATCGCCCCGCCCTTGCCGGCGGCGTCCTGGCCTTCAAAGACCAGCACCAGGGATTTCCCGGCGTCACCCATGGCCCGGATCAGCCGGCTGACCCTCCCCTGCAGTCGGTCCCGCTCCCGGCGATACTTCTTCTTCTTCAGACGCAGGCTGAAGTCCAGGTTGGCCTGCACGTGATCTGTGGGCGGCACGGGCAGCTCCTCTGGAGGCTCGGGCTTCACCGGAGCCGGTCCTTCCAGGCGCTCCTGGATCGCCTTGGTGAGCTTCTTCACCACCGTCGAGTCCCGGTGGTGCGGATCATCGGCGGCCACCACATACCAGGGGTGCCCGGCGTCCTCGGTGACGTCGATGGCCTGCAACGCGGCCTCGGAGAGCTCGCCGTGCCTCGTCCACATACGCCAGTCGTTCTGATCGACCCGCCAGGATCGACCCGGATCGTGGGCATCGGCGTGAAGCCGCTTGTACTGCTTCTCCCGGTCCAGGTGGAGCCAGAACTTCACGACGATCACCCGCTCTTTGCTCAGGAGATCCTCGAAGGCTTTGATCCTCGCCAGTTGGGCCTGAAACTCCTCCTTCGAGATCTCGCCGAGGGCCCGACGGCGAATCGGCTCCGAATACCAGGAGTCGAAAAAGATCGTCATCTCTCCCGTCGGCGGCAGGCGGCGCCAAAACCGATAGAAATAGGGGCGTTCCCGCTCCTCGTCGGTGCCCCTCGGGTCCGCGTGAACCTTGATGTTTCGGGCGTCCAACCAGTGAAGCAATCGATCCACACATTCCCCGCGGCCCGCACCCTCCATACCGGCCACGACGACCACCACAGAATAAGGAGACTCCCCGAGATCGAACTGTGTGTTCAGCGCCGCCAGGCGCAGCTCCTTCGAGCTGATGTCATGAGCCTCCCGAAACCGGGGTGCTGCAAGCGCGAGCGAAAATCTATCGTCCTTCACCATGTACCTCCAAAGTCAACATCCATGGGAGCGGGCATCCTACCCCCTCCGCGGGGTGCTGGCTACTCCTTCGTCGACAGCGGGCCTATGCACTGCGGCTTTACTCACACTCTCGGGCTCTCAGCTCCGCCCGCCGGACCTCTACCCACTCGGCGATCCCCGCCATGTCCTGACCCTCAGGATCGGAACGATGGGCCAAGTTGAACCCATGGAAGTGAACCTCCGTGACCCGTTCCCCTTCGAAGATCAATGAGAGCGTCGCGTCCTGGCTTGACATCGGCGGAAAGCTACACGTCGTCTCATCACAGGCGTCCTCTAACGTCTCCGACGAAGCGTTGGCGAGCTTCCGTCGCACCAGGCCCTCGAACTGCTCGGCAAAGTCGACGCGTTCGGGGCCACATATCAATCGATGGTCATGATCCAACCACTCCAAACCAAGCTCCTCCATCAATGCGTCCGGTGGCGGGACCGCCTCCTTCTCGGAGTCCGTGATCCGGATCCAGATCACCCGCTCTTCATCCAAGAGCTCCGTTGCTTCGAGGGAACCATCGACCAACGCCCGAAGCTGATCGAGACGGGGGTCGGTCACTGGCAATGGCTCCTCAGCCTCCACCGGCTCCGAGGCGCTCTCAGGCTCCACCTGCTCCTCCACCACCGTGGCCGCGGGGGTCTCGACTGGCTCTTTATCAACCGTCGGCGACGAGCCCGTGCAACGACATCCGCCGACCACGATGGCGACAAGCCCAACCACCACGAGCGCTCTCCGCGCCACACCTTGACCTTCCATTGGATCCTCCTCCATCCTAGTCCTGTGGCGCATCCTATCAGGATCCCCGGCGTGGTTGCCACCCCATGGATCCCCAAACCACTGTCGATCTCGGAGCACCCGTCGATGTCAGAAAAGACCCTGGAGAGCTCAAGCAACAACCATATCCGGATCGTCCTCACCGGGGGGCCCGGGGGCGGCAAGACCACAGCCGCCGACCTCTTCCGGCGAGAGATCGGCGAGAAGGTGGTCGTCGTCCCCGAGTCGGCCACCCTACTCTTCTCCGGGGGGTTGCCACGGGTAGACGAGACCCACGCCCAATGCGCGGCACAGAACGCCATCTTCCACCTCCAGCGAAGCCTCGAGATCATCCAGGCGTCGCTCTACCCGGAGAGAATCTTGCTCTGCGACCGGGGCACCGTCGACGGCGCGGTCTACTGGCCCGACACTGCGGGCGACTTCTTCGAGAAGATGGGTACCACCCTGGAGCAGGAGCTGGCTCGATACGACGCCGTGATCTTCTTCGAGAGCGCCGCCGTGGGCGATATGTCCATCGAGACCGGCAACCCCACCCGCATCGAATCCAACCGAGAAGCCGTCGAGCTCGACCGACGGCTGCGAGACATCTGGTCCCAACATCACCAGTTCACCTTCGTCCCCCACAACCCCTCGTTCTTCAAAAAGATCACCTTCGGACTAGCCGCTATGGAGAGCATCGTCGGCCAGCTCAGCCACGCCAAGAAGTGGGATCAGGGTTCCAGCGACTCCGAGTGACGTGGAGGCTCCAGGCGCGCGACTCTGGCCGCCAAGGCCTCGGCGACTGGGTCCGCCTTGCGCCGTAACTCGTCGACGATCTGGTGCACCAAAGTGGTGCAGTCCAGATCTTCGACCATCTCTACCAATGCGGGAGCCTCCAGGGCCGTGAGCCGCTGGTCCGCCCAATCGGTGACGATCTGCATGGCGAAGAGAGGGTTGCCTTCGCTCCGGCTAGCTACCTCCTCGGCGACCTCCGGCGCCAGGGGTAGCATCCGATCGATGACCCGGCGATGGGTCGCCTCCCCGAGAGGTTCCAGAGTGATCCCCTCGGCGAGCTCCAGCTCCCGCCGCTCATCCTCGCCGAGCTCCTCGGACCTCACCGTGAGGATCACCAGGATGGGGATCTCCATCCCCCGCAGCTCTTGGGCCAGAACCCGGGCCTCCTCGGACCACTGGGCGTCCTCGATCCACAGCACCAGCGGGAGCTCCCGGGCCTCGGCCACCAGCCATCGACGAACCACGATTCGAGGCTCCCCGGAGTGGGTGAACCGGTACCCCTCCCCCTCGCGCTCCGACGGCGAGGCGATCTCGGCCAGAGCCCGGGTGTCCTCTCCCTCGATCCCGCGTTCGTTCAGGAGTTCGATGATCTCCCCACGACCGGCCTCACCGACCTGCAGCACCTGCCGGAGCAAACCGGCGAACCCCTCATCGAGGCGCCCGCCGACCGGGGAGTGACGCATCCGCATGACCTGTACGAGCCCCAACTCCCGAGCCCGAGTACCTATCCAATCCACGAGCCGGGACTTCCCCGTCCCCGCCTCCCCCTGCACCAGGAGCACTTCTGCCCGTCGGGAATCCAAGACGGTCTGGAGTCTCTCCCAGATCGAGTCCCGTTCCGCCTCTCGTCCCACGAAGGGGATCTCCCGCTGGCCGAAGAGGCCCAGCCCCGTACCGCTCAACACCGGCGGCCACCGCTCCTGATCCCCGTGCCTCCAGGTCTCGGGAACGGAAATCACCGGCTCTCCTCGCCGAGAATCAGCGGACCCTGCGCCCTGCTCTTCCCGGACTCGCCGGATCCAGAGGAGCTCGTCGTCCCCATGAACCACGGTCAAGAGCTCGGTGTTCGCAATTCTGTCTCTCTCTGGCTCCACCCCCGCCGGTTTCGCCAGCCCGTCTTCGCGGGCTTCCCCGAGGCAAACCAACGCCTGGGCGGCCTCCGCGGCGCTCTGGAACCGCCGTCGCCAGTCCGGCGCCATGGCGCTGTGAATCCATTCCGCCAGCCCCTCAGGGACAGCCATCTTGGGCTCGATCTCCGGCATCCCTTCATCGAGGTGCGCCAGCAGCACCCTCATCGCGCCCCCACGGTCTCCGTACGGCGTCGTCCCACACACCAGCTGATAGGCCACGCACCCCAACGCGTAGACATCCGTCCACGGGCCAAAGTATCGCCACTGGTTTCGGATCTGTTCCGGCGCCATGTAGTTGGCTGTCCCCGTCACATTCCCGCTTTGCACTTCCTCGGACCCATGAACGGCTTGACGACGGTGAGCGATCCCGAAGTCGGCGAGCTTCAAGCCATCGGCGAAGAGCAAGAGGTTCGCCGGCTTGATATCCCGATGGACCACATCCCGAGCGTGGGCGTGAGCTAGTCCGTCCAGGGCCTGCAACAGGACCTCTCGTACGGTCACCCAGCTCTTGAGGGGCAGCCGCTCTCCCACCGTGCCCAAGGCCCGTTCCATCACCACGTAGGGAGCTCCATCGATCACCCCGGCGTCGAGCAACCCTGTGATCCGGGGATGGACCAACCCGGCCTGGGCTTGGATCTCCCGCTGAAACTTTGCCTGCTCCTCGTCGCTCTGGGCCTTCAGCAGCACCTTGATCGCCACCTCGACCCCGGTCTCCTCATGGACGGCGGCCAGGACCTTGCCCATCCCACCTCGTCCCAGCTCCTCTCCCACCCGAAATGGACCAACTCTCTCTAACTCCATCGTTTCATTAGTGTGCGACAACGCCTCGGTGGAGGCAACCGGGGTGGAGTGGATCGCGGCGTCCGGGTTCGCGGCGGTATTGATCGCAGCGTCCGGGTTCGCCGCGGATCGTTTTCGGAAATAGTCCAGGGCCCACGCGGTCTACCCCCGGTTGAAACCGGGGGCTGTGGTGGGCAGGGCTCCGCTGGGGCCTTGGCCCCGCTCCGCGGGAGATGTTCTGAAGTCAGTCGGCCAATTGAGAACAAAACCGGTGCGGAGTTCGACCGTGCATGAAGAAATTCGGACCCGTTCGGAACGACTCCGGTCTCCGATACATTTCAGGCGGATCGGGGTCATGACCCCGGCGAACCACACCGGTTGCCACGATCGACACTCCGATCTACAAAGAAAGGACCGAAATACTCTTGTGGGAGAACAAATGACCTTTCTAAGAAACCTGTCAGTGCTTCTTTTGGTCGCGCTATTTGCTGCCTTCTCGACCGCCTGCGATGACCCCGAGGACGTCGCCCTCGACGAGCCCGGCGAGCCGACACCAGACGAGGAGGGTGACCCTGACGACTCGCCGGCGGCCGAACTCTCCACACTCTTCGCCGAAGAGCTCCACGACATCGACCTCCCCGACACCGGTGAGGCCTACTTCACGAGCGGCGACTACCACTTTGATCTCACCGTCGAGGACTGCACCCTCGCCGAAGGCGACCACGACGGGCGCAAGGACAGCTTTGCCCTCCTCGCTCGCCATGAAGGGGACTTTCGAGTCTCGGCGATCATCAGCCGCGAGATCTGGCTGACCCCTCAGGACTATGAGCGATCCAGCGTCCGCCACGAGGACGACACGGTCATGATCCAGGCTCGCCCCCTGGGGACGATGCAGGACACCGCCTGGCTTCAGTCCAGCCTGACCCGGAACGAACCCGGCGACGACCCCGTCACCTGGGCCGGGGACGGGACCCTTCCGATCGTGAAGGTCCAATTCGACGGTGACGTGGTCACCCTCACCGCCTCAGGCGAGACGGAGCGCGGCGGCGACGGGGACGGCGTAGAGATGCCCGACGGAGGTGCCTTTACCTTCGCCGCACGCTGCGAGCCCAGTTGATCAAACGACCTGCTCCTCGACCTCGCGCTTCATTTCGTGCGCCACGCCCTCCTCGACCGTATTCTTCCCGACCACGTCGAAGTCGAGGATATCGAAGTCGAGGACCGTCCCGAACTCTTCCAGAGCCCTCCGGGAGTCAAGGCTCTCCACCAGCTTCAGCTCCCGCAGCTCGCGGGCCAGCCTGACCAGCCCGGAGCCGATCTGGACGACCCGGCGCTGGGCCTCCTCCTGGTGAGCTGTGCGCTCCAGCGCGCTCACGCCGGCCACGACCTCCTCGGCCTTCATCAGCGCTTCGACGGAGTCGAACGCTCGGACCGCCAGCTCGTCCAGGGCGTCCACCATATCCCGGTGTTCCGGAGACTCGAGCCAACTCTGGCGGACCTCGGCGAAGGCTGTGACCAGGCCGTCGACCAGCGCTCTTGTGCGCTCCGTGCGGGCCTTCAGCAGGACATCGATGGCACGGTCTTCGAAAGGTGTTGGCGACGCGGTCTCTACCGCCCCCCGCCGTCCTTTCTCAACCTCTGTCGCCGATCGCAGACCAGGGAGGAGCTCTGCCGTGACACCAAAGTGACACCAAAAATGATGATCACCGTGAAGACATGGATCGGTTCGATATATACACGCAGGTAGTCCAGTAAAAGGACCGCCGCGATAATCGTCGGGGGCAGCGCCAGGAGGGGAAAGAAGCTGGACAGCAGCCGTCGCCAAGAGTGAATCCCACGATAGACCGTAGCAGTAAAAGCCCCCATGATGGCCACATCGAACCCCTTTCGCTCCAGAGTGGCGGCCATCGTCCTGGCGTCGAGAGGGTCCATCGACGGGGTCAATAGAGCGGGCAACTCGGCGAGGGTCTCATCAAAGTGGAGCCTTGCGTAGATGCCCTGGAACTCATCGATCACCCTGCGCAGATCCAGGATCTCCTCGCTGCCCAACTCATTTCCCTTTACCACCACTTGTTTGCCCCCGAAGAACCGACGGCCCACCGCATACCTGCGGGCTCCGCAGACCCCACAGCGATGCAGGTACCGATGCCGCGCCGCACCGCAGGCATGACAGGCCTCGACGGTCGCCGTCGAAACCAGGTCGTCTATCGTGGTGACCTCCGCCTCGGGGTTGAGGGCGGCCTTCATCTCCTGAGCGGAACGAAATCGTGTCGCCGGGTCGGCGGCTGCAGCTCGCCGAAGGACGTCTCGAAAGGCCAGCCCTGCCTCGACCTGCTGAAAATCATCGCCTTCGACGGGGGCGCTGTGATCGGCACCGAAGGGCGGCGTCCCGGTGAGCGCCTCAAAGAGCGTCAAACCCAGGCCATAGAGATCGGCCCGCTCGTCGACGAGACCACCCTCCAAGATCTCCGGGGCCGCATAGCCAGGAGTTCCGAGGCGAGACTCGAGTTCTTCATCCCTGGCGAGGTACTCCATCCGGGCCAGACCGAAGTCGACCAGGACGACCCGGTCGTCGTCACCGATCAAAATATTGGCCGGTTTGATGTCGCCGTGCACCACGCCGCATTGATGTGCCACCGCCAGAGTGTCGAGGATCTGCTCGCCGATCGCTCGTACTTCTGCCGGTGGCAGGGTCTCCCGCCATCGAATCATCGTCTTCAGATCGACGCCCTCGATGTACTCCATCACCAACACGTCGACCCCGTCGATCTCGAGGTGTTCGTGAATCGCCACCAGGCCGGGGTGATGGACCTTGCGAGCGGCCTCGAATTCTTTGCGCATCAGCGCCCCGATCTGCGGCAGTCCCCGATGCTCCGGGAGCGGGATCTTCAGAGCCACATGTTCTTCGCGATAGTGGTCGTGGGCCAGGATCACGTCGGCCATGCCACCAGAGGCGATCCGGCGAATCACATCGAACCGCTCCGGGAGCGTCAGACCCAGGGAGAGCTCCTGGCGAGCCGGTCCGATGGTCTCCAGGGTGGGGCTGCCCTCGAGATCCACCAGAGACTGATGAAGCAGTCGTAGCTCTTCGAGACTGCCGGCCAGCGACTCATCTCTGACAACGGCGCGCTGTCGAGGGCGTAGCCCCTCGACGAAGGCGAAGATTCGAGCCCTGGCGAGTTCGCTCTCTTCCACTGACTTTTCGTGACGCTTCATCTCCCGGGCCAGAGCCGCCCGCTCTCCAGCCTCAGTGAGCCCTTCCTGTCGCGCCTGCGCTTGAAGTCCTTCCCATAGGACCTGAAGGCGTTGCCACTCCGAGTCCCGAGGCGACCTCGTGAGGAGCATCACGTCTTCCTCGACCTCGGCCAGCCAATCCTCGGCCTGATCGGGGACTCTCGTCACGACGTCCATTACCTCTTCGACCAAGAGGCGATCACGCTCGTTGACAAGGTCGACCATCAAAGCTGTCCAGCGATCTCTGGTGGATTCCGAGAGAACGTCGCGGCGTGGGCGTTCGAAGCTCACCGCGGGTCGTCGATTCCTCGACGCCTTCCAGAACAGAGCGGCCCAGATCGGCCCTATGATGGCGGTAATCACGACCATCCCGACCAGCCATTCGGGGTCAAAGGGCCCCTCGAAGAGTGCCACCATCACCAGCACAAGAATCAGCAGCACTCCGATCACTCCACCGGCGACCGAACCAACCGCGAGAATCGAGAAGAGCACCGGACTCGACCAGCTCAATCCTTTCAATGACCACCCGAGCTTATCGAGCCAACCTTGCTCGCTGACATGGCGAAAGAGGACAGGGAAGTGATCACCCTCGATGGTCTCCTTGGGACTGACCAAGACCTTGCCAGCGCTCCCGGCCAACTCATCGGGAGTGCCACTCTTCAAGAAGGCCATCAGGCGATAGGCGTCGGGCCAGGTCAGATCCGAGGCGATGCGAAACGGACTGTGGGCCATCCGATGGTCGGACTTCTCGTCAAAGGAAGCGCCGGCTCGTTGCAGCCGTTCCCGCAATAGCGCCTTCTCGTCGGCGTCTAGCTGTGGATGAAAGGTGCGAAAGAAGAGATCCGCAATGTTCCGGGACCCAGAGAAGCGCCGCATGTCGCCGTACTCTCGTCCTCGACGGAACTTCGGAACGATCACATCTACAGTACCTTCATCGGGATCCTGAACGATCGGCCCCTGACCACACCGCAGACAGAAGTCCAGGGTCTCCACTCGAGGATGGTCGCAACACCAACAGGGAGGCCCGAGACGGTGGCGGTAGTGCGTCCGCTCGACCGCCTCGATCCGCCCGAGCAGCACGTCAGCAAGCTCCCCTACGGAAGCCAACCGGTCCCGGCGGTCCACCACGAGGGCTGCCATGATGGCTTGGCCTACAGCGGTCGGCGCAAGATCACCGAGGACCTCATCCAGATCCAGGGCCTCAAAGCCCTCGGTCATCGCTTGAGGACCGATTGCCGCCACGGGCGGGCGGCCAAGGATCATCTCGAAGAGGATCGCCCCCAGGGCCCACACGTCGGTCCGCGGATCGGCGTCCCCTTCCTGCCCGGCCTGGGCGAACCACTGCTCGGGCGCCCGGTAGTGCGACAGCCCGAAGGCCATGCTCTGGGTTGTCAGACCCACCATGTCCAGGACCTTGGCCCCCCCGAACCCACCGAGCCGCGCTTCGCCACCGTCGTCCAACCAGATGTGGTCGGGGCTGATGTTTCGGTGAATCACCCCTCGCCGATGGGCTACGGCGAGCCCTTCGAGGACGGGTTCGAGAAGGACCGCCGCCTCGGCGGGCTCCATCGTGCCTTCTCGTAGCCTCTCCGTGAGGGTCCTGGTGCCGCCGACCTCGTAGACCAACGCGAGGCCTGACTCGTCGTCGACGAGCTCCCGAGGAGCCACCAACCCAGGATGGTCCAGGCGTCCAGCCAGACTCACTTCCCGTCGAAACCGCATCCCGACCAGGGGCTCCGATCGCAGGTGCTCCTGCAGAATCCGCACGTGAACGACGGTCATCTCCTCGTCGTCGTGGGCCTCCCACAACAGGGTCCCTCGGTCACGTCCCAGCTCCCGCATCAGCCGGTATCGACCTCCCAGGAGGTCATTGTCTTTCCAGAGTCGCGCGATCGCTCACCTCCGTGGGTTGAAAGAACCCAGCGTAGAATACGACACGAGCCGACTCGTATTCACCAACCAATTTCTCCGGGAGCTCGATCGGACGTGTCGAGCCCGGCTGGTGAGTCTTTCCGCCCCGAGCTTGACCGCCTGCGCCCCTCCATCTACTCTACTTCCCATTCTGAATCATCTTCCCGTTGCCCCCCGCAAGCGCAGGGAGGGATACGAAAAGAAGATCATTCGTCCCCGAGGTCCAAGTACTACGGACCGAGGGGAAACCCGTGTTTTTATGCCTCCTGATAACTTCCATCGAATCCCAAGGAACGACCATGAATCAGTCCGAACTCATGCAGCCTGTCGAAGGCATCTCCATGGAACAGTACGGCCAGCTCTCGGCCCAAATCATGAACCTATCCCAGGATCAGCTCGATGGGTTCCTCGCCCAACACGGTCTGGATCGGGCCAAGTGGGAGCGGGTCTCCGCCGAGTGGAATGACCGCATGTCCCGCGACGCCTCGGCAAAGCTCGCCACGATCTACGGCCAGGCGTTCCAATCCGCAGGGGCCGGCCAATTCGGCCAACAGGCTCAGGCCGTGGCGAGCATGGACAACTACGGCGGCAATATGATGGGCAGCAGCGCCGGCGGCGACGCCCCCATGCCTTTCGAGCAGGTCTGCGAGATCCAGGGCGCCATGCAGGCCTGGGCCACCACCGGTCAGGATGTCAACGCCATGATCGCTCAGACTTTCCAGATGAACGCGGCGGACTTCTCCAACGCCCACACCTGGTGGCTCACTCAGATCTCCAGCGATATGAACAAGCTGAACGAGTACAATCAGTTGGTCAATCAGGCCTCTCAGAAGTACAGCGCCGGCGCGCCAGCGGCGCCGGATTCGGATCTCGACTTCTGATCGAACCTGGACCCACACCGAATCCCCCGGGCGAGCGGGCCCGGGGGATCCACAAGGTCTTCGCTATGGCAGAGTCCCCGAATCAAGCCTCTTTTCTCGCTAATTTTGTCGCTCTCCATCGCACCCGCCTGGTCGACGCCTACGAAGACGATCAAGAGTGGGCGTCGGTTCGCGCCAGCTACGACGTGGGCGCCCTGGGCGATCGGAACCAGGAGCTCCGAGCGTGCCTCGGGAAGGTCGCGGCCCTCGCCAGGTCTCACGCAGGCGACCACTCGAACCTCCACAATCATCTCGATCAGCTCGTCGAGGAAACCCTGCGAGAGGTCGAACAGGCCCCCTCCACCGGGGCGTCCGCCGGCCTGAGCGCGATCTTCGCCAACGCCACGGCGAACGTGAGCTGGTGGAAGCAACGGTCCACCCAGGTCGGGGCGACCTTTACATCGAACTGCCGCACCTGCGGCGCCGCTCAAGAGACGGCCCTGCTCTTCGAGTGCGAGTACTGCGGCGACTTTCTCTACGGCGACCTGCGCGAGGAGGCCTGATGACCCCGGAACAACAAGCCGCTGCCGATCGATGGCAGGCTTTTCTGGACAAGATCGAAGAACGTCTGGAGGCGATCGTCGCCGAGGCCGACGCCGGTATCAAGGGCATCGCCGCTGCTCATCCCCATGAGATCTTGCCCATCCTCAACGCCCTCTCCGGCCTGGACCATCGAGTGCGGCAGCTCCTCAAACGCATCGAAGAGGTGTGGGACGGGAAAGCGGGACGGGCCTTCGGAGGGTCGAACCGCGGGATCGAAATGAAGGAGGAGAGCACCCTGCGATTCAACCACCGGTGGCAGAAGGCCCGAACCACCTGGTTGGCCGATATCGCCCGCGCCGCCCACCAAGACGGCCTCAAGGAACTGGAAGAGCCCGTGGACTGCTCCGGGTGTGGAGCCCCGATCCCACGTCAGGTGACGGGGTCGACGATCTCCATCACCTGCGAGTATTGCAACGCCGTCAACCAGGTGGCCCCCCCGGCGGCGCTGCGGAACTTCTTCCACTACGGCGTCGATCACCTGGCGGAAGAGGCGGCGCTCGAGATGCGCCACGAGACGGAACGATTGCGACTTCGGATCGAAACCTGGCAACGCGCCAACAGTTGGGCACCCGTGCCCTCGGACCACCGCCAGAAGTGGGAGGCCATGCAGCGGGCTCACCTCCAACGGCAGGCCAACGAAAAGGCCCGTCTCCTGGGACGCCCCGTCAATCAGGATTGGGTGGAGAGCCGTATGAAGCTCTCCGTCGCCCACGAGTTCTAGGGAGCACATCGGGATCGAGCTCGCCGAGGCCCCTGCACCGCCACGTTGTAAACCCAGAGCATCTAATGCCCAGTCCTGACAAAGTCCCGCTCCGCTTCGGCGAAGTGAAGACCGAGGCCGACAAGCTGCCGGGAGGATCGCGGCTCCGTCTCTGGCTACGAATCGCCGCCGTGGTCCTGGTCGTCTTGGTCGCCTTCGACGCAGCGCTGCAAGCCATCCCCGGAACAACGGCGACACATGGGGGTTCTTCCTCGTCCTTGTCGGGTTCCCCGCCGCCCTCTTTGTGTTGCTGAGCCCGGCGCTGCTCTTCGCCCGGCGGGACCACCCCTGGAAGCCTACGATGAAGTCTCGGTGGCGGCGGATCGAGTAGGGCCTGGGCTTGCTCCATTGACCACGAGGATCGGAGTGGTGAGGCGAAAGCCCTCGGGCACCTTCAGGAGATGGTCCCGAAGCCCGACCTTGCGGAGCTTCGAGACCTGGACGTTCACCCGGTTGACCAGGGACCCCCGGGTGAGGACCTCGTCGGGGTAGAGGTGGTCGCCAATATCCTCGAAGTCCAGGGGGCCCTCGGCGCTGGCAAGCAGCTTCAAGATCGTGGCCGCCGTGGCCATCGATGAGAGATCGGTCCACCCTTCGGGTCCCCTGATCATCGAGAGATCATCGAGCAACAAGTACGCGCTGTCGGGGTGAGCTCGCTCCAGAGCTTCCATGATGGACAGCGGTGGGGGCAGGTGGCGGCGAAGGTAGTGGATCGCAAGCCGAGTACCGACCTCTCGGAGGTCCATCTCAAAAAGGAGGGCTCGCAGTGAGGGCCAACGTTGAATCGCCTGAACGATGTCCGTCGGGGGCTCGGCGCGAAGCTCAAGGAGGGCGTCGATACCCCGGACCGTGGCGGGATCTGCGCGCTCCTCAAGTCGCTCCGGGCGCCGGCCCGTGACCAGCGCCTCCAGGCAGGCCGCGGTCTCGCTCAGGTAGCCTCGCCCCCCCTGAATCCACCGCTCTCCTTCGGCTTGCCAGTAGGCGATGGCGGGCTCCGGATCGCCCAGGAGGAGCTCCGCGGCCACCCCGACGAGGGCGACGAAGTGCCCCGGAAAGACCTCCACCCCGGTGACGCGGCGCTCCAGGTCGAGGTGGATCCTACGGGCCGTGGCAAAGTCGCCGGCGGCCAGGCGGGCGGCGGCCTCTTCGCTGTCGACGGCGAGGTGGCCCCGGACCCGGCCGATGAGCTCGTTGATGCGGCGGGCCTCAGCGAAGTGCTCCCAGGCCTCCTCGAAGCGGTCTTCGTCGAGGGCAAGGTTGGTGCCGAGCCAACTGCAGCAGAGGGCTTCCGAGCGCAGGGCATTTACCTCACTGTAGAGCCGCCGAGCTTCGCGCATGCGCTCTTGTGCGACCCGGGGGTCCTCCTCGCAGGTCCCGCGGAGGAGCTCCCACCGGGCCCGCAGGAGGTGATCATCGGGGCCGATCATTCGGGCCGCTCTGGTCAGGTGGTCCCTGGCCAGCTCGTCATCGCCGCCGGCCTTATGAACCAGGGCGGAGACGAAGTGGAAGTACCGCGTCGGCTCGCCGGTGGCGGCCGCCTCCGCGAGGCGCGCTCGTGCCTCGGCGGGCTCACCGGAGAGGTTGTGGAGCTGGGCTCGATGCACGAGGACGTCGTGAAGCTCTGCGGGGGTCGCAGCGCAGCGCCGTGCCCGCTCCAAATACTCCTCCGATCCCGGGGCCCGTTGGTAGGTGTGGACCCACGCGAGCATGAGCCAGGCGCCGCTGTGTTCCGCTTCTTCGAAGAGAGCCTCGTGGCGAGTCAGGCGCTCCCGCGCCCGGGGGAGTGAGCGAACCCCGATCCAGCGGGCCCAGGCCGCCAGCAGAGGTCCGAGCTGGGCACCTGAGAGGTCGTCATCGACGAGACCGGCGGCGAGCTCAACAGCCGCGTCCCAGAGTGGACCCTGATCGTCAAACTGGTTGAGGTCGACCAGGCGAGGAGCGACCTGGCGAGCCGAAGAGACGGCGACTTGAACCAGGCGCCGTTGGATCTGCGCCGCCTGATCGGGCCACCGGTCTTCGAAGCGTTCCCGCGCCGGTCCGTCAAAGAGGGGGCGGACTCGAAGGCCCATCGTCGACGAGAGCACCCCGGCCTGGACGAGCTCCTGGAGAGTGAGGACGCAGGTCTCCAGATCGGTCTCCAGTACCTGACTCAAGAGCTCCGGGTCGATCCCGTCGGGCAACAGGAGCCCGGCGTAGAGATGCCGAAGCTGCACCTCCGAGAGGTGGCGAAGGGTAGAGGCCGCGGCCGCCTGGATGGGCGGCGCCGCCTGCAGGAGGCCAAGCACGGTGGCGCAGGAGAGAGTGGCGCTCTGACGAGCCGACAGCGAAATGGCGAGCGGGAACCCTTCGCAGAGAGAGAGAATGGCCCCGATCTCTTCCTCGTGCGACCCGGGGTCGAACCGGAGATCGGCGCGCCGGGCCTCGGCACAGAAGAGGTCCCACCCTGGATCCGGTGATTCAGCAGGACACACCGGGAAGGGCTCCACAGGGAGGGTCCAGCAAGCCTGGTACGCCGACGGCAGATGGCGAGTGACCACGACGACCCCCATGAAGGTCTTCAATAGAGGCGCGACCGTGGAGAGGTCGAAGTGAGCATCGTCGAAGAAAAGCACTCCTCGCCCGGAGAGGGCCACACCGAGGGTGGCCCAGGCCTCGGCAAGCTCCGGCGGCGACGAGAGGGAGACCCCGAGGCGCTCCGCCAGGGTGCCAGCGGCCTCATCGGAGCCCAGCCCCAGGCAGGAGAGCCGGACCGTAGAGTCCGGCCCACGTTCTTCTTCCACGTCCCGCAGGACCTGGGACGCCAGCGCCGTCTTGCCCACGCCCGAGGGGCCCACCAGACAGAGGAGCTGGCCCTGGCGACTCCCCGCCGGCGCCTGAAGCGCGCCCTGGATCATCTCGTGAAGAAGCGAGAGCTCTTGGTCTCGTCCGATCAGAGGTGTTCGTAGCGGGGGATTTAGCGGGGGATTCATCCCGCGAGTGTGCTCCGAAGGAGCTCCGATGGCAAGGGACGAGCCCTTCACCGATGGTTCGAGTCCACTAGACTAGCTCACCCGTGCCACGCCGCGGATGGTCGGCCGCACCAGCGCCGGGGCCCGGGGCATAGGTGCTCGCTCGAGCTCCTCGATCTCGAACCCAGCAGCGCACAGGTGGTCCGCGGTGCGACGGTTCAGGTGGCAATCACCGGTGATCCGGTTCCAGATCGGATCGACTCGATCCTGCCATTTCTGAAGGCCTTCCTCGAGGGCAGCGACATGCTCCAGGAAGAGCAGACGACCCGAGGGCCGAAGAACCCGCTTCAGCTCCAGCAGTGTCTCCCGTGGGTCCGGAACAGAGCAGAGCACCAGGGTGGCGACGATGGTATCGAAGCTCTCGTCTTCGAAGGGGATATCGTGAGCGTAGCCTTGCACGAACCTGAGGTCGCCGCTACCCGCGTAGGTGTGCTGATCCATTCGCTCCGCCATCGCCGCGTTGGGCTCCAGAGCTACGAGTTCCCCGGCAGACGCCGGGTACAGGGGCAGGTTTACGCCCGTGCCCGGCCCGATCTCCAGAATACGTCCTCCAGCCTTGGCCAGAAGCTGACGGCGCCACTCCGTCACCCCAGCCGCCTCGGGGCCCTTCATGATCAGATCGTAGAGCGCTGCGCTGAGCTTTTGTTTCAGAGACATCCTACAGGCCTGGGCTCCGGAATCGGGGTCGTCGCGTCGCCCCCAGTGATGGTAACCTGCTTGAGACGGTCAACCTTCCGAAGCCTCTTGCCACTCGAGTACCCTGGAGACCCATGACACGACTGACCCAACCGCTCAGAGTCCTATCACTGGTTGTCGTTGGCCTCCTCACCGCCTGCCCTGCCCCGGAGGCGGTGCCCGTGGACCCATCGCCAGACGCCTCGGAGGACACGGACCAGGTAGACTCCGATCAGGGAGACTCAGCTCAGGACGACGCCGGCGATACGGAGGACACCGCGGACACTGACGCCTCCGAAGACGATCCGTCCCTGGCCATCACCCCCGAGGGAATGGAGCGGGCCGCAGACTACTCCGCCGCCGCTGGAGGCATCGCAGTGCTCGTCTGGCAAGATGGTGAGGTGATCTTTGAGCGCTACGACAACGGCGGCGACGCCGACACGGCCCCCCACATCTACAGCGCCACCAAGGCGTTCTGGGCCGCCGGACTCGCCGCCGCCCGGCAAGACGGCCTGATCACCGACCTCGACGAGCCTGTCGTCGAGACCATCACAGAATGGCAGGACGGGGCCACCCACCCCGGAAAAGATGCCATCACCCTGCGACAACTCACCACGCTGTCGTCGGGTCTCTCCCAGGACTTCCTCCGCATCGGTCCCGAACCCCGTGTCGACGATATCTACCAGTACGTGATCGACGATCTGAACCTGGTCAACACCCCTGGCGAGTCCTTCTCCTACGGGCCGTCGCAGTACTACGTCTTCGCCGTGGTGCTCGACCGAAAGCTCCAGGCCGCGGGCTTTGATAACGGGCCTCTGGCATGGCTCGACGAGCGAATCCTGGACCCCATGGGACTCTCCTACGACGACTGGCTTCACGACAACGCCGGTAACCCTCATATCCCCAACGGGGCCTACCTGAACGCCCGGGAGCTCCTGAAGTTCGGAATCTTTCTGCTACGCCGCGGTGCCCCTGACGACCAAGCCATCATCGACGCCCCGTATATCGACGACCTCCTCATCGCCGACGGCCCCAACCAGGGTCATGGTCGGTTCCTGTGGATCAACGACCCTGCCGGACACGGCGTCTCCGCCTCAGACCGCTCCCCCCCGGGCTCTCCGGGAGGCTTCCTCTACCACCAGGGCCTGCCCACCATGTTCGCTGGCTTAGGTCGAGGCCGAAACGGCGTCTATATCCTCCCCGAAGAGGAGGCCGTCATCGTCCGCCTCACCATCGAGGATCACACGGAGTTCATCGACCATGAGTTCTTCTCCCACCTCTTCAGCGAGTAGCCCTTCCGTCACGGCCGGTCACGTAGACGATCGCCAGTACTATGAGGCCCAGATATTTCCAATCGACAGTCCGCACCCACGGAACAGCCCATAGAGAAATCATGAACGCTCGAGCCCTCTTCATCATCGCACTAGTAGCATCCCTCCTCGCCATTACCGCCTGTGACCAGGAGGAGGCATCGGAGCTCTCGGCCCCTGAAATCGCGGAACCCACTACCGATGAGGCCGATGACCCCGCTGAGTCCGACGCGCCGACCCTGGAGCTCATCACCCTCGACGGCAATCCCCAGGTTCGATGCCACCTCTCGGGTACCCTCGAGGAGCCCACAGGTCTGGACTGCACCCCCGACGATGGGGATCTCTCGGAGCGCCTCTTACTGGCGGTGGACTCCCTGCAGAGAGACTCCACCACTGCGATCCTGCAGACCCACGGCGATGGCTTGCTACTGGATGATAACCAGCTCGAAGACGTGACGACTCTGTCCACGGCGCTTCGGGACCACGCCGAGCAGCAGGCCGAAGAGCTCTTGATTATTGTGGATGGCGACCGCTCTTTTCGCGTCCTCCTCGATATCATGATGAATCTGGGACCTCTGGACGAACAACACGCCATCACCGTCGTGCCGCGGCTACAGAACGACATCACCGAGGTCGAGGTCCCCGTCGCCGACGGCGAGGCTTCCATCAGGGTCTGGAGCCCCTCGGCCACCTATCCTCTCCCGGCGGCCCGCGAGGGCGTCGCCAAACTCCAAGTCACGGTCTCCGAAGACGACGTCTACGTTGATCGGGAACAACTCGAATCTCTGGATGCCCTCTCCGAACACGCCGCCGCGTTCCTGGAAGAAGACCCCGAAGCGATTGTCTTGATCGCCTCGAACGCGACGATCCAACGGGTCGATGAGGTCCTCCAGGCGTTGCGCCACCACGACGGAGAGGAACTCTTCACCGCCTTTGGATACTTCGTTACACAGTGAGTGAACTACACTCATGGCTCCGTTCCACTCACCCGCGTCTCACGGCAGATCCCCATGGGCGAATCACCTCGGCTGGGCCCCTTTCAAGTACATGAGTGCATCGGCGTCGGGGGAATGGGAGAGGTCTTTCGCGGCGTCCACGAGGGAACCGGCGTGGCCGTGGCGATTAAAGTAATCAGGGGCCAGGTCGAACACAAATCGATGACAGCGTTTCACCGTGAGATCCAGGCCCAGGCCCGGCTGGCCCATCCGAGAATTGTACACCTCTTCGACTATGGGGAGGTGACCGCCGACGCCGCCAGGGCGTCCGATGGGACACTGGAAGCGGGCAACCCCTATGTCGCAATGGAGCTGGCGCCGGGGCACACCCTGAGGGAAGCGATGCCCTTGCGGAACTGGGGAGCCGTACGAGACGTGCTGCTCCAGGTGCTCGACGGACTCGCCTTCGCCCACGCCCGAGGTGTGATCCACCGAGACATCAAGCCGGCCAACCTCTTGCTCTTTGGGACGGACCACCCCCTGCGAGACATCAAATTGGCCGACTTCGGCCTGGTCCATGCCATCGACGAGGCTGTGGATCTCACCGAAGAGGCGCTCTCCGGGTCTTCGGGAACACCCCAGTATATTCCGCCAGAACAAGCACATGGGCGTTGGCGCACTTATGGCCCCTGGACCGATCTCTATTCTCTGGGCTGCATGGCCTGGCAGATGGTCTGCGGAAGACCGCCTTACGGTGGCGAGAGTCCCCTGAGCGTCGTGATGAAACACTTCACCAGCGAGATCCCTCCTCTGACACCCCTCTTCCCCGTTCCGGCGTCAGCACAGGAGTGGATCACTAAGGCCATGGCCAAGGAGCCCTCGGAGCGGTTTCAGAGCGCAGCGGAGGCGGCCTGGGCACTGCCGAAGATGGCCGCAGGAGCCTCCTTGACCGCCTCCGCGGGGGCGACGAAGGAGGGCGACGAACAGCCAACCACGGATTTCGACCTGGAGACGACGGTGCTCATGGAGACGCTCCTCCTGGACACCAGCGGGATTCATCCCCGCGAAACATCAGCGGTAGGTGCTGGTACTACCGGTACCAGAATGCCCTTGCCGGCGACCTGGCGTAGCAGTGGAGCCGAAGAGTTACCGACGAATCTGGTGGGGACTGGGCTCGGCTTATTCGGTCTTCGAGAGGCCCCCTTCGTCGACCGAGACGAGCAGCGAGACGCGATCTGGTGCGCCCTCGAGGATGGAGTCCGTAGCGGCGAGTTTCGGGCGATCTTCGTCACCGGCGGCCCCGGCGTCGGCAAGAGTCGGCTTGTGCAATGGATGGCTCGCCGAACCCAAGAGCTGGGCGCCGCCTCTCCCCTGCACATCCACTGCACACCGGAGGGACAGGGGCTCGTCGATGGATTCGGCGGAATGGTGCAGCGAGCCTTTCGAACGTGGAAGCTCTCCCGCGGGCAGCTCTACGAGGATCTGAAGTCCCGATTGCCTCCCCTGCCTGGCGAGGAGTCCTCGCTGGAAGCCGATGCCCGAGCTCTCACCGAGCTTGTCCATCCCACCGAGCGTGACGCCTCAGCCGTCGACGGTCCCCGATTTCACTTCTCCTCACCGCGCCAGAAGTACGCGTTGATCCGCCGTCTGCTTCAACGCCTGGCGGGTCGCACCACGCTCTTTCTCGGGATCGATGACCTCCACACCAGCTATGAGGCGTTGGGGCTTCTGGACTATCTGGTGCACCAGCACCCCTGGGACACGCCGGGGCTCTTCGTCGCCACGGTCCGCGATGACCTGGTCGGGCAGGACCCCGACCTCGCCGCAAAGATCAACAGCCTCCTGGAGCACCCCTCGTGTCTACGGATCGATCTCGAAGGGCTTAGCGCCGCTGATCACCGCGAGCTCATCCACCGGATGCTGCCCCTGGCTTCGGAGATGGCCGACGATCTGGCGAAGCGAACCGAAGGCAATCCTCTCTTCGCCCATCAGCTCCTGCGCCACTGGATCCAATGCGACAGCCTCGAGATTGCGGGCGACGGCTTTCGAGTCGTCCCAGGGGAAGAGCTGTCCCTGCCCGACGACATACATCAACTGTGGGTCGAGTCTCTCGATCGCCTCTTCGGACGGTTTCCCCCCGGGGAACGCCAGGCCGTTGAGCAAGCCATCGAGCTGGCAGCCGCGCTCGGTCGAGAGCTCCGCCACGACGAATGGGAGGCTCTTTGCACCGATGACCAGCGCCGTCTCCTCGGGAGGTTGACAGATCTTCTCATGCAATGGGGGTTGATGAGACGATCCGATGCGGGTTGGTCATTCGCCCACGGCTTGCTCGTCGATAGCCTGCGACGCCGCGCACTCGAAGAGAATCGTTGGCAGAACTACCACCAGCGGTGCGCCGAGATGTTGAAGAGCAGATACCCCCACCACCAGGAGCATACGGCGTGGCGACGAGCCAACCATTGGATGGAGACGGAACAAGACGAGCGGGCCCTACCCCTTCTGGGCCAGGCCTCCGAGTACTTTCGTACCCGAGGCCTCACCCAGCGGCGAAGGGAGGCGCTGGAGCTGCAGCGAGATCTCCTGGATCGCCTGGGCAGGCCTTCCGATGACCCAGATCGCCTCGACCACGACCTGCGGATGGCCATGCTGCATAACTTCGAAGGCGACCCTGAGGCGAGTGTTGAGATCATCGAGGAAGTCCTGCGGTCCTGCCACAGGGAGTCTCACCGTCTGCTGCAGATCAGGTCCCATGCGTCTCTGAGCATGGTTCTCTCAGCGATCTCTGATACGGAGCGCGCCCGTCGAGAAATCCTGCGCGGGCTTGAACTGGCCGAAGAAGAAGACGACGACTACTGGCTTGGCAAGCTATACACCTGCCGCGGGGTCCTCGAATTCAACTCGGGCAACCTCGACGACGCGGACCTCGGCTTTCAACAATCGACCCGCCACTATCGGCGCGTCGACGCCAGCTATGAAGAGCTCTGGAGCGACGTCTACCGTGGCTGGATCTGCCTGAGCCGGGGAGACTTCCCCCAGGGGCTCGAGATCCTCGAAGGCGCCCTCGGGCGGGCCAGGCGCCAGGGATTCCAACATATCGTGAGCCATTGCCTCAACGGCCTCGGCGACCTGTCGCGCTTTACTCATCGCCTCCACGAGGCCCGTCACTACTACGAGCACTCCCGACAGCTCGACCGGGAGCTCGGAGATCCCCAGGCCGACGTCGTCGGACTCGCCAACTTGATGCAGGTAGACCTCGCCTCCGGCGACCTCGAGGCCGGCGAGGCTCGCCTCCAGACCTTAGAAGCCAGGTGTCAGGCGTTAGCACTCGGCCACTACCGGGAAGTCTTCTCCTGCGCCCACGTCCTCTTGGACAGCGCCTATGGCAAGACCGCCGAGGTCCGGCGGTGGCTCGACGAAGTGGGACTGGTCTGGGCCGACGACCGCCCCCTGTGGAGGGACCACCCCTGGCTCCTGGAGTTCGCTGCCCACCACATGGAAGAGGCCGCCATGGCCGACGAGGCCCACCAGACGTGGCGCTTGATCGCAGACCTCTGGGGGCGACTCGGTGACGAAGAGGCAGCCGACCGGGCGAGGCGCAAAGCATCTGCTGCCTCCCAGTCATAGCCCTCGACCTTACTGAACTCCTGGGCGACCAGGGTCAAGAGAATCCCGTACACCACGACGGAGAGAAACTCTTCACCGTCTTTGGATACTTCGCCACACAGTGAGCACCCACTTCTCCCAGAGCGCCGCTCCGCCGAGGGCGCCAAGAATCCCCGCCACACCGAGGCTGGCAGGATAGAGGACGAAGAGAAAGACCCCGTCCACAAGACCCATGGAGAACTCCTCAAAGAGTCCATACCAGGTCTTCATCCCCAGACTCATGGCCACCCCGTTCAGAACGATGGCGACCAGAAGGATCAGATACCCCGAGAGGAGTGCTGTCCACGTCGTCTTCATAGAGTCTTCTCCTGGGTCATGATGGCTCGCAGAGCGGGCATGCGCACCACCACCCCAAAACCATCCATCAATGATGAATGGATTTTGATTTTCTTCACTGTAGGAACAACCACGGGGCTTCTCAAAGTCATAGGGGCGAAACCTCACCGGATGAAGTGGAAGAAATCGCCAGTGATCTTTCGGACACGTAACGGTCAACCTTTCGCCACTGGGTGAGCAGGAAGTCTCGCAGGGATTCCGGGTCCCGGGGGATCTCAGCGGCTGGGACACGCCAGATACATACTTCCAGGTGGGCCCCAGTGAGACCGCCGCCGATCAAGTCTGACATGGTCCGGGCCCTTTCCAGGCCTCGGTGGGCGATGAACACCACATCGGCCGCGGCGGTGTGTGCCAGCAGTTGCACAGCTCCCTCTCGAAGCGGTGGCAGGGTATGCTGGAGTAAGGCGATGACTGGCCCCATCACTGGATCGGTCTCAAATTTCTCGAGAAGACGACGGCGCCGGGAAACGGAGAAACGAGTTCCTTCGGGAAAGAGAACCACCGCTTCACCGGAACCGAGGTCCTCACCGAGCGCGACCACCCGAGCGACCTCCTTCTCAGGGTTCCCACTGCCCCGGCGAACGAATGCGTTGGGGAGGCGTTGACCGCAGTAATCCAGGGCTGGATCGAAGAGAAGTTCCGCTTTGAGTACATATCGAAATCGGGTCTCGGTCCGATTCAATGCAAGGGGCAAGAGCGTATCGAGTGTACTGGCGTGGCGGGAGAGTATCACCGTCGGGCTGGGGTCGTTGAGTTCGCCGTGGCCCTCCACATCCAATTGGATGGAATACACGCGCCGCACCAGAGCGAAGACCCCACCCACCCACCAGGCCTGCATCCGATGATTGGCCTCCAGAAACGCTTCACTGCTCATTCCCGCCACATGCCGAAGCCAGAGCCAGAATAATACAGCCAGCCCCAGGACCTCGAACCAGAAAAAAAACGGGAGAAACACCAGCGTTCGACAGGCGGACCACCGGTTGTTTTGGGTCAGATCCCAGATCGCCGCCACGGGAACGAGCACCGGCGCTACTACCAGAGAGCCTACAGCCAGGCTAAAGAGGGCCGGCGTAGTCACGAGCCTGCGTTTCCAATCAGAACTGCGGGACCCTAAAACGGTCGATACTTCCATGTTCATTACTAGGTACCTTGGACACCCGTGGCCTGCCGAGTTTCGCCCAACCATTGAACCAGCTGCCCCCGCTGCTCGGCCGAGACCTCCGTGCCAGGGAGAATCGCCGTGGGGCGAGGACGGCGGTCCAGGTAGAAGCCCCCGCTTTCCTTGGCGACAGCGGAACTGGTGGCCAGCCAAACGATGGTATCGGCCCCCATCCGAGAGTCTCGGAGCCTGGACTTCGTGACCTTGTAGAAACCGGGCAGGGATTTCTCCACTCCGGGAGTATCAGCCCAGCCGGGATGCATGGAGTAGAAGGTCACCTGCCGGTCCGGGTATTGATTTGCCCAATGATCTGTGAGGGCTACCAGGGCTCTCTTGGCCCGAGCATAGGCTTTGGGGCCATCGAATCGCTCCTGCTCAAACTCCATATCCTCCAGGCGGAGCGCCTGGGTGTACATGCCACCGCTGGAGACGTTGATGACCCGGCCGTTGGCAGCTTCGAGTCTGTCTCGCAAAGCTTCCGTGAGGACATAGGGAGCCAGGAGATTGATCGCCAGGGTTCGCTCATGCCCCTCATTCGTTTCGTCACGGCTGTTGAAGAGCGCTCCGGCGTTGTTGATCAGGATGTCCACTTCATCCGTGAGGTCCCGGACTTCTGAAGCAGCCCGCTCCACCTGCGCCATCTCGGAGAGGTCGGCATACACAGTTTCGATCTGAGTATGATCGGCGCCGCAAAAGTCCTCGATCTGCCGAACGGCATCGGCCATTCGTCCCTCGTGACGGCCGATCAGGATCAGCCGAGCCCCCAGACGAGCCAGTAGCTTTGCCGCCGCCAGCCCCAGACCGCTGGTAGGTCCTGTGATCACGGCCCGGGCCCCATCGACGAATTCACTCAATCCCTTTCTCTCCATCTTCAAGTAGCCCTGCTCCGTAAACTCCCACGCGGCCGGCACCACAGTGCGATACTTGATGCGGTCGGCGACCGAGACCGACGGGTTCTCGGTGTTCGGAGTCAGAGCCCCCTGCAGTCCCTCCACGGCGTGACGACCGACCCGGTCCAGCCAGGGCCTCATCAGGAACTCAGCCCGACGGGCCATCCCCTTGAACTCGAGCTCCGCCTGGTAGTCGATCTCGGTCTGGCCGGCGCCGACAGAGGTCACCCGAATTGTGTCAAGAGCCCTCACAGAATCGCCCTCACCGCGCAGGACGAGTTCTCGGCCCTCGTCGACCGTGAGCAACTCGTATTCCATCGGAATACGGCGACCCATACTGTTGAGGATCACTTGAAACCGAGAGCCCTCCCGGGGCTTTCCGGCTGTTACCTTTTCGGATCGGTAGACGCCGGGATCCCATTGCTCGATAGTGGAAAAGTCCAACAGGTAACGGAAACACTCCTCGACGCGGCGAGGAACGACAATGCGTTCTCGAAGCTCAATCATCCAAAGACTCGGCGGTCACTACGATCCTTACTCGATCGGGAATCCCGGGCAACCAGCCATTCACCCGGAGCTATCGCGCCCACAACACCTGACGCCGGGCGGAACGTATTCACCTTCGACCCGAGGGGAAGCTGGTGAGCTGCACGCATCCCCCGACGGACGAAGACGCGGCCGACCGGGCGAGGCGCAAGGCTTCTTCGCTCGCGACCTGGCAGCATGACGAATGGAGAGCCACAGAAGAGCCCTGATCAGGGCGGCGATACGTCCTGTTTCGACTTCATCAGCCCCACCGTCGTGATCGACGATATTGAGGCGACGACGGCGACCTTTCGCGCAGAGTTACTGTCTCTCCCCCCCATCGAGGTCATCGATCACGGGTTCTGTTGGAGTACGGAACCCACACCGGCTGCCGACGCCACCAATTGCGAGTCATTAGGCGCTGTGGAAAGCGAGGGCTCCTTCGACTTCCCAGCCCAGGATCTGTCGCCAGGTACGGAGTACTACGTGCAGGCATTTGCCGAGACGGCCGACGGCATGCAGTCGAGCGACGAGGCGGACTTCAGGACAAAGCCCGGCGCACCCCAGAATGTATCCGCTTCCTCGGGAGACCACGAATCCCACGTGCTGGTGCAGTGGGAGGCCACGGAGGGCGCCGTGAGCTACCGCGTGTATCGTGACGGCACACTCGTCGAAGAGGTGACCGTCGACGGATCGAGCACCTACTCCCTCGAAGACGACGGTGCAGCGCCCGGCGCTGTCCCTGAAGAGCCGACGGATCTGACGGTGACACAGATGACCGATCGAGTCCGCATCGAGTGGAGCCCGGCGTTCACCGCGCAGGGGCCTGGCTACGACTATTCGGTGGTGGCCGTCAACGAGTCGGGAGAAAGCGAGTCCTCCGGTAGTGATGAGGGCTATCGGGGGCCGCGACCGGTTCAGACCTACGAGCTGCGTAGCTCTCCCGACGAGCAGTCTTGGACGAGTTGGGACGAGGTGACGAACCCCGGCGCTCTTCGCCACGACGATTTCATCGCCCCATCGGGGTCGATCACCGACTCCGGTCTCGGGGGAACGACCGCCAGTGATGCCACGAACGTCGACTATGTGGAGCTAGTGACTTCCGAGGCTTCCCTGGAGGACGGCGCCGAGGTCTTCTATGAGATCCGCGCCGTCAACGAGTCCGGAGAAGGCGACGCAGGCAGCACCTCGGGACGGCGCACCACGGGAGATGAGATCACATACGATTGGGAGTATTTCGACGACGGTGATCAGCAGTGGAAGAGCGTTTCGGGGTGCTCCGACACCCGACTGTGCAATGACGGGTCGGCGCCGGCCGATGGAAGCTGGCGTGAGTATCGGGCGGTGTTGAGCGCCGTCGGTGTGAGCGATGAGATTGCCGATGCTGGTGAGGGACGAAGGGCTGTGCAGGGTACGGTGACGACCGTGGCCGTGGATTCCACTCAGATCGGATCAACCCAGGCCACAGTGGCTGCAGATATCGTAGCTCTCGGGATTCCGACGCCCGACAACCACGGATTTTGCTTCGACCAGGAGAACAGCGACCCAACCCATCATAGCGGGGCGGAATGCACCGCGGGTGGAGCGCTGTCAAATGGTGCGTTTGACGAGACCTTGAACCTCGAGCCCGGCTCTTCCTATTACGTGCAGGCATTCATCCATACCGATGCCGACGGGGCAGGCTATGCCTACGGTGGTGTCCAAGAGCTCACCACCCGCACGGAGGCGCCCTCTGGCGTGCAGACCGACTCTGATGTGGACCACGTCACCATAAGCTGGGCGCCCGTCGCGGGAGCCGCTCACTACGAAGTGCTCCGCGACGGGACCGAAACCGTCGCCGTCGTCGACGCAAACGATCTACTTGCGGTCGAAGACGAGGGCGCTGATCCAGGTACGGGGACGGCGACCCCTGCACTGACCGTGACCGACGGCTTCGATGCAGTGGCGCTGAGTTGGCAGGAGGTGGGGGTCAATGACGGCACGACCCACGCCTATACGGTGGTAGCCATCAACGACGACGGGCTCGAAAGCGAGCCCTCCTCACCAGTTCCTGGAAATCGCCTGGGAGAAGTGCTGGGCTACCAGGTTCAATTCGGGGGCGGAAGCTGGACGGATATCGCGTCGGCGCTTCACTGTACGATCAGTGCCGGCTCTTTCGTCTGTGAAGACGAGGCCACTGAGGGAAGTATCGACGCCGACGGCGAGATTAGCGTCAGCCAGGCCCAATACGTCGGCCATGTCGCCCTTCAGAGCGACGCGGCGACGACGAGCCACGGTCCCGTGCAGGACTATCGAGTGCGCGCCATCGATGGAGCAGGCCAAGAGGGCGACCCGTCCAACACGGAGAGCGGCCGGCGACTCGCCGGTGCTCCCCAGTACCAGTGGGCCCGCACCGACGCCGTCGGAGTCTTCCAGAATCTAGAGGTGAGCTGTGCCAACGACCTGGTCTGTACCGACGATACAGCGCCGGCGGGAGGCGAAACCCGTGCCTACAAGTTGCGGATTTCCGCCGACGGGATCACCGGCCTGGTTTCTTTCCCGGACACAGGCGGAGTTGCCGGGTGGCGCGCCGTCGACGGCGCTGTCGACACCCTCGAACTCGACGGCGATGACGTCGCCCCAAACGAGGCGACATTTACCGGCCAGGTGATCGCCGCCGGCGATCCGGGCCCGATTCGAACCGAGCATCAAGGATTCTGCTATTCCTCACAGACCTCGACTCCCGATCACGACGACGATTGCATCGACGTCGAGGTGACGGAGCTGACGAATCAAGTTGGTGAGTCATTCCAGGCCACCACCGACGGTCTGGAGCCCGCGACCATCTACTGGGTACGTGCGTTTGTGAAGACCGACGCCGAGGATGCGGTGTTCCAATACGGCAGCACTCGTCAGTTCGAGACCCTCAGCCCGCCACCCACAGACGTCGTCGCCGTTCGTGGCGACGAAGAGGCCCGCATCCGATGGTCGACTCCCGCGGGCAGCTCAGCCGTGGAGGACTACGAAGTAACGGTCTACGACGCACAGGGAGAGCACCCCCCGTCTGGTGTCACAGGAGAGCAAAGTCGAATGGTCGGCTCCGATTCCACGGAGTTTATCTTCGACGGCTTGTCCAACGACGTGGAATATACCTTCCGGGTCCGAGCGGAAAACACTCAGGGATTGAGCCCCCACTCAGAGTTGTCAAACGTCGTCATGCCCCGTCCGCCCTTCCGGTCGGTGTGGGATACGACGAACCCGGGGAGTACCGACGACGATCAGATCACGCTGCCCCTTACCTCGTCAGGGGACTACGACTTCTTCGTGGCCTGGGGCGACGGGACAGTGGACCATATTACGCAATACGACCAGGGGGAGGTCACGCATACCTA
>SKON01000168.1 GCA_007120035.1 Myxococcales bacterium
ACCCGCGGAGCTCTTGTTGGAATGCCTCCACGGAGGGGAACCGCTCCTCGGGGTTGGGATGGCAGGCCCGGTTGGCGATGTCCGCGAGCTCCGTGGGGATGGAGGGGTTGTACTCGACCGGAGCCGATTGTGTGGCGTGAAAGAGGACCCGGAGGAGTTTTGCACCGGAGTGACGGGGCTCGCCGGTCAGGAGGTGATGGAGGGTGGCGCCCAGGAGGTAGACGTCGGTTCGTTCGTCTTGTTGGTCCGTGTGCTGCAGGGCCATCTCGGGGGCCATGTAGTTGGGGGTTCCCGTGAGGCCCGTAGAGTCTTTGATATGAGGCAGGAGTGGGCGGTCACCCCGGATGGAGGCGGCGATCCCCCAGTCGAGGAGGTAGACCTCGTTGAAGGGGCCGACCATGACGTTGTCGAGCTTGATGTCACGGTGGATGACGCCACGGCTGTGGGCGAAGCGGAGGGCGTCGCAGACGTGGAGGAGGATCTCGATGTGGTCGAAGAGGTCGAGGGAGCGCTCGTCGTCAAAGAGGAGATCTCTCCAGGAGGTGCCCTCGATGCGCTTCATGACGATCAGAGGGGCGCCGTCGGGGGTGCGGCCCACGTTGTAGATAGGGATGATGTTGGGGTGTTCCAGGAACCCCGTGGTGTAGGCTTCCTGGAGGAGGACCCGGGTGGCGGCGGGGGAGAGGGCTTGCCGGGTGGTCTTGACGGCGACTTCGCGGTCGAGGGCGGTCTGCCTGGCGAGGCGGACCAGGCCCATGCCGCCCTCGCCGAGGATCTTGAGGGCGACCAGATCCGATGAGAGGGAGTCGGCGGTGTCGGAGATCTGCAGCTCTGGGAGGGTGCGGAGAGCCTGGGAGGTGACGAGATCGGCGCTGTCTATATCGGAGCGGATCGTTTGATCCGGAGGGAGCAGGAGGGTGTCGGCGCCCTCGGTTTCGAGGTGGGCCCGGAAGGTGTCGAAGTCGAGGGTGTGGGGATCGTCGATGCTCATGGGGGGAGTTTCTCACCGGCGATCGTCAGGGCGCAAGTGGAGTGATCGGTTTCCGTCGGTAGGTACGTCGCCATTCCGCAGCGGGCCAATGCCCGCTGCGGTCTGCAGCCAACGGATCGACGTGGATTGGATCACGCCTGCCACGGGGAAAAGGATTTGGTTTTGCGGAATTGGAGTGGTTTCTCTAGACTATGGGGCCGCAAGAGACGGGTTCAGTGAGAGAGTGCAGGGATTTCGCGAGGATTCTCGATGGGATACAGAGCATTTGGGTCGTGGTGTGCGATGGTGTTGTTGGTGATGGCGTGCTCCTTCGAACCGGAGGATCCACGGATCGAGAACGACGGCTCCGGGTGGCAGATCGGGGATGATGATACGGGGGTCGATGCCGAGGGTGGTGGAGAGCTGGACGGGGGGAATCAAGGAGCGCCCGATGCTCAGTCGCCGGACAACGGGGGATCGGAGACCGACGTCGGGCCCGGTCCAGATCCGGAGGAGGTAGGGGTGGATCCCGAAGACGTGGGAGAGCCCGAGCTGGATGCTGGCGAGCCCGATCCCGACGTGGGAGAGCCCGACGTGGGAGAGCCCGACGTGGGAGAGCCCGATGTCGGGCCGGGGCCGACGGTGTGTGACGGGGAGACCGTGGATCTGGAGAGCAACCTGCGGCACTGTGGAGAATGTTCGAATCGTTGTGATTCCCATTTCGGCGTGTGCAATGGGGGTGTATGCGGATGTACGGAGGGACTCACCGCCTGCGGAAACACGAATCGGTGTGAGGACCTAAGCTCCGATCCCAGTCATTGTGGCGCCTGTGGAAACATCTGCGAACCCGGGGAGGCGTGTCAGGGGGGAGAGTGCGTATGCCGTCCCGGACTGACCCGGTGCGGAGGGGAGTGCGTGGACACGACGAAGCATCCCGATCATTGCGGGGGGTGTGACCAGGGGTGCGGGTTTGGATCCTGCCGTCTGGGACAGTGCGAGACAGCCTGTTGGGGTTCGGACTACTGGGGGTGTCTGCAGGCGGGGTCGAACGGACGGGCGTGCATGAGCACTCAGGGACAAAACACGCTCTACTGCGCGCCGACCTGGGGCAATCCCTGCGGGGATGTATGTGCGGGTAATCAGGGGTGCCGCGCCGGACAGGGGTGCCGGGATATTCGGGTCGGCAGGGGGTGCGATAGTTGTCCCTGCGATGACTGCGAGGAGACGGAGCAATGCTTTGATAACCTGGTGTCCATGCAGGGGGTGTATTGCGTGCCCTGGTAGGAGGGAAAAAGAGCTGATTTGACAAGGGTTTGGCCCTTGCTAGACTAAGGATGTCCCGAATCTCTGGAGAAATCTGGAGCGGGACGAACGACTTACGAACGAGACCGACGGAGTTTCATGGGTCTGATCCCTCAGGCCGTCATCGATGAAGTCCTGGCCAGGACGGATATCTACCAGACGGTAAGCCAGCATGTAGCGTTGAAACGTGCGGGGGCCAATCATAAGGGGCTGTGTCCGTTTCACGACGAGAACACGCCGAGCTTCCACGTGCATCCCGGGATGGGGATCTACAAGTGTTTTGGGTGTGGAGCCGGGGGCAACGCGATTCAGTTCCTGATGGAGCTGCAGGGGTGGAGCTTTCCCGAGACCGTCCGGTATCTGGCGGAGCAGGCCGGGGTGGAGATCGGGGAGGAGGATCCCGAGGAGGAGGCCGAAGCCCGGAGGCGAAGAAAGAAGCGCAAGCTCTATGAGGAGATCATGGAGGGGGCCCGAAAGTTCTATGAGGAGAACCTGTGGGGGAAGAGAGGAGAGGTGGGGAGGCTCTATCTGAAGGAGCGGGGGATCTCGGAGGAGACGGCGAAGTTGTTCGGGCTGGGGTACGCGCCGGAGGGGTGGGAGAACCTGCTGGGTCATCTGACCGGGAAGGGGTATCGCGGGGAGTGGTTGGAGCGGGCCGGGTTGGTGATCGCCAACGATCGGGGAGGGTATTACGACCGGTTTCGGCACCGGGTGCTCTTTCCGGTGGTGAATATGTGGGGGAGGACCGTGGCCTTCGGGGGGAGGACCCTGGGCACGGACGGCAAAGGAGCGAAGTACATCAACTCCCCGGAGACGCCGTACTACACGAAGGGCAAGGAACTCTACGGGTTGGACGTGGCCAAGCGGGGGATCCAGCGGGAGGAGTTCGCCCTGGTGGTGGAGGGGAACTTTGACGTGCTCGCGTTGCACGATCAGGGGTTGGACATGACCGTGGCGCCCATGGGGACGGCGCTGACCGAGGATCAGGCCCGGTTGATGAAGCGGTTTGCCCGCAAGGTGGTGATCGCCTTCGACGGGGACGAGGCGGGGGAGGAGGCGACGCTGAAGTGCCTGGAAGCCCTGCAGTCGGCGAGCCTGGAGGCCCAGGTGGTGCGGTTCGACCGGGGCGATGATCCGGACACCTTCGTGCGCCGGGAGGGAGTGGGGGCGCTGCGGAGGAAGGTGGACGAGGCCCGGCCGCTCCTGGCGTGGGCCCTGGACCGGGTGATTCGACCCGTGGAGGGAGCGGCGATCGAGGCGCGGGTGGGGGCGCTGGATGGGGTGGCGGAGTTGTTGGAGACAGTCGAGGACGACGCGACCTGGGAGCATTACGCCCAGGAGGTATCGCGGCGGTTGGACATCGAGGGGAGGTTGTTGGCGAAGTATTTGAAGCGACCGGAGAAGGCCCGAAAGGAGCTGAAAGGGGAGCTTCACCGGGTTCATCGGGCGGCGCCGATGACGAGCGCGGAGTACGGAATTCTGGTGGTGTTACTGCAACATCCGGAGTGGTTGGGGGATTTTTTTGGGGAAGAACTTGACAAACTGTTGAGCAGTCGTGACCTTGCGAGGCTGTTGACTCTCGCCCGAGAAGAGTTTCAGGCCCATCGAGAGCTGGATCGACCGCGGTATGTGGCGCAGCTTGAGGACCCTTCGATGCGGGAGACAGTGACCCGGGCGTTCTCCGATGGGGAGCGGGAGACCCATTATCCGAAAGACCAGGCGCTGCGTTGGTATTCGGAGTGCATGCATCGATTGAAGGAAGATTGGGCCGAGAAGATGGCGGCCCATTTTCAGCGGCAGCTGGATGAGCTGGATTTAAGCACGCACCGAGAAGAGTACGAGGAGTTGCTCCGAAAGAAGCTGGACGTGGAGCGATTCAAGCAGACGTTGCGGCAGGATTCGGCGCGTCGAAGCGCCGGAGAGCCGCGAGCAGGATGAGGAGAGGGACAACAAGAAACGCGTGGAATAATACCACCATAGCACAAGTTGTTGGGCCGCCTGCTCGAAGTCGAAGATGACTGCGTGAACGGGAGGGTGGAACGACGACGGCCGAAGACGGTGTTCGGCCTCCGTGGCATGTACCAAGGAGACAGTTTGATGCTGACAGCTCAATCCAACGCACGAGCGACGAGTCTGGAAGTTCGGAAGCTAATCGACATGGGGAAGGAGAAGGGGTTCTTGACCTACGGAGAGGTCAACGAGGCCCTTCCAGAGGGGGTCTTGTCGAGCGAACAGATCGACGACGTGATGATGCTCTTCGGGGAGCTGGGCATCCAGATGGTGGACAAGCCCGACCAGTACAAGCCGCCCGTGGAGGTCGATGACGACATCCAGCGGACGAAGAAGCAGAAGAAGAAGGCCACCAAGGACAGCGATAAGTTCGTCAAGGGCAATGACCCGGTGCGGATGTACCTGCGGAAGATGGGCCAGGTGCCGCTGTTGACCCGAGAGGGCGAGGTGGAGATCGCCAAGCGGATCGAGGAGGGGGAGAAGACGATCCTCACCGTGGTGTTGAGTACCTCCGTGGGGGTGCGGGAGATGATCCTGATGGCCAATCGAGTGGCCAAGGGGAAGGTGAAGCTGACCAGCGTGTTGCAGGCGCCGAACCCCGAGGATCTGCCCCGGGATGAGGACGGCAACGTGCTGGAGATGCGTCCCGATCAGCGCAAGCGGTGGTTCTTGAACCAGATCGACCGGGTGAAGACGTTGCACCTGCGCAACCGGGAGCTCGGTGAGGAGTTGATCACCAAGCCGGGCCTGTCGCTGGTGGAGCGCAAGAAGCTGCGGGAGGAGATGAAGGCGAACCGTCGAGAGATGTTCGCCTTGATGAAGAACGTGCGGCTGACGAAGAAGCACACCGATAAGATCGTGGCGAAGTTCAAGAACCTGATCAATCGGATCGACAAGGCCGAGGGAGAGCTGGCCCGGGTGGAGCGGTTCACGCGGCTGACCTTTCCCGAGGCCCGAGCGATCTCGTTGCGGATGCGGGCCGGTGAGGAGATGGGGGAGACCCTGGAGCGGCACCGGATGACGGAGGGTCGTTTTCAGGAGGTCTTCTTGCAGATGCGCTCCTTGCGGCGGCGTGTGCGGGGAGCAGAGATGGAGGCCGGCCAGTCGGTGAACTCCCTGCGGATCACCCATCAGGCGGTGTTGGCCGGGGAGAAGATCGCCGAGAAGGCCAAGAGCGAGCTGGTGGAGGCGAACCTCCGGCTGGTGGTGTCCATCGCCAAGAAGTACACGAATCGGGGCCTGCAGTTCCTGGATCTGATCCAGGAAGGGAACATCGGGTTGATGAAGGCCGTCGATAAGTTCGAATACCAGCGAGGGTACAAGTTCTCGACCTACGCCACGTGGTGGATTCGTCAGGCGATCACCCGAGCCATCGCCGACCAGGCCCGGACGATCCGGATCCCTGTGCATATGATCGAGACGATCAACAAGCTGGCCAGGACCGAGCGGTACCTGGTGCAGGCCCTGGGGCGGCCGCCCACACCGGACGAGATCGCGGAGCGGATGGAGATGCCCGTGGAGAAGGTCCGGAAGGTGCTGAAGATCGCCAAGGAGCCGATCAGCCTGGAAACGCCCATCGGGGAAGAGCAGGACTCGTCGCTGGGAGATTTCATCGCCGATGAGGACGCGGTGAATCCCTCGGAGGCCGTGGAGGGCTCGAACCTGGCGGAGCAGACCCGGAAGGTGCTGTCGACCCTGACGCCCCGGGAGGAGAAAGTGCTCCGGATGCGGTTTGGGATCGGCGGGAAGTCGGACCACACCCTGGAAGAGGTAGGTCAGGACTTCAACGTGACCCGGGAGCGGATCCGGCAGATCGAGGCGAAGGCTCTGAAGAAGCTGCGTCACCCCAGCCGGGCCAAGCAGCTGGAGAGCTTCACGGAGTTCCTGAAATAGGAGCTAACCAGAGCTAGCCGTCGAGGGGGAGCCCGAAGTGCCGGGCGTAGTCCAGGAGCGCCCCGGTGGGGGCGCGGAATGTCTCGTCGGAGCCGATGTTAAAGAGGACGCCTGTGACGTGGTCCTGGACTTCCTGGAGATGGTTGATGGAGTCCAGGGGGTCGAGCACCAGCAGCGGGATCGAGCCGTCGGGGTTGACCCGCCGGTGGGCCCGTGCAAACTCCTGAAGGCGTCGGACGTTGGTGAAGCCCAAGAGCCAGGGTTCGTCGTCGATGAGGGAGACCATGGGGAAGGTCTCGGTGTCGGCGTGAGCGGGCAGGAAATACCAGCCCTTCAGGAGGAAGACAGCCCGCCACAAGGCCTCGAGGTGTTCTGTGGTGGGTTCCTGGCGGGCGATTTGTACGTAGTCGCGGATCTCGCGGGCGGTCATAGGGCGGCTCCGGGGACCAGAGGTGGTAAATGGTGTTGTACATGAATCGTCTGGGTGGCGCGAGGGACCCCTCGGGTGGATGGGAGACGAACCGCCGAGGAGGACTGGATTTTGTGACGGAGATCGAGGGCGGCGCGAAACCTCCCCTCGGGCCAAGGCCACGAGGCTCGGCGAGTCGGGCTACGCCCGAGGGTCCTCGCGGGCCAAGGCCCGCTGCGGGCTGGGGGCCAACCGATCAACGTGGGTCACACCCCTCGGCTCTATTCGGGGTTTCGCTGTTTCGGCTGGGGTTGGTGTTGGTTCTGCTTCTCGGGGTTGCGTTTCCGGGGATGGCGTTTGGGGAGGTCGGTGATGTGGTGGGGGAAGGGGGAGGGCATGTCCACGAGGAGGTGTTGGAGTGGATCTGTCCGATGGAATGTGGGGATCTGCGGTTTGAGGAGTTTGAGGAGTGCCCGATCTGTGGGATGGATATCGTGCCCCATCGGGTGCGGCGGGTGGAGATGGGCGATGAGGGGATGTTCGCGGAGCTCGACGAAGGGGGGTTCTTCGACGCCGATCGGGTGCTGAGCGAGGCGGAGTACATCGCCGAGCGGCCCGATCGAGCGCTGATGCCGGGGGTGCCGAACTGGGTGTTCTATCTGAGCGTAGCGCTCCTGGTGTTGGTGACCTTCCTGATCGTGGCGGTCGCGGGGGAACCGAAGCGGAACATGAAGAAGACGTCGAAACGGTGGGAGTACCCGCGGTTCGAGCTGACCCGGGCGAAGGTGGTGAAGAACCTGGTGAAGTGGAAGGGGTTCCAGCCAGTGGTGCAGCTGCCCGTGGTGTTGCTCTTCGGGTTGGTGATCCTGGCGGGGCTCGTGGGGTCCCAGGATCCGAGCCGGAATATCGCGCCCGTGCTGACGTGGAATATCTGGTGGATGGGGCTGATCTTCTTCGCGTTCATCGGGGGTCAGATCTGGTGCACCGTGTGCCCCTGGATGGCGGTGCCCGATTGGGTACAGCGGCTCAGCGGGGTGGCGGGGATGGAGCGGCGATGGCCGCGGTGGTTGCGGAACCTCTATCCGGCGATTGGGATGTTCTTTGTCCTGAGCTGGTTGGAGCTGGCCTACGACGCACCCTATCGGCCGGCGCTGACGTCGTTGATGGGGCTGGCGATGTTGGTGATGGCCGGGGCGACGCTCTTCGTGTTCGAGCGCAAGGGGTTCTGTCGGTATGTATGCCCCGTGGGGCGAGTGACCGGGGCGTACGGGACAACGGGGATGTTGGAGATTCGGAGGAAGGACAGCCAGATCTGCAAGAGCTGTCAGACCAAGGACTGCTTCCACGGCAACGAGAAGGGGCTGCCCTGTCCGACCCACGAGTTCATGGGGGCGATGAACGAGAACTCCTATTGCACGATGTGTACGGAGTGTTTGAAGACCTGCCCTCATGACAACATCGGGATCAACGTCCGGGCGCCCATCGCGGATCTGATGGGGCCCCATCGAAAGCGGTTGGATGAGGCGTGGCTCTTGCTGGCGATCTTCGTGATCACCATCTTCCACGGGCTGGCGATGATCCCCTTGTGGACCCAGGAGACGGTGCCGCCCTTGCGGGATGGGATCGAGTCCGTGGTGGGGGTGGACCCGGGGTATCTGTGGAGTTTCACGTTGGGGATGGTGGTGTTCTGCGGGGTATCGGTGGGGATCTACTGGGGGATGTGTGGGGTGGCCCGGAAGATCAGCGGGAACCAGCTGTATCGGGTGAAGGACTTCTTTATCGCCTTTGCGTACCCGCTGTTGCCGGTGGCGCTGGCGTACCATCTGGCCCATAACGCGCTGCATGTGTTCTATGAGGGGTCGAAGTTGGTGCGGCTGATCAGCGATCCCTTCGGGTGGGGGTGGGATCTCTTCGGGACAGCTCAGAGTCCGCTGACGATGCTGGTGCCCATCGAGACCTTGTGGGCGTCGCAGGTGGTGATGGTGGTGCTGGGGAACGTGGCGGCGGTGTGGTTGGTAAACCGGGCGGCGTACCGGATGTTCGGGAACCGGCGGCAGGCCTGGCGGGCCGTGGTGCCCATGGTGATCTTTACGGCGCTGTTGAGCGTGGGTGCGATGTGGCTGCTGGGGCAGCCGATGGAGATGCGGACGGCGTGAGTTGAACTCCGATCGACTTTCGACTAGGGTCCGGCCACTTCGCATTTGCCAAAATGGATCCGCCCACCTTCGGAGCTACGATGAATCGATCCCTGTTGTGCCTGATCTCTGCGTTGACGATCCTCCTTTTCGCGGGATGTGGGGGGTGAGGTGACGATCCGACGGACCTGACCCCGGATCCGGACGCCGGGACCGACGCGGATCTTACGCCCGATGCTGACGATCCCGATGCCGATCCCGACGCTGAAGATCCCGACGCCGATCCCGACGCCGACGATCCGGACGTCGCCGATTGTGAAGGGTGCCTGGTGGGTGGTGTCTGCTTTGATGACGAGGAGATCGACCCGGAGAACCTGTGTCAGATCTGCGACGCCGACGCCGATGACCAGGGCTGGACGTCCCGGCCGGACGGCACGGCCTGCGGGGATCATGGCGAGTGCCAGGCCGGGCAGTGCGAGTGCGTCCCGGGGTGGGCCGGCGGGAACTGCGATACCTGCGTGATCTTCGTCGACGGCTCCTCCACGGCCGGCGACGCCGACGGGCTGACCTGGGAGACGGCGTTCGACGATCTGCACGACGGTATGGCGGCTGCCGCCGGTCGGGTGGAAGACGACGACGCCGAGACCTGCGATGTGTGGGTCGCCGCCGGGTTGTACCTGCCCGGGGACGTCGGGGAGGTGGAAGCGGCGTTTGAGATGGCCCCCGGGGTTCACCTCTACGGTGGGTTCGCCGGTTCCGAGACGGAGCGAGACCAACGAGACTGGGACGCGAACCCGACGACTCTGAGTGGAGATCTCAACGGCAGCGGAACTCTCTCCACCACGGACAACGCCCGCACGGTGATGATCATCGACGGGATCGACGGGGCGGTGATCAGCGGCTTTACCATCACCGGTGGCGCCTCCACGGTGGGTAGTGAGACCATCCCGGAGCACGCCGGCGGCGGGCTCTATCTTCGAAGCACCACGGTAGAGTTCAGTCACCTGATCATCGAGGGGAACCTGGCCCACCGCGGCGGTGGCATCTTCGGACAGAGCGTCTCCGGCCACTTCCACGATCTGATCCTCCGGAGCAATACATGCTCCGGGGTGGGCGGTGGCGCTCATTTCTACCTCTCCGGGGAGCTTCACTTCGACGAGCTCGTCGTGGAGGGCAATGGGTGCACGGACTCGGGCATCCACAACCACTCGGGAGAGCTCTTCATCGAGAACGCCCACTTCCTCAACAACGCCTCTCGGGCTCTGCGGCCCTTCAACACCGATCTGGCTCTGTGGAACGTGGACTTTACGCAGAACCAGGGTCGGGCGCTCTACCAGACCCAGGGTACGGCGGATCTCTTGAACGTGACCTTCACGGAGAATCAGAGCACCGTCGACGGCGGGGCCTACGGCCTCTTCGAGGTAGAGGCGCTGCTGCGAGAAGTGACGTTTACGGAAAACCACAGCGACCAACGGGGCGGAGCGATCTTCGCCGAGTCTTCAGAGGTGCTCGTCGTTGGTGGCCGCTTCGAGGAGAACACCTCCGACGGAAGGGGAGCCGCCATCTACGCCTTCGCCGACGATGACCCCGACGCTGAAGAGAGCAGCATCGTCCTGCAGAACGTCTACTTCGTAGACAACGAGTCCGGCTCGTGGGCGGGGGCTCTAAAGCTGTGGAGATCCCAGTCGGCGGTGGTCAACACAGTGTTCCATCGGAACCGGGCTCAGGGCGGCGGTGGCGGGATCTACAGCCGATCGTCGGATCTGGTCGTGGCGAATAGCACGTTCGTGGGCAACCACGCCGAGAGCCACCCCGGTGCAGCGGTCAGCTCCGATGAAGACTGGGAGGCGATTAACACCATCTTCTGGGGTCAGACGGGCACCAGCATCTTCGGCGGCGCCGGGGACGGAGACTTCCTGCACTGTGTGCTGGAGGGCGGCGGCGCCGGAGAGAACATCGTCACCGAGGATCCCCTCTTTACCAGTGACGACGATCTCAGGTTGCAGGCCGGCTCACCGGCGATCGACGCAGGCCACCCCACGACGGCCGAGGAGTTCTTCCCCGTTGACGACGACGGCGTGCCGATCGACCTGGCCGGGAACCCCCGTTTCGTCGACACCATTGACATCGGCGCCTACGAAGTGCAGTAGTCGCAGTATTCATCGACCTAATCACAGAAGTAGAAGGAGATTGATCATGAAACGGATAACCCTGCTTACCCTCTTAGCCCTCCTGGTCATCGGTCTGGCCCTCTTCGCCGGGGCCTGCGGGGAAGACGAGAATGGCAACGGGGGCAATGGCGGCGACATCTACAGTGGTGTCGCCGACGAAGACCTGTTGCAGACCCTCTTCGTGGACGCGCTCTGCGACGCTGCCTGGAGCTGCACCGGTGACAGTCACACCGTGGCAGATCTCTCTCGGGGGCTGGCCGGTCGGTATGCGTCAGTGGAGGAGTGCAAGTCCGGAATCGCCGAGGATGGAGGAATTGAGGTGGAGGATTTGTCGGTCTCCATCGAAGCCGGTCGGTTGGTGTTGGATCGGCAGCACTCCGGGGCCTGTAAAGACGATATCGTCAGCCAGTTCTGCACGGTCGGGTTCTCCGGCGAGGAGCCGTCGTCGTGCATGCAGCTGGTGGCGGGGCAAGTGGAAGAGGGTGGATATTGCCTGGATAGTTCGGAGTGCGCCGGCGATTCGTGGTGCCGGTTCGACGAGGAGTGCTACGGAACCTGTGAGGAACTTCCGGGTAATTGCGGAGACGAGACCTGCTCGGCCGATGAGTTCTGCGACTTCGAGTTTGTCGACGGTGAATTCGAGGACTTCTGCTCACCACGGGCGACCGAAGGGGAAGCCTGCGATTATTCGGAACAGTGCTTGCACAGCCTGTACTGCTCGCCGCTTTCGGAGACGTGCATCCCCATCGAGGTGAAGTCCGCCGGCGAGGCCTGTCATATCCTGAATCACTTCTGTGAGCCCGGGTACCGGTGCGAGATCGAAGAGCTCGATCCCCTGGGGGATCTGGAGGGGGAGTGCACTCCGATGGGGCAGGCCGGAGAAACCTGTCACCTAGACTTTGAGTGCGCCGCCGGGCTCTTCTGCCAGCAAGAGGTCCCCGGGGACATCACGGAAGGGGGCACTTGCCGGGCTCCGCTATCAGCGGGTGAAGAGTGCGAAGACGACAACCAGTGTGAGGGCTACTGCGGGTTTGATCCCGACATTTGCTACGATTACATCGCCGATGGTGACGCCTGCGAGTTCAGCTACCAGTGTGAGAGTTACACCTGCGACGACGGTGTGTGTTTCTCCCGAGAGGCCGAGGCCTGCGAGATCCCCGAGGATTGAGCTCGGCTGAGTTCGCCTGAGCTTGCCTTCCCCTGACCGGCGATCACGTTGAAGAAGGTCGCAAACAGCTTCGAGCCGGTCAGGGGGGGATATGTGTGGAATAGCGGGGATCTGGGATCCGAAAGGGAGCTCTGAGAGCTCCCTTTCGGCGATGACCGGGGCGCTCCGCCACCGGGGCCCCGACGCTTCGGGGTACTGGGTGGACGGTCGCCACGGCCTGAGTCTGGGGCATCGACGGCTGTCGATCCTCGATCTGAGCGAGAGCGGCCGTCAGCCGATGTTCAGCGCCGATGGCCGGTTCGCCATCGTCTACAACGGGGAGATCTACAACTTTTCCACGCTGCGGGCCGACGTGGAGGAGGCCACCGGGGGGAGTTATCCCTTCGTGGGGGGGTCCGATACGGAGGTGCTCCTCTCGTCGGTCGCCACCTTCGGGTTGAGGCGGACCCTGGATCGGGCGGTGGGGATGTTCGCCTTCGCGCTCTGGGATCGGCATCGGGCCAAGCTGGTCCTGGTGCGAGACCGGCTGGGGATCAAGCCCCTGTACTACGGGTTTGCCGAGGGGGCGTTGATCTTCGCCAGCGAGCTCTCGGCGTTGCAGGCCCACCCGGGGTGCCCCTCCCGGGTGGATCGGGCATCCCTGGCGGCCTACCTGCGGCACAGCGCGGTGTCAGCGCCCCGCACGATCTACGAGGGGATCTACAAGCTCTTGCCGGCGGAGGTGATCAGCTTTAGCGGTCCCGGTCGCCAGGGGATGGAGCGGTCGCAGTTCTGGCGAGCCGACGAGGCGATGAGCCGGGGGATCGGTGCGCCCTATCGAGGTGGGGTGGATCGGGCCATCGACGAGCTGCAGGTGCTGTTGTCGGAGGCCGTGGCCTGTCGAATGATCGCCGACGTGCCTCTGGGGGCGCTGCTCTCGGGAGGGGTGGACTCGTCCATGGTGGTGGCCCTGATGCAGGAGCACTCTCGGCGTCCGGTGAAGACCTTCTCCATCGGGTTCGAGAGTGATCGGTACGACGAGGGCGACGACGCCGCCGCTGTGGCCCGGGCGCTGGGGACGGACCACACGGGGTTGGTCCTGACCGCCGCCGAAGCGCTGGAGATCATCGAGCGGTTGCCCGAGCTCTTCGACGAGCCCTTCGCCGACTCCTCCCAGATCCCCACTTATCTGGTCAGCGAGCTGGCCCGGCGGGAGGTCACGGTAGCCCTCTCCGGTGACGGCGGTGACGAGGTCTTCGGGGGCTACAACCGCCACCGGATGGCTCGCCCCCTGTCGTGGTGGCTGACCTTGATGCCCCGGGGGGCTCGGCAGGTGATCGGGGCGGCTCTGCAGAGCGCGCCGCCGCAGGCCTATGACGGGATCGCCCAAGCCCTGGGAGGCCTGCCTGGGGGCACGCCGCCTCGGCTGGTGGGCGATAAGATCCACAAGCTGGCGAAGTGTCTGGGCGCTCGGTCCACAGACGAACTCTACGCCCGGCTCACCTCGGAGTGGCCCGATCCGGCCGTGCTCCTGCCGGGAGTGCGGGAGCGCCCCCGGGCGCTGGTCCCGGGACCTCGCCATCGTCACCTGGCCCGGGAGTGGATGTACCGGGATCTCGTGGGCTATCTCCCCGACGATATCCTCACCAAGGTGGATCGGGCGTCCATGGCGGTGTCCCTGGAGGCCCGGGTGCCCCTGTTGGACCATCGGGTCGTGGAGTGGGCCTTCGCCCTGCCCACGTCGATGCTGATACGAGGCGGCCAGGGCAAATGGCTGCTGCGGCAGCTCTTGTATCGGTATGTCCCCCGGGAACTGGTGGATCGCCCCAAGATGGGGTTCGGGATCCCCCTGGACGAGTGGCTCCGCGGCCCCCTGAGGCCCTGGGCTGAGGCCCTCCTGGGAGAGGAGCGGCTCCGGCGAGAGGGGTTCTTCGATCCCCGGGCCATCGGCCAGGCCTGGGAGCACCACCTGTCGGGGCGGAGAAACCTGGCCTATCCGCTGTGGAACGTGCTGGTCTTTCAGTCCTGGTGGGCCTCCCGCAGTCAATGGCGAGGGGAGCGCCGCCGACAGGCCCTGCGATGAACGAGGTCCTGGCCACAGGGATCTGGATCGCCCTGGGGTTTCTGGCCACCGCCGTGGCCCAGACCCGGTTGAGCGGCCCCGACCGCCGGGTGCTCTGGTGGTGCTTCTGGGCCCACGTGGTCTCCGTGTTCGTCCTGATCTGGTTGACCTTCCAGTTCTTCGGCCGCGGCGACCTGGAGGTCTACTACTACTATGGCGAGGGCCTGGCGGATTACATCCGCCAGGATCCGGGTCGGTGGGCGCCGGAGGTCCTGGGGCTGATCCTGCAGCAGGATGTGGACCTGCCCATGGACGTCTTCGGGACCGAGGGGAGCTCCACGACCAGCCTGATCGGGATGACCGCGTTCGCGCTGATCCTCACGGGATCCTCGCAGTACGCCTCGGGTCTTCTCTTCAGTCTCCTGGCGCTCTCGGGGCAGTTCGCCCTCTACCTGGGGGTCCGCGATCACTTCGGGGAGGCCTATCGGCGTCGGGTGTTGATCGCCGTCTTCCTGGTGCCGTCGGCGGTGTTCTGGACCAGCGGGGTCGTCAAGGAGGCGGTGACCCTGGCCGGGATGGGGTGGATGATCTTCGGGCTCAACGCCTGGATCACCACCGGGACCCATCGGGTCCGGGGTCTCTTCTGGATCCTCGCCGGGGGCGTGCTGGTGGCGATCTCCAAGGCCTACGTCCTTTTTCCCATGACCGTGGCGGCCCTGACGTGGTGGTTCTGGGAGCGGAGCCTGAGGATCCACGGTCGGGTGGTGATCGCCTCTCGACCGTTTTACCTGATCGGTGCCGCCGGCCTCTCCGTGGTGGCCATGGTGGGGCTGGGAGAGCTCTTCCCGAGATATTCGCTGGACTCCCTGGCCCAGGAGGCGGCCCAGCTTCAGGAGACCGGGGAACGGATCACGGGAGGGTCGTCGTACGCGATGGGAGACGCCGGTGCGACGTCCCTCTCCCAGCAGTTGACCTTCGCGCCGGTGGCCCTGACGGCGGCTCTCTTTCGACCCTTCCTCTTCGAGGCCCATAACCCGGTGGCCCTGATCAACGCCCTGGAGACCACGGCGGTGCTCCTGATGTGGTGGTGGATCCTGAAGACCCGAGGACTCCGGGGGGCCTGGCGAGCGCTGACGTCCTCGCCGATCCTGGTCTTCTCTGCGGTCTTCGTGCTCCTCTTCGCCCTGGGCGTGGGCCTGGCCACCACGAACCTGGGGACCCTCTCCCGGTATCGAGTTCCCATGATGCCTCTCTACGCGTTGGTACTGCTCTCTCTCCTGCCGTCGACCGGGGCCCCCCAGAGGTAGCCTTGCGGTTGGGCTTCAATTTCGATTCGTTCTTCGGTATGGTCGCTGCGCGGGGGTTTCAATTGCTTCATCGCCATGTTAAGCGACTCGCGATCAAGTGCTGAACAATCGACGTCGGAGAGCAGATTTGAAGAACCCAGACTGGTTACGAACGCGGTCTCTACTCGCTATGTTGTGCTGCCTGCTGATAGTGGCGGCCTGTGGAGGAGAGGAAGAAGAGGAGACCGGGGGTGAGACGGAGCCCATGGTCGAGTGCGGCCCCGGCACGGTCCTCCAAGAGCAGACCTGCGTGGTCGCCGAGATCGATTGTCCAGAAGGTCAGGTGCCGACTCCAGCGGGGATCTGCGCCGATCCCGACGTGTATTGCGGGACGGGAGCGTCCTACGACACCGCCACGGAGCGGTGTGTGTCCACGGTGGATATTCGATGCGGTGAGGGGACGATCGAGGTCGGGGGCCGATGCGTCGTGGAAGACGCACAGGTCTGTGGCCCCGGCACGGTCCTGGCCGATGGAGAGTGCGTGATCTCCGAGTCGGTCTGTGGGACCGGCACCAGCCTGGAAGGGATCTACTGTGAGCTCGCCGACACGGCCTGCGCGGGTCGGACCGAATTCGACGTGGTTCTCGGCCAGTGCGTCGATACGGGGCTGGTGGAGTGCGGGACCGGGACGATCCAGAGCGGCAACCGCTGCGTGCCCTTTTACACCGAGGCCGAAGAGCTCGCCGCCGCCGCCGACGTGGTCCACAGCCAGTCCGCCACGATCAGCCTGGGCTCCAACGTGGGCGATCAGGTGGTGTTTACGGGGACCATGAACCCCGGAAACCTCTTTCATAATTACAACCTGAACGGCACGGAAGGGCAGTGGGTCTCGATTCGGTTGTACTCCCTGGGGCTGCCTTCGCCGGGGTTCCGGATCCGACAGACCGTCGGGACCTGGGAGCGTCGAGTCTCCCCCGGATTTTCCAGCGTGCCTCATCGAGAGGTTGTCTTCCCAACGAGCGGTCAGTTTGACCTGATCGTCAGCACCAGCGTCTCCGGGGCGGGCGGGACCTTCGGAAGTACGGACTGGCGATACGTGGGCGTGATCGAAGTGATCGAAGGACCGGAGCCCCGGCAATGGGATATCTTTGAGGAGTCCCTGACCGGAAACCTCCAGGAGACGGCGGAGAACTTCATCCGCGTCGACGTCCCGGCGAACTCTCAGGCGTTGATCACCCCCGGGATGTTGGGTGTCGACGCCGATCAGGTCACCGTAGAGGTCTGGGAGTCGCCGACGACCTTCTCGGAGCGGGTCACCGCCCAAGAAGGGACGGGGTTCGTGCTCCCCGGAGGGGGGCTGACCACCAAGTATCTCCTCGTGGATGCCCGAGACTTCTTGGGGCCCCGAACGGACTTCGCGATGCACGCCACGGAGACGTTGAACCTGCCCGCCGGGGTGAGCCAAACCGAGGAGTTCTTCGCCGAGGCCGGCGAGATGCTCTTCATCTCCCATCGCAATGACGGCGAGACGACCCTCTCGGGGCGAGTGGTGCGGGACGGCCTGGAGCTCTACTCCACGTCGTCACTGCTGGCGGAGAACCGCAGCTCTTACACGATGGCCCAGACCCATCGGGACTACTTCTACGTACCCGAAGACGGCACCTATCAGGTAGTGATCGAGAATACCACGTCCAATACGGTGACGGGCTTCCTGCCCACGTCGTCGGTGGGCGAGGTCCCGACCTTTGAGATCGACCCCGACGAGTCGACGTCGTTCTCCCATACCTTCTCGACCAACGGGCTGGCGCGAGGATTCTGGAGCTACGTGGTGATCGACAGCGACGTGGCTTTCCGGATCGAAGGAGAGGTCTCCGTGGGCAGCGGCGACCCGGAGGTCTATGTGTTGAACCTCGATCGGGATCAGCTCTTCAGCTTCACCTCGGCGGGGACCACGGAGTCGGTGAACTTCACCATCGAGGAAGCCGGCACCTACCTGATGATTATCCGCCCATGGAACGCTCTGGGCGGAGGCATGGAGGTCGAACTCGAGGGGACCCCCCTGCAGGCTCTTCAGCCCGGCGATAGTATCGTCCAGGAATTTTCGGCCAGCACCTTCGATATCCTCCACGGAGAGGTCTCCTATGGGCAGGGAGGAGCGCCGGATCTACGCCTGTTGAACCAGGTGGGCGATGTGGTCTTCGAGGACGCGCCGATGAGCTCCACGTCGCGGACGATCTTGGAGCTCTTGCCCGCCAACGGGGACTACACCCTGGAGCTGGTCAACAACAGCGACACCCCGACCCTGGGGGCGGTGGTCGACATCGAGGTCGACACGCCGGTGGAGTACATGGACTTCGCGGACGAGTTCGATCAGACCTTCACGGCGCCCTTCTTGGGGGCCGGCGATCGGGTCTTCTATCTGATGCGGACCCGGTCGAACTTCAACCACCTGGTGGTCGGTCAGGCCGACGCCGGGGAGTTCACCATGCGGTTCTGGAACATGCTGACCGGATCGACGGTCTCCTCCAACACCGGCGAAGAAGAGGTGATCGTTGGCGGAAGCAACCAGGGCAGCGGCCTCTATCTGGTGGAGCTCATCGCCGAGTCCGATCTGGAGGAGGGATATCAGATTCAGTGGTCCTCTACGGTCTCCAACGTGATCGAGGTCACCTCGGATCCGATCTCCGTGTCTGGCATCATGACCACGGACTCCCAGATCGTGATCTCTGGATGCCCCGTGATCAGCGAGATCGAGCTGATCTTCGACTTTGAGAACGGCAACCTGTGGAGGATGGACCTGGACTTCCTTTTGACGGCGCCCAGCGGGGACTCCTTTGATATCTGGAACCTCACCTTTAGTTCTACGACGCCGGGGAATAGCTTCGCGGTCGGCGAATTTGTGTTCCCCACGGATCACGAGCCGATCGACTCCTTTGACCCCCTCTTTGGGCAGAACGGAAACGGCACCTGGAACCTGGACGTCGACCACTCCTGGGCCTCCACGAGTGACGTGTTCACCTGGACCTTGCGGTTGAGCTGCTAGAGAACCTGACCGGTCCCGGATCGGTCTTTCAGACAGGACGATAGACGAATGAAGAAGACCCTGAAGACCTTGTTGTTGGCACTCCTGGCGGTGTCCTTTACGGCCTGCGGCGGCTCCGAGCCTCCCCAGGAAGAAGAGGAGGACATCATCGAGTGCGGGGAAGACACCCGTCTGGAAGGCTCGACCTGCGTCCCCGACGTGGAGTGCGCCGAAGGGGAGGTGGCTCTCTCCGATGGTCGATGCGTCCGGGCCGACTACTGCGGTGAGGGCACGCAGTTCAACCCTGACACCGGCCGATGCGTCTCCAACATCAACCTGGTATGCGGCCCGAACACCGAGCCCAATGAGGACGGGGAGTGCTTGCCGGAGTTCGTGACCACCTGCGGAGAAGGGACCGTGGTGGCCGACGGAGAGTGCCGGCTGCACGACGATGTGTGCGGCGATGGGACCACCGTCGGTGGACCACAGCAGTGTCGTCCCTCGCCAGATGTGTGCGGCGAAGGGACGGCCTTCGACACCACCAACCAGGTCTGTGTGCCCTTGTCGAACCTGACCTGCGGCTCCGGGACCCTGAACGTGGAGGGAGTCTGTCAGCCCGCTCGAGCGTTCTTTGAAGCCCTGGCCGACGATCCCGACCTGGATCTCACGGCCACCGGCGCCGGTGAGGCGACCCTCCAGGATGTTGGCGAGCGGTACGTGTTCACCGGCAATATCGCCGCTCCCGAGTTCGTCGACGGAGAGCCCGTTCAGGACGAAGACGTGTTGACCTTCTCCGCCGCCGCCGGCCAGTGGGTGCGCCTTGGGGTCTACTCTTTGGGACTGCCCGAGCCGGGGTTCCTTTTGGAGAGCGAGGGCGACTACTTCCGTCTGAGTGACCTGGGCGCCGGCCTCGAGGTGTTCCGCGAAGTGGCCATCCCCTCCACGGGCACCTACACCATGACGATCTCGAATATGCCTCAGATCCTGGGGAACCTGGGCCCCGCCGGCGGCGAGGACTGGGACTACGTGGGATACCTGGAGGTCGTGGATCCCCCGGAGGCCGAAGAGGTGGAGCTGCCCAACGCTTCGATGAGCGGCAACGTCCGCAACCTCATGGACAACCTCTATCACGTCACGGGCACCGAGGAAGGCGCCGGCCTGGCCTTCGTGTTTACGTCGCTGCCCCACTCGGCGGACGCCGAGATCCAGGTGTGGACCGATCTGGAGACCCTGGTAGACGTTGTGCCTCTGCAAGGATCCTCGGTGTCGCTGACGGCGCCGGCCGATGAGTTCTACCTCCTCGTCGATCGGGAGTACGGCTACGGGGCACAGGTCAGCTATGGCGCAGATATCCTGGCTGGCGAGCAGCTCGCCGACGGCGCGTCGATGACGATGGACGTGGAGCTCGACGCCAACCAGTACGTGGGGGTCTCTCAGTTCAACCTCTCGGGAGCAGCGTTGAGTGCCCGGATCCTCGACGGAGCCACCGAGCTTTCGACGATCAGCGAGCTCGCCTCCTGGGACCAGGTCCTGGGGCAGATCTCGCTCTACGCCTTCTCCCCGACGGCCACGACGGTCACCGTAGAGCTCACCAATAACACCGGATCGGATCTGGGCTTCTTCACCACGGACCTGCGGGTGGAGACCGCCGAGGATCTCGGGGAGTTCGAGGAGGAGCTCTCGTTCTCCACGAACGTCAACATCCCGGAGCGTCACGCTCACTTCATGACCTTTGAGAGCACCGTGGAGGACCTTGTGATCCTCTCGTTGTCGGGGACGGCCAACGCCCTCGTGACCCTCTTTGATGGAAGCGGAAACACCGTGGGGCAGGGCGCCAATCAGGTGATCGCTGAGCTGGAGGAGGGCCTGTACCTGGTGCGGTTCGATGCCCAGACCAATATGACCGCCGGGTTCCAGGGGTCCATGGAGGTCACCGATGTGTACGAAGACGACGTGGAAGCCACCACGTCGTACTCGCCGTCGATCGATGTGTCGACGACCTACGCGTCTACCTTGGATATGGGACCCTGCAGCTCGATTCTGGATATCAGCGTGTCCGTCGATCTGTCGGCTTCCTTCGCGTCGGAGATCTACATCGATCTCGTGGGGCCTTCTGGGACCTCGGTGGCGCTCCGTAGCGGCACGTCCGGGACCCACCAGACCACGTACCCGGATCAGACGGCGCCAGCGCAGTCCCTGGATGCGTTCCTCGGTGAAGTGGGACAAGGGGAGTGGCAGCTGGAGGTGGCGAATCAGCCTCCTGGCGGCTTCTTGCCTGGAAGCGCCAACCTCTCGTCGTGGACGGTACATCTCTTCTGCTTGATCGGCGGCTGAAACGGTCCAAAGGCGGGTAGGACATGAACTCATTGTTTCGAAGAGTGGTCCTTCTCTGCGTAGGGCTTCTGCTGGGTGCTACGGCCTGCGGCGGTGACGACGGCGTCGATCCCGCTCCCATCACCGACGAGATCACCTGTGGGTCCGGAACGGTGCTCGCCGGGGGCGTCTGCGTGCTCGCCGAGATCGACTGCCCCGACGGGCAGGTGCCGACCCCGGCGGGGCAATGCGCCGATCCCGATGTCTACTGTGGGACGGGGTCGAGCTACGACGTGGAGGCCGAGGCCTGCCTGTCGGACACGGAGATCTCATGTGGCCCCGGAACCGTCGAGGTCGGGAGCCGATGCGTCGTCGAAGACGCCATGGTCTGTGGCCCCGGCACGGTGCTGGCCGACGGGGAGTGCCGGATCGCCTCGTCGGTATGCGGCCCCGGGACGGATCTGGACGAGACCCAATGCGTGATCGACCCCAGCGCCTGCTCGGGACGGACCGAGTTCGACGTGATCCTCGGCGAGTGCGTCGACGTGGGGCTTGTGGAGTGCGGTGAGGACACCGTGCAGGTGGGCAACCAATGCCGGCCCTTCTCCACTGTCGCCGACGAGCTCGCCGCAGAAGCGGACGTGGAGTTCTTTCAGGGAGTGTCCCTCGACCTGGGGAGCCAGCCCGGGGATCGAGTCGTCTTTACGGGCACCATGATGCCCGGCTCCAGCCTCTTTCACGTGTACTCCACGCAGCTCAGCGAGGGGCAGTGGGTGGAGATCACCCTCTACTCCCGGGGGCTGCCGTCGCCGGGGTTTCGAGTGCGTCGGGCTGTCGGTACCTGGGAGCGTCGGGCGCTGGCGGGGCTGACCAATGTCCCCCACCGGACGATCCTCGCGCCCGGTTCCGGGACCTACGACCTGATCGTGGACACCTCGGTGTCGGGGATGCCCGGTGGCCACGGGTCCACGTCCTGGGAGTACGTGGGCGTGATCGAGACCATCGAAGCGCCCCAGCCGGCGTCCTGGGATCTCTTTGACCAGACCCTCGAGATCGATCTCCGGAACACCACGGAGAATTTCTTCGAGGTCGATTTGCCCGATGGGGAACAGGTGCTCTTTCTCCCCGAGGCCCTCGGGGCTGACGTCGATAACCCCGTGGTGGAGTACTGGACCTCGCCGACGACCTTCGGAGAGAGCTTCAGCCTGATCGAGGGATCCCTGGTGGTCCTGGAGCACACAGGCGGCGGCCCGGGATATCTCCTCTTCGACACTCGGGCCACCCGGGGCGCCAGGGCGGACCTTATGGCCAACGCCTTTGAGACCTCCACCATCGCGTCGGGCACGAGCGTCAGCTACACCGTAGAGGCCACCGCGGGACAGATGATCTTCGGCGGCCACCGGTCCGACGGCGCGACGACCCTGGACGGGCGGATCCTCGGCGTCAATGGTGAGACCCTCTTCGAGGACGAGGTCCTGGCGCTGAATCGTCCCAATTACGGGATCAACGATGGGGATCGGGCCTTCGTGTACGCTCCGGAGACAGGCACCTACACGGTGGTATTCGAGAACTCCACGTCCAACGACGTCCAGGGGTTCTTCGCCACGATTACGGCCCAGGACGTACCGACCCTGAACGTGGGCACCGAGGAGACCGTCGAAGAGGAGTGGACCTTCTCTACGGACGGGCTCCAGCGCGGGAATTGGCAGTACATGTTGATCGACGCCGCCACGGCGGCCCGGATCACGGGGCGAGCCTCCGTGGGGTCTGGGCGACCGGACGTGTCGGTCTATGATCTCGAGGGAGAGCGGATCGAGAACTTCGCCAACACCGGGGTCTCCCAGGAGTTCTCCTTCAACCTGTGGAACGAAGGGGTCGTGATCCTCGTGGTCCGCCCCTTCAACGCCCTGGGTGGAGGGTTGGACGTGGAGGTGACCGCCGAGCCCCTGACGATGTTGCAGCCCGGGGACATGCTGGAGTTCGAGTTCACCGCCGAGACCTTCGACGTCCTCGTGGGCCACGCCGGATATTTCGATGGGGCTACCCCGGGGCTACGGCTCCTCAACCCCGACGGGGTGCCCGTCTTTGACCGCCCGGCTATCGACGATGCGGTCAAGATCCTGGAACTCTTGCCCGCCAACGGTGAGTACTCGTTGCAGCTCTACAACGACGCTGAGGACCCCGTCCTTGGGGCGGTCCTGGAAGGGGAGATTCGCCCCCGAACGGACTCCCTGACCCTGGAGGGGGACGCCGACGTGACCGTGACCCAGGGGGCCCTCCTGGAGGGTGAGCGAGATGTGTTCGTGCTCCGGGCGCTGAACGACCTCTTCCTGTTGGTCACGGCCCTGGCTGGAGAAGAGGAGGGGCTGGCCATGACCCTGGAGCGGATCGACGCCGAGATGCCGACGATCTCCGGGGCCGGGACTGAAGAGATCTCCATCGCGGCGCCCTCGTTCCAGTCCGGGGTCTATGTGTTGATCGTAGAGGCCCAGACCGACGTGGAGAGCTACACCCTGACCTTTGAGGGAACGGAGATCTTCCTGGTGCAGGGCTCTCGAGAGCACGACCCGCCGCTCTTCATCGAGCCCACGGGGGACGCCACGGGGATCGAGACCTCGGAGATCGTGATTTCGGGGTGCCCCTTTGTGGCGGAGGTCAAAGTGACCGTGGACTTCAGCGCCGGGTTGAAGTCCTTCATGTACTGGGATCTTCAGGGCCCCGACGGGACCACGGTGCGCGTCAACGACCGGTCCGCCGGGGCGATCACCAACCCCATCGTGTTCCCCGACACAATGGAGCCCGACGAGTCTCTCGACGCTTTTGAGAGTCGGCTGGGCGATGGAACTTGGACGTTGATCCTGGACAACCAGGCGTCGTTTACGGACGCATTCCTGGACGCCTGGTCTCTGGAACTCGTATGCGGCGGGAATTGAGGAGATGACCATGAATGATTGGATCAGAGGGTGCCTCGTGGTGGGGCTGAGCGTGGGCTGCATCGGTGGTCTTGTGGCCTGTCAGACCCCGGGGCAGAGCGAGGAAGCCGTGGCTGACGAGCCGGCGGCGATGACCGCTGAGGAGTCGGTCGCTGAGGAGAAAACGATTGAGGAGGAGACGGCTGAGGGGGAGACTGCTGAGGAAGCCGTAGCCGAGGAATCGGCCCCATCGGGCAGCGTTCAACGCTGGTCCCGGGAAGGGCTGCTTGAGAATCGCCGGATGGAGGAGTTCACGGCGACGGCGAATCCGGATTTCGCGAACCCGGGAACCACGGACTGGCGAGAGGCCGAGGTGCCGGCGGCGCTCCGGGACGAGACCTTTCCAGCCCCCGGCGGGGCCCTTGTCGCGCTTCAGCAGGCCGTCGACATCGACGCCCAACTGGGCATGGACCTCCGAGAGCTGACCGCCCGGGCCTACATAGACGGTGACGAGGCCGGGGGAGCCCTCTTGTTATGGGGGTTCAAGGACGACTCCCTGGCCGGTAAGGATATTATGGTGATGCTCGAGGCAGACGGCGACGCCTGGCGGGTGGCCTCCATGCAGGAGCGGTTCCACTGCGTGCGGGGGACGGACGGGGAGCTTTGTATGTAGGTATGGGCGGCGCCCGAACGTACGAAATACCTGCGAACCCCAATGGGCACGGTTCTGAAACGTCGGGGCTCACGGCACAGGAATTTATGACGTCGAGGTTCGCGGCGAAGGACACCGGAACGTCGAGGTTTGCGGCGAAGGACATCGGAGCGTCGAGGTTTGCGGCGGATCATTACCAAACAGAGTACAGGGCCCCCACGGTCCACCCCGGGACAAGCCCCGGGGCTATAGGTAGCGGGGCTCCGCAGGGGCCAAGGCCCCGCTCCGCCTTCGATGTTTTGGAGAACGGAGTCGTTCCGAACCAGGCCCGGATTCATTCCGGCACCGTCGAACTCCGCACCAGGTTGGTTCTCAAGTGGCCAACTATGTGTAGAACATCTCAGGCGGAGCGGGGCCTTGGCCCCTGCGGAGCCCCGCTACCTATAGCCCCGGGGCTTGTCCCGGGGTGGACCGTGGGGGCCCTGAACTATGCTCGGAAATGACCCGCCGCGAACCCGGACGTTCCGGTGTCCTTCCGCGAACCCCGACGTCCCGATCTCCTTTGCCGCCCACACGTACGGAGATGATCGCGAACCCCCGCGAACCCCGATCACACCCCTACCCCCTGCCGCACTTTGCTGGTAGGTTCTAGCCGCTATGACCAGCGACGACCACACCCCCACAGAATGCCCCAACTGCGGCGCCGATCTCGACGCGGACATGATGGCTTGCGGCCAGTGCGGGGTGACCGTCCCCGGGTTCGCGCAAGACCCCTTCGAGACCACTCGACCCGAGACGAAAGCGTTACCTCTGGAGGCCTTCGAGCCCCCGCCCGGGATCGACGCGCTCAGCGAGGCTGACCGCCTGCTGGACTTCGGGGAGACGAGCCCCGGCGACGCCGTGAGCGACGCTAAGGAGGAGCCCCTCCCGGCGGATCTCAACGGTGAAGGCTCGGATCTACCGACCCTGCGGATGGGCTACGCTCAGGACAATGACCTGGTGGTGCCCGTCCCACAGGTCTCCTCCCACCACGCGGTCCTGACCAAGACCTCCCGGGGGGTCGTGATCCGGGACCTGGCCTCGACGAACGGCACCTTCGTCGACGGGCAGCGGGTCCAACAGGCATACGTCCAGCCCGGGGCCCGGATCGGCCTGGGGAGCTATGAGTTCGAGCTCACTCCGGCCCATCTGGCTCGGCTGCATACGACCGCCGAGGCCGCCCCCGCCGCCGACGCCACGCCGGTGACCATCGGTCGCGACGGCTCCTGCGACATCGTCCTCGACGCCCCGCAGATCTCCCGGGAGCACGTACTCCTGACTCCCTTGGGCAAGGACACCTGGCGCCTGAAGGACCTGGACAGCGCCAACGGCACCTTCGTCAACGATCGCCACCACCAGGTCCGCACCGCCGTGGTGTCCTCTGAGGACGTGCTCTTCCTCGGCAGCTATCGGTTCCCCCTGAACCGGGTGCGGGACTTCCTCTTCGCCGATCAGCCGTCGCTGCCCCGGGGGGCCATGAGCTTCCCCGGAGATCAGTCTCTGGTCACCTTCGGTCGTGGCGCCGACAACGACATCGTCCTCGACGCTCCCCAGATCTCCCGGTACCACGCCCGCCTGGTGCGGACCCCCGAGGGGGCGTTTCTGGAGGACCTGGGCAGCGCCAACGGCACCTTCATCGAAGGTCGGCGGGTCACCCGGGTGCCCATCGAGTCCGGTCAGATCATCAGCTTTGGGTCCTACGCGGTGCGCCTCGATCTGGAGCGGAACACGGTCCAGAAGAGCTATCGCGGCGACATCTTGCTGCAGGCCGAGAACCTCCAGGTCGAGGTGGACCACCAGGGCAAAAAGCTCCAGATCCTCAACGACGTGTCCTTCACGGTGTACCCCACGGAGCTCGTGGGGCTCCTGGGCCCGTCGGGGGCGGGAAAGACGACACTCCTCAACGCCCTGATCGGCTACACGCGCCCCACCCGGGGGCGGACCATGCTCAACGGCGACGAGCTGATCAGTCACTACGATCGATACCGCGGCGCCATCGGATATGTTCCCCAGGAGGACATCATCCACAACGAGCTGACCGTGTACGAGGCGCTCTACTACACGGCCAAGCTGCGGCTGCCTCCGGACACCACCGACGCGGAGATCGACCGCCGTATCGACCAGGTGTTGCGGGATCTGGAGATCTTCGACACCCGGGACCTCCGCATCGGCTCCCCGGAGCGAAAGGGGATCTCCGGGGGCCAGCGCAAGCGGGTCAACCTGGCCATGGAGCTCTTGACCAACCCCAGCCTCCTCTGCCTCGACGAGCCCACGAGCGGTCTGGCCAGCGAGGACGCCCTGAACGTGATGCGCTTGCTGCGGCAGCTCGCCGACCGGGGCAAGACGATCTTGTTGACCATCCACCAGCCGTCGCTGCAGGCCTATCGACTCCTAGACAACACCCTCTATCTGGCCGATGGGGAGCAGGTGTACTACGGGCCGGCCTTCCCCGACTCGTTCCACTTCTTCCACCCCGACCTGAGCCCGAACACGCCGGAGGCCGAGGAGATCCTCGCCGACCCCGGCACCTGCATGAGGCCCCTGATGGAGGCGAAGCGGGCCGGCGAACCGATGAGGACCTTCGCGGCCCGGTATCAGCAGAGCCCTTATTTTGAGGAGTTCGTCGCCGAGCGTCGCAAGAATCACACCGACGTGCGGCTCACGAGTAAGAGCAAGCGCAAGGCGCCCCGGTTTTCGTTGCGGGAGTTCGCCACCCTGTCCCGGCGGTACCTGGATATCAAGCTGAAGGACCGGATGGGGACCTTCATCCTGCTCGTGCAGGCCCCCATCGTGGCGCTCTTGTTGAACCTGGTGTTCATGGAGCAGTCCGGGACGATGATGAGCCGGATGGAGCAGGCCCCGCTGGCGCTCTTCTTGCTGGTGATCTCGGCGATCTGGTTTGGATGTTCCAACGCCGCCCGGGAGATCGTCGGTGAGCAGGCGATCTACCGCCGAGAGCGGATGGTGAGCCTGTCGATCTCGGCGTATGTGGCCAGCAAGTTCGCCGTGCTGGGAGTGCTCTGCCTGATCCAATGCGTGGCGCTCCTGGCCCTGACCTATGTGCCCCTGGATTTCCACGGGCCGCCCCTGTTGCACCTGGCCGTGCTCTGGAGCTGCGCCATGGCCGGGGTGGCCACGGGGCTCTTCTTATCCGCCGTGGTCCGGACCTCGGAGGCGGCCATCGCCCTGGTCCCGATCCTGCTGATCCCCCAGGTGATCCTGGGGGGCGCGATCATGCCTGTGGACCGTATGGAGCCCGCCACTCGCGTGGTCTCGTCCGCCGCGATCAGCCGGTGGGGCTTCGAGGCGGTCCTCCACACCGAGCATCTCCACGACGCCTATGAGTGGCGCCTGGAGGACCTGCCGTCGGCGCCGCTGCCGGGGCTGCCGGCGCCCCCGACAGTCCCCCACCCCTTGAACCGATACTTCGGCGACGCCGAGACGACCTATCTGGTGGACCTCGCCGTCCTCGGCGGGTTCACCGTGGTGGTCCTGGGCAGCGTCGCCGGGGTGTTGCGACGGCGAGAGAAGCTACACTTCGCGGTCTAGATTCGCGGTATAGATCCAAACCCCTCTGTGCTTCGTTTGTAAGGTGGGTTACGATCATCGCCCCACCGCAACGGAGTTTCCCATGATCCCCCGCGTTCTCTTCGCCGCCGCCCTCGTCGCTCTCGTCACCGTCCTCAGCGCCTGCGCGCACCAGTCCGATGGGCCCGATCTGGCCGTGGATCGGGTGATCCTCTACCAGTCCGGGGTGGCCTACGTGGAGCGGTCGGGGACGGTCACGGAGGACACGTTGACCCTGCGGTTGCGGCCGGACCAGATCAACGATGTGTTGAGCAGCCTCGTGGTGGTGGACCTCGATCACGGGACCCCGGCGACGGTGTCGCTGCCGGCCCGAGCCGCCGAGGGCGATGGCCTGGCCCTGCCGGAGGTGGGCGACGCCCAGGGGATGCTGGCGTTCTTGCAGTCTCTGCGGGGCGCCGACGTGCGGATTCGGCACAAAGAGCAGCGGACCCGAGGGCGGATCCTGGGGGTCGAGGCGTCGCCGCCCCGGATCAGCCTCCTCGTCGACGGGAGCCGAGCCCGGTTCATCGCCCTCTCGGATATCGAAGAGGTGGAACTGGAGAACGACGCCGTGGCGATGCGGATCCGCCAGAGCCTGGACGAGAGCATGAGCGCCGACGACTGGCAGTCCGTGGAGCTCACCCTCCGATTCCCCCCGGGGGAGCGCAGCCGGGAGCTCCTGGTGGCCTGGGTGGTGGAGATGCCCCTGTGGAAGCCGGCCTACCGGGTGCTGATCGACGGCGACGAGTTCCACCTCCAGGGGTGGGCCGTGGTGGATAACCTCTCCGGTGAGGATTGGAACGACGTGGAGCTGAGCCTGGCGTCGGGGACGCCCCTGTCGTTCCGGTTCGACCTTCACAGCCCCATCCGGATTCAGCGGCCCGATATGTCGGGCTACGGGGTGCCTCAGGCCGTGGACCTCCGCCCGCCGGCGCCGATGCGGGCCACGCCGTCTCCATCGCCCGTGGAGGCAGAGCCCGATAGGCCTGCGTCTGCGCGGGGGAGAGCGGCCCAGCAGGCGGCGCCGTCAGGTGGGATGAACCTGGACTTCGCCGATGTCGCCGAGGCCGAGGAGGCCGATGATGACAGGGCACCGAGGCGCACGGGTGGTGGGGGCCTGGGGCTGGCCTCGACCTCTCGAGGAATGGGCGCCGGGGCCGAGGTCCGAGAGCTGGACTCCCTCTATCGGTTTGATATCCCCGAACGGGTCACCCTCCCGGATCGATCGAGCACCCTGGTCACCCTGGTCAACGCCCGGGTCGGCGGTGAGGATAAGCTCGTCTTCCAGCCTGGCTCCGGGGCCTCTCGGGATCACCCCTACCGATCGCTTCTGCTTCAGAACACCACCGACGGTCCCGTGCAGCGCTCGCCGGTGGCTATCTACAAAGACGGGGCCTTCGTCGGCGAGGGGATCACCCCGGCGATCGCGCCGGGGGAGCGGGCCGTGTTGCCCTACGCCATCGAGTCACGGGTCCACGTGAACCGCCGCCAGTCCAACCGTTCCGGCCAGGTCCAGCTGATCCGGATCGTCGACGGTCGCCTCCAGGTACAGCGGGAGGACTTCCAGATCTGGCGGTTCGAGATCACCTCCAGTCTCGATGAAGACCAGACCCTCCACGTCCAGGTTCCGCGGCATCAGAACTTCGAGCTTCAGGTCGGCGATGACCTGGAGGTGCGAAGGGAGGACGCCTTCTACCTGGTGCCCATCGAGGTCGCCGCCAACGGGGACACCACCCAGGAGATCGCCCAGGTTCGGATGGTGCCCCAACACCTGGAGGTCTTTCACGCCCAGGCCAAGCCCCTCTTGGTCGCGGCGTTGGAGCGGGGAGACCTGCGGCCCGACGTCGCCGAAAAGCTCCGAGACGTTACGGAGTCCCTGGACGAGCTCGCCGCCATCGAACGCAAGCTCGCCGAAGACCGAGAGCTCCGCCGGGACGTGCAGTCTCGGACCAACGAGCTCCGCCAGAATATTCAGGCACTGGGCGACAGCGACCGCAATCAGGCACTCCGAGACCAACTCCTGGAGCGCTTGGAAGAGCAAGACGAACTCCAGGCGACCCTGGCCGCCCGGATCGTGGAGAACTCCGAGAATCGGTCGGCCCTTCGCATCGAGATCCAGGAGAAGATGCGGGAGATCACCCTGGAGCGAAGGGCCGACTGAGACCGGTCAGTCCTCGAGGGCGCAGAACGCTGCGTCGCCACAGACCACCGAGAGAATGCAGGTGTTGTCCTCGGGGGTGCACTCGTCGTCGACGAGGTAGCCGATGGGACAGACCACGAAGGGAAAGTCGCAGTCCACGGGTTGGTCGGACTGGCAGACCACTTCGGTGCCGCAGGCGTTGATGTCCAGGCAGTGGTTCTCCAGGTCTTCAGTGCACTCGGCGTAGGTGGCCACCGGCGAGAACCCGTCGGGGCAGTCCGTGGAGCAGGGATCGTGGTAGGCGTCGATCAGCTCCTGGGGTGCGCACTCCAGGGTGGAGTCGCAGACCGCCGAGAGGGCGCAGACGTCGAGGTGGGTCTCGCAGTCTTCGAAGACGCCCCACCCGGCGGGGCAGGCCGCCTCGGCGTCGCAGGGGTCGGGCGCCGAAGCGCCGCCGCAGAGGACGTCGTCATCGCACCCGGACATCAAGAAGCACTCGTCTTCGCCTTCGCAGGGGGTGGCCGCCGAGAACCCGTCGGGGCAGCCGTAGTCGCCGCAGACCGTGGGGCCCTCGGTCATGCAGAGGATCTCCACCTCGCAGACCTCCACGGTCTCACAGGTCGCGCCCTCGGGGCACTCGTCGACCTCGGGGTCGTCGCCGCTACACTCGGGGAGACCCGTGCAGGTCTCCTTGGGCTCGCAGATCAAGACGTCGCCATCGCAGTCTTCGATCTCGACACAGGTCGTGTCGGCCGGGCACTGGTCCACCTCGGTGTACTCCGCGGGGCACTCCGGCTCTTCGATGCAGGTCTCCTCGTCGTGCTGGCAGACGATGGTCTCGTCGCAGACGGTGACCTCTTCGCAGGAGGCGTCGGCCGGGCAGGTCGGCACCTCCGTGGAGTCCGCCGGGCAGCTCGGGGTGTCCGTACACTCGTCGCCGTCTTCGGCGCAGAGGATCGAGCCGTCGCAGGTCTCGAAGGTCTCGCAATCCTCGGCCACGCCGTCACAGGTCTGGACCTCAGACCACCCGGCCGGGCAGCCTGTCGGCAGGTCGCAGGCCTCGTCCATCACGCAGGTGATCGTCTCGTCGCAGACGGTTCGCTCGTAGCAGGTGACCCCGTCGGGGCAAGTGCTGACCTGCTGGTCGCCGATATCGCAAACCGGCAGGGAGGTGCACTCCTCCTGGTTTTGGTTCTGGTTGTCCAGCTCCTCGGGTTCTCCGCAGGCCGAGAGGAGGGCAGAGGCGACGATACAGGCGAACAACAACGACAGGGCCAAGCGTGACGACATAAGAACTCCCAGGTAGGTGGTAGCCACAACTCGTTCAGGCTAGGTCGGGAGCCATCGCGGGTCAACTTTCAGGGCGTCTTGGGGTCCGTCGGTGGGTTCGGGAACGCCTCACCGAGGCGATCCGCATCGGCAATGTTGGCGGCGGCATCGATCGTGGGGTCGGGGTTGGCGGCGGTATGGATCGTGGGGTCGGGGTTGGCGGCGG